>JAURBD010000014.1 GCA_030829155.1 Flavobacteriaceae bacterium
ATTTCAAACGAAATAAGAGATAAAACATTGAGTTGTTCTTTAAATAGAATTCTTTATTTTGATTCTTTAAATTTGGATATGAGTTTATATGAAAATTAAATAACATTATATTACCAAAGGATTTACATCCCGTTCTGCAAGAAGGGGTGTGATGGAAGAAAATGGAATATTTGTGGAATATTCGTGGAAAGAAGTGCTAAGGATTTCGTAAATTTAAAATATAAATCTATCTGTGAGGAAATTTCATTTTTTGGAAGAACAGTGGGTAGAGCCCATAAAAAAAGCCCCTCTTTCGAAGGGCTTAAGCGGGTGGAAGAGCGGTCTCGAACCGCCGACCTCCTGAACCACAATCAGGCGCTCTAACCAACTGAGCTACAACCACCGTTTCTGCGGCAAATTTAATACTTTTTTCGACCTCTCCAAAGCCAAAAAAAAGATTTTAAAACAAATTGTTAAAGGACTGTATTCCAGCTACTCGCTCGGTAGTAAAACCTTCTGCTGCATCTACTCCAGCTAATCTCCCTAAATTCTGAGCACGATAACGAACACTATCTAGAAAGTTTTGAGTACTTATGGGGGTTTGAGGAGCTTTATTACTGGCATCAAAAAATTGGCTTTTGTATGCCTTTATTGCTTCAACTTTTTGGTCTATAAATTGGGATACATCAACCACAAAATCCGGCTCAATATCTTTCCACTGAATGTAGTGATAAACTTGCTTGGGTCTCCAAACCTCTTGTTGGGTGTCAATTTTGATTAATCCCGATAAAAAACATGCATCACTAACTAGCTTGCTACCCTTGGTATGATCAATATGGCGGTCATCAACTGCATTGCATAAAACCACATTGGGCTTATGGGTTCGTATGAGTTTAATTATCTCAAGTTGATGAGTTTCATCATTAACAAAAAAACCATCTCTAAAGCCTAAGTTTTTACGGAAAGAAACTCCCAAAATTGCAGCAGCATTTTTAGCTTCTCTATTCCGAGTTTTTAAATCACCTCGGGTTCCCAACTCTCCTCGTGTCAAGTCTACAATACCTATACTTTTACCCTCATTAATTGACGTTAAAATACTACCTGCACAACCCAGTTCAACATCATCAGGATGTGCGCCAAAAGCTAAAATATCTACCTTCATTTCTTTGATTTTTTTAAAGCACTATTGATGTCTTCTTTTAAGTCTTCCACATGCTCTATCCCTGAGGAAAAACGTATTAAATTATCTTGAATACCCTGTGCTAATCGATCTTCTGACGACAAAAGACTGTGAGATGTTTTGCAAGGAATTGTTAAGGTACTCTCAACACCTGCAAGACTCATAGCGGGTTTAATGAGTTTTAAATTTTGCTGAAAAATATCCAAGTCATAAGATGTATTCAATTCAAAAGAGAACATTCCGCTAAAACCCTTCATTTGGGTTTTGGCTAAATTGTGGTCGGGATGACTTTCAAGTCCTGGATAATAAACTGCATCGACAGAAGATTTTCCTTGTAAAAACCTTGACAATTCTATTGCATTTTGATTTTGTGCATTTACTCGTAGGGATAAGGTTTTGATACTCCTTTCTAAAAGCCAAACCGCATAATCACTCAAACTTCCTCCCAAGTTTTTTGCCATCTGAAAAACAATATTCATTTGCTTTTCTGAGCCTACCACCACACCAGCCAATATATCGCTATGCCCTCCTAAATATTTGGTAGCACTATGAATTACAACATCAATACCAAATGTTATCGGATTCTGATTGATTGGAGATGCAAAGGTGTTGTCTATCATAGTAATCAGTCCTTTTGAACGCGCCAATAATGCAATTGCTTCTAGGTCAACAATTTTCATCAAAGGATTACTGGGTGTTTCCAGATAAATTACCTGAGTGTTCTTTTTAATCAAAACCTCAAAATCATCTTTTTTCAGCCCTTTGGTAAACGAATATTCAATCTCAAACTTTTTAAATTCTTCGACCACCAAATTCGTTGTACCTCCATACAAGTCTTCTTGAAGAATTACATGATCTCCAGCCCTGAGATGAGACAATAAAGCTGTAGAAACCGCTGCCATTCCCGACCCAAAAATCAATCCCTGCTCTGCTCCTTCTAGGGCTGATATTTTTTTTGCTAGTCCTACTTGATTGGGCGTATTGAAATAACGTGGATAGCGGTTTATTTCGACCCCACTATAGGCGTAGGCTGTAGCCATATAAAGGGGGGAAATTGCACCCTTATATTGCTCATCTAACAACTGTCCTTCATGAACGCAAATCGTTTGGACTTTACTCTTTTTCATTCTATGTTATTTACTTGTGATCCAATCTATTACTTCGGAATCATCTGGGGAGGTTCGGGGGTCGATTACTTTTTCTAAAATCCCTTCTTCATTCAATAAATATTTTTGAAAATTCCATGTTACTTTTGAATCCATTACTCCATTTTTTTCTTTTTGAGTTAAGAACTTATAAATAGGGTCCATCTCCTCTCCCACTACATTGATTTTTGACATCATCGGAAAAGTTACTCCGTAATTAGCTTCACAAAAATCTGCAATTTCAGTGTCGGATCCAGGCTCTTGTGCCATAAAATTATTCGCAGGAAAACCAATGATTATAAATCCTTCAGGTTTATAAGTTTCATACATTGCTTGTAGCTGCTTGTATTGAGGGGTTAAACCACATTTTGAAGCTGTATTAACAATCATTGCTTTTTTACCTTTTAAAGATTCTAAATCAAAATCTTTTCCAGAAAGGTCATTGGTCGTAAATTGATGAATACTTTCACTCATTTTTATTTTGTTTTATGCACTTATCAGATGCGTTAGATAGAATATGACTAAGACAAAAGTCTTAATTTTATAATTTAATTTAAACTTAATTTTTGTGTAAAATACATAAAATCCATCAGTTTATAAAGACTTTGAGACTCCGTTAAACCTTTATTTATTGGCTCAAAAAGTTGAGTTTTTACAAAACTTTTTAAACTAATTCAGCAGACAAACCAGCCTTAAGCAGGGAGGTACATCGAGGTTCTAAATCCTGAAAGGAACCTGTTTTTACTATACACTTCCCTTTGTAATGAACAATATAGGCGCATTGCTCGGCCTGTTCAAGGGTATGATCACAATATCGGATCAAACAATTGATGACATGATCAAAAGTATTTACATCATCATTGTAAAGAATAATTTGATATTCTTTTGGTGTAAGTACGTCAACCTCCCCTATCTCTTGTTCCTCAGGATTTAAATCCATTTTATCTTTTGCTAAATTTTGCTGCAACCCAATTTTGTTTTTCAAGATGTGAAACATAATCCAACTGACCACCGATACAAGAATTCTGAATGTCTTTGAGATCAGAGGTGTAAAAACCACTCAAAATAAGCGTTCCTTCAGGATTCAAACAAACTGAATATAACGAAATGTCATGAATTAATACATTTTTGTTAATATTTGCAATAATCACATCATACTTTTTATCAACCAGCAAACTTGAATCTCCTTGATGGGAATGAATTGACTTGCAGTTATTCAATAAGGCATTTTCTTTAGTGTTTTCATAACACCATGGTTCAATATCAATAGCATCGATAGGGCCTCCTCCTTTCTTTTCAGCTAATATGGCCAAGACCCCTGTTCCACATCCCATATCCAAAACTGATTTACCCTCTATATCCGTATCCAAAAGATACTTTAACATCATATGGGTAGTTTGGTGATGTCCTGTACCAAAGCTCATTTTTGGAGTAATAATTAATTCATATTCAGTAGCTATTGGTTCATGAAATGTTGCCCGTACAGCACAGCGCTCATCTACCACAATGGGTTTGAAATCTGACTCCCAAACCTCATTCCAATTTTTAGGATTAATTGTTTCTTGGGTATATTGGATATCGTATTCAGATTTTTGGATGAAAGATATGTTATCCAATAAACTCTTCCTCCAATCCCCTTCTGGAATATATGCTTCTAGTCCATCATCCAATTCTACAAAACTCTCAAACCCGACCTCAGCCATTTCTGCCATAAGAATCTCAGAAGCAGGTTGAAGAGGTTTAAGCTTGAATAAAATTTGAATGTATGGTTTTGACATTTATATTGATTTAACTATTGTAGTAAAGTCAGCTGCATTCAGCGCTGCTCCCCCAATAAGACCCCCATCTACATCTAGTTTTGAAAAAATCTCTTGAGCATTACCAGGTTTTACACTCCCACCGTAAAGAATAGAAGTTTCATTTGCCAATTCAGCGTCATACTGATCTTGGATTAGATTTCTTATGAATGCATGCATTTCTTGAGCTTGATCCGGCGAAGCAGTCTCACCAGTTCCAATGGCCCAAACGGGTTCGTAAGCCAAAATTATTTTGGACCAATCTGCTGCATTTAATTGAAACAAAACATTACTTATTTGCGCTTTTACAACTTCAAAATGGTTGTCAGATTTACGGTCTTCAAGTTCTTCTCCAAAACAAAAGATAATTTCTATATCATGATCTAAGGCATTGACAACTTTTTTTGATAGTGTGTCATCATTTTCACCAAAATAAGCTCTTCTTTCTGAATGTCCCAAAATTACCGTTCGAATATCAATACTTGACAACATTGCAGGGGATATTTCTCCAGTATAAGGACCTGATTTAGCTTCGTGCATGTTTTGTGCTGAAACTTCAATTTCGCAATCATTTGTTAAAGATACAGCTTGAGTTAAATGAACAAATGAAGGGGCAATTATGACACGTGTGTTGCCAAAATTGTCTTGAGATTTTAGTGCATTTATTAAAGTAGTTGTTTCATTTTGATCATTATTCATTTTCCAGTTTCCAGCTACAATTTTAGTACGCATATTCTTTTTTTAGATTAATTTAAAATGGTTTTGCCTGTGGATCGATAACCACGTAAAGCAAGTCAACAAAGATATTGATTAATATGAATAAAGTTGCTATGATAAGAACAGATCCCATCACTACAGGAATATCTAATGTGTTTAAAGCAATAACAATTTCTTTCCCTATTCCACGCCACCCAAAAATATATTCGACAAAGACAGCACCAGCGAGCATGGATGCAAAAAAACCCGATACAGCTGTAATCACCGGATTCAATGAATTTTTGATTGCATGTCTGTAAATTATTGCTTGTTGAGACAAGCCTTTGGCTTTTGCTGTACGAATATAATCTTGTGTCAACACCTCAATTAGACCGCTTCGAACCAATTGAACAATTACTGCTATGGGACGAATTCCCAATACAAAGGCAGGGAGAATCAAATTCTTGAATTGTAAATCTACCTGATCTCCATAATCATCCAATTCAAAGAGACTACCTGTCGTATTCAAATTGGTAAACTCAAATAGCAAATACCCAAAAAACCAAGAAAAAAGAATTGCGCTAAAAAAGGAGGGGATACTCATTCCAAGGGTGCTGATCATTTGAATTGAAGCATCAATCCATGTACCCTTGTATACTCCCGAAACAATACCAAAGAAAAAACCAAAAATTATTGCAATCCCAATAGATGCAGCTGCTAAAACCATTGTGTTTGGAAGTGTTTCAGTTATAATTGTGCCTACATTTTTTCCTTGACGTTGATAAGATGTTCTCAAGTAGGGAACTTTGAAAATTACGTCAACTTTTGAAAAGGATAAAATTCGATAGCCTCCAAATTGATCTTTTTTATAGAAACTGAAAGCATCGGGTTCTTTTGAATGAAAAGAAAGTGGCGAAAGGTCATTCAAATAAAGTAAATATTGAGTTCCAATAGGCAAATCAAACCCATACTTTTTTTTAACCTTTAAAAGCTGTTGTTCGGTGGCGTTTTGATCCAAAACCATCTGAGCTGGATCACCTGGAAGTACATTGAATAAGAAAAAAACAACGGTAGCTACACCGAAAAGGGTTAAGATTCCACTAATAATTTTTTCAATAACAAACCTTACCATATTTTAAGAATCCAGATGAATCAAAGCAAAAACAGCATAATTGATGATATCCTGATAATTTGCACCAATTCCTTCACTCACAAGAGTTTTTCCTCGATTGTCTTCAATTTGTTTTACTCTCAAGAGTTTTTGTAAAATCAAATCGGTTAAAGAACTAACTCGCATTTCTCTCCAAGCTTCTCCATAATCATGATTTTTATCCAACATAAGTTGATAGGTTTCGGCTAAATGTTTTTCATATAGTACAATTACCTCTTTTGGGTTCAAATCAGGTTGATCAGCTATTCCAAGTTCAAATTGAATCAAAGCCATCAAAGAATAATTGATAATCCCTATAAATTCACTTACCTGTCCCTCCTCTATTTTTTGCTCTTCTTTATCTTGTATGCTTCTGATTCGTTGAGCTTTAATAAAGATTTGATCCGTAAGTGAAGGTAATCTAAGAATTCTCCATGCAGCACCGTAATCACTCATCTTATTAATAAATAATTCTTTACAATTTTCTGTGATTTGTTTATAATGTGCTTGAGTAGATTTCATAGGTATCGTAAATATGTGTAAATTTCGTTTAATTTATTTAGTCTTTCAAATATTCCTAAAAAAGTTATTCATGAATACTAAACATGCGATGAACATTAATTGCAAGGGTACGCTTGTTGATCTGTCAAAGCCCAAAATAATGGGAATTCTAAACCTTACTCCTGACTCATTTTTTGATGGTGGAAAGTTTAATGATGATGATGATGCACTAAGACAATGTGAGAGAATGATTTCTGAGGGTGCAGACTTTATAGATATTGGAGCTTTAAGTTCAAGACCCGGTGCAAAGGAAATTTCGGAAGAGGAAGAACTCAAACGCTTGCTCCCTGCTCTTGAAAAGGTTTTAAAAGAGTTTCCAGAGACTCTCTGCTCAATTGACACTTTTAGGTCCAATGTTGCTGCAAGAGCTTTGGATCTTGGAGCAGCTCTAGTAAATGATATTTCAGCTGGAAATCTCGATTCCAAAATGCTAAGAACAGTTGGGGAATATCAAGTCCCTTATATTGCCATGCACATGCAAGGTACTCCAACCTCAATGCAACAAAACCCCACCTATGAGAATATTATAGATGAATTAATTTATTTTTTTTCAGAAAAAATAAAAGAAGCGCATTCAGCTGGTATCAATGATGTAATAATTGACCCAGGATTTGGTTTTGGAAAAACCATTCCTGATAATTATGAAATCCTCAAAAAGCTAGAAACTTTTGAATGTCTGAATACCCCAATCCTTGTTGGCATCTCTAGAAAATCTATGATTTATAAAAAACTTGGCATAGATGCTTCTTCAGCTCTCAATGGTACAAGTATACTCCATACAATTGCTCTTTCAAAAAAAACACAGATACTTAGGGTACATGATGTCAAAGAAGCAAAAGAATGTGTTTATTTATTAGAAGCACTTCAATAGTTTTTCTAATTTTACAAAAACCTCAACCAAGTGCTAGACTTAGACTTCTTAAAAATCAGCTTTATTGATGTAACCGATATCATATTGGTAGCAATATTACTTTACTATTTATACAAGCTTGTCAAAGGAACTGTAGCCATAAATATATTTTTAGGTATTGTCATCGTTTATTTAATTTGGGTACTCACTGATGCTTTGAATATGGATGTTTTGAGTAATATACTTGGGAAATTTATAAGTGTTGGTTTCTTTGCGCTTATCGTAGTATTTCAACAAGAAATTCGAAAATTTCTTTTGCTTCTTGGTTCAACAAATTACACTAGTAGAAGAAGCTTAATTCGATATTTTAATTTCTTAGGTCAAGAAAACAGCGTTGTACGATTAGATGTTTCTCTTCTCACAAGTGCGTGTGAAAAAATGGCTAGTGAAAAAACAGGGGCAATCATAGTAATAGAACGCTCCAATTCTCTGGATTTTTTAATAAATACAGGAGATAAAACGAATATCAGTCTTTCCTCTCAAATTTTAGAAACGATTTTCTTTAAAAACAGCCCCCTACATGATGGTGCAATTATAATTAAAGACAATACCATCACTGCAACTCGTGTAGTACTCCCCGTTTCAGAATCCACAACAATTTCAAAACGATATGGATTGAGACATAAAGCTGGCGCAGGAATCTCAGAAAAAACTGATGCTGTAGTCATTGTAATTTCTGAACAAAGAGGACAAATCACCTATATTAAAAATGGAGAGTTCATCAATTTTTCTTCAGCAGATAAATTAAAAAGAATCTTAATTGAAGATTTAGCTTACTAAGATTATAAGTCATAAAATTGGATTCGGTGTAGTTTTTGATAATGTCCATCTTTTTTATCCAAAAGTTCCTTATGAGTTCCAATTTCTACAATTTTTCCCTGATCCATCACTACAATTCGATTTGCTTTTTGAATAGTAGCCAAACGATGTGCTATGATAATTGAAGTTTTTTCTTTTGTAATAGTTTCTGTTGCATTCTGAATTAATTCCTCAGAGTAAGAATCAACAGATGAAGTTGCTTCATCCAAAATCAATATAGTAGGATTTGAAAGAAATGCCCTGAGAAATGCGATTAATTGACGTTGACCTGAGGACAACATAACTCCACGCTCTTTTACATTGTATTGATACCCTCCAGGCAAGGAATTAATAAATTCGTGTACCCCAATTTTTTTCGCAGCATCCTCAACTTGCTTCAGAGATATTTGGGGATCATAAAGAGTTATGTTATTAAAAATAGTATCTGCAAAAAGAAAAACGTCCTGAAATACAACAGCTACATGTTTTCTCAAATCTTTTAAATGATAATCTCGAATGGATATTCCGTCTATTTTGATGTCTCCAGTACTAAACTCATAAAATCTGGAGAGCAAATTTATTATTGTTGACTTTCCTGCCCCTGTTGCCCCAACTATTGCGATTGTTTCTCCGGGATTTACTTTCAAACTTATTCCCTTGAGCACTTCTTCATCTTCGATGTAAAAGAAGTGAAGGTCTTCAAGATCAATTTGACCCAACATTTTCTCTGGCGAGAAGGTTCCCTTATCCTCAATCTGGCTTTCTGTTTTTAAAATTGCAAATACTCGACTTGCAGCCACCATTCCCATTTGCAGTGTGTTGAACTTGTCAGCAATCTGCCTAAGAGGTCGAAATAACATTTGAGAAAGTTGAATGAATAGAAAAATAATCCCTAAAGAAACTCCGTCTCCAGTAACTACATTCAATCCACCGTACCATACCAATAAACCAATAGTAACAGATGTAGAAATTTCTGCTACTGGAAAAAAAATAGAATTGAACCATACGGTATGTAACCAAGCTTTTTTATGCTTTTCGTTGATCTGCATAAAGGTTTTTTGCTCTATGGCTTCACGATTAAAAAGCTTAACAATCTTGATCCCGCTAATTCGTTCTTGAACAAATGTATTCAGTTCAGCAACCTGTTTACGAACTTCTTCGAAAGCCTTTTTCATGGATTTTTGAAATACACGAGTAGCATATAAAATAACAGGGAGAACTGAGAAAACTATGAGAGATAATTTCCAGTTTACCGAAAGCATAATAATTACTACTACAGACATTTTCAACAAGTCAGCTACAATCATAAACAACCCTTGGCTAAAAATACTCGCTATTGTTTCAATATCACTGACAGAACGGGTAACCAGCCTACCTACTGCTGATGTGTCAAAATAAGCCATTTTGAAGCGGATTAGTTTTTGAAATAATTCTACTCTTAAGTCTTTAACAATCATTTGTCCTAACCAATTTGCATAATAAATAAATACAAACTGAAAAATGACTTCTAATATCAATGCCAACAACATTAAAAAAGAAAAAAAAAGGAGCCCATCATAATCCTTAGGAGTAATGTAATCGTCAACAACAATTTTTAATAAATATGGGGTAAGGGTAGAAAAAATGGATAAAAGTATTGCAGAAATTAAAACAAAATAATAGGTAAACCGATAAGGTTTAGAATAAGCCATAAGTTGACTTAAAAGATTCAAGTCAAAAATTCTACCACCTACTTTAGCCATTAGTTACATATACGTTTTTAGGATATTGAATGTCTGTAAGATACAAACCATGAGCTGGAACAGAAAATCCTGCTTTACTTCTTTCTTTACTTTTTATAATCATTTTTAATTCTTTGGAAGTAATTTTGTGCATTCCTACTTCAAGAAGGGTTCCTACTATGGCTCGAACCATATTGCGCAAAAAACGATTTGCTGTTATCGTAAAAACATAACCGTCTCCTTCTAGCTTCCAACTTGCACTACTTATATCACATAAATAGGTTTTTACATCTGTATTGGTTTTAGAAAAAGCTTGAAAATCTTTAAAGGTCATCAGTAACTCAGCAGCTTCATTCATCAACGGTATATCAAGCGGCTCTCTAAAAAAATAAGCAAGACCTTTGGTAAAAGGATCTTTTTTTGAAACAATATGATATTCATAAGTTCTCAACGTAGCATCAAATCTTGCGTGTGCTTCATCTATTACAGTAACTATTGACAGAATCACAACATCAGATTTGAGGTATTGATTCAAAAGAAAAACAAGATTATCAAAGATTTTAAGGGAAATTTCTGCATCAAAATGGGCTACCATTAACCGAGCATGAACACCAGTATCTGTTCTCCCTGCTCCTGTAATTTTTATAGGAGACCGTAGAACCGTGGTTAGCGCTTTTTCCAAAACTTCCTGAACACTTATTGCATTGGGCTGACATTGCCACCCATGAAATGGGGTTCCTAAATAAGATAAATTTATAAAATAACGCACTTATATTCTTTGTTGCAAAGGTATCAGAAAAACAAGAGAAGGAAAAATTTATATAGGGTAAGGCATAATCAGAATTTATTTGCATAAAATCAGATTTTTCAGGTCTATCATAAAAAAGAATTTAAAATTAGCAATTATTTGGAGTAAATTGCAAAACAAGTCAAGAGGTTTTCCTAATCAAAATAACTATCAAAAATTCAACCCATCAAACCAACTACTAAATTTTGAAAAAAATTTTACTCTTATCGGATACCCACGATTACATAGATAAAAGAATATTAAGTTATGTTCAAAAAGTAGACGAAGTCTGGCATGCTGGAGATATTGGTAACCTTGATGTTACTGATCAAATTGAAGAGCTTAAAACCCTGAGAGCTGTTTATGGAAATGTTGATGGAAAAGATGCCAGAGTAAGCTTTCCAGAATTTGAACAATTTTATTGTGAACAAGTTTCTGTGCTTATGACACATATTGGCGGTTATCCTGGACGCTACACTCTCAAAATAAAAGAGCTGTTGAGTAAATCAACCCCAAAGCTATTCATTTGCGGACATTCACATATTCTAAAAGTTATGCAAGATAAAAAGTATAAACTTTTACATATGAATCCAGGAGCTGCAGGAATAAAAGGGTTCCACAAAATAAGAACAATGTTACGTTTTGAAATCAATGGAGATGAAGTACAAAACTTAGAAGTAATAGAACTCGGGCGGCGGGTGTTATGAAAAATTAGCGTAATCGATCCATAGATCTTATTAAAGCTTCATCTTTTCGAATGTACTTATTTGCAAATATTAACATCAACCAACTTGTTAGAGCTAATAAAAAACGTAAAACAATAAATTGTAACTGAGTGTCAATTTGTTCATAAATTTCATTAAAAACTAAAACTTCGTAGCCAATAGAAAAAAACAACAAAATAATATTCATTGTGATTTGAATTTTTCGCCTCGAAAAAAGAAAAATATTATATCCCGCTAGTAAAATAAATAAGTAAGGGAGGTTGCTTATACCCCATTGAATTTGCTCAGATCCAATCTTAAAACTAATTGGAAAAATTAAAAAGCATCCCAATATGGTGATGACGTAACATAAAAGAAATATAGATTGAATTCTTTGCAGCATTAAATTTTTTTTCAAAATTAAAAATTTTTTGTTGGGGGTTATATTTTTTTTGTAATATTGTTGAAGCAATCATGAAAACTCAATTAGATTGCTCTTCATTATATACATACCTAAACATCATACTTATCAGGTAATCCACTACGATAAGTAAATTTTCAAAAAAAATGTACGAAATTTCAGAATTAAAAAGTAAAAAGTTACCCGACTTACAGGGTATTGCTAAGTCTATAGGTGTAACAAGAATCACTGGTCTCAAAAAAATGGATTTGATTTACCAAATCATCGATCACATATCTTCGAATCCTGAATCCATAAAAAATACTTCACCTAATCCAATTAATCCTCCAGAAGAAAATGGAACTGAAGTAAAACCTAAGATTAAAAAAACAGTTACTTTAGTTGACGAAATCAATTTGGATCAAACAAACCAAGCCGAAGAAAATAAAAAACAAGACCCTGCCATAGAAAAAAGTAAAATTGATGTTCGAAATGATAAGCATCTCAATAAAAATTCCAATCAAAAACAAAACCCAAAGCAAAAGCAAAACTCCAATCCAAATCAAAAACAAAGAAAAAATAATAATCCCAACTACAAAAACAAAAACGGAGAACCTAATCACAATAAAGACAAGCGCAACAGATACCGTGAACCCGATTATGAATTTGATGGGATAATTGATTCTGAAGGTGTATTGGATATCATGTCTGAAGGATATGGATTTTTAAGATCATCGGACTATCATTACCTATCGTCTCCCGATGATGTTTATGTATCTCAGTCCCAAATCCGGTTATTTGGCCTAAAAACAGGTGATACTGTACTGGGAACTGTTCGCCCACCAAAAGAGGGAGAAAAATATTTTCCCTTAATTAAAATCAATAAAATTAATGGTCTCGATCCCAAAGTAGTTCGTGATCGTGTTTCTTTTGAACATCTAACGCCGCTTTTCCCTCAAGAAAAATTTATTCTTGCAGAAAAACAAAGCACCATTTCAACTCGAATCATCGACCTTTTCTCTCCTATCGGAAAAGGGCAACGAGGAATGATTGTTTCCCAACCAAAAACTGGAAAAACAATGTTACTCAAGGATATTGCAAATGCAATCGCTGCGAACCATCCTGAAGTTTATCAAATAATTCTACTGATTGATGAACGACCAGAAGAGGTAACCGATATGCAGAGAAACGTTAAAGGAGAAGTTGTAGCTTCAACTTTTGATGAACCCGCAGATAGACACGTTAAAGTAGCTAATATTGTTCTAGAAAAGGCAAAACGATTAGTTGAGTGCGGACATGATGTAGTGATTCTTTTAGATTCTATTACACGTTTAGCTCGTGCATACAACACCGTACAACCAGCATCAGGGAAAATTCTCAGTGGGGGTGTAGATGCCAATGCTCTTCATAAACCAAAACGATTCTTTGGAGCTGCAAGAAATATTGAAAAAGGGGGATCTCTCTCAATAATAGCAACTGCTCTTACGGAAACTGGATCAAAAATGGATGAAGTAATTTTTGAGGAATTTAAAGGTACTGGTAATATGGAACTACAGTTGGATCGGAAAATTTCTAACAGACGTATTTTCCCTGCTATCGATCTAATCTCTTCAAGTACAAGAAGAGATGACATTCTTTTAGATGAAAACACAGTTCAACGAATGTGGATTATGCGAAAATACCTTGCTGATATGAATCCAGTTGAAGCGATGGAATTTATCAACGATCGATTTAAAAGAACAAAAAACAATGAAGAATTTTTGATTTCAATGAATGCATAGTTTAATGTCAACACAAAAAAAAAGTGCTATTTAAAAATAGCACTTTTTTTTGTACAATAACATTCTATTACAATGCAGAAACAAGTTTAGTTAGCTTAGACTTCAAATTAGCCGCTTTGTTTGAATGAATAATATTTTTCTTGGATAGTTTATCTAACATAGAAATGACTGTTTTTAATAAAATATCAGCTTCTTTACGATCCGTAAGCTCTTTCAGTTTTTTGACAGCATTCCGAGCTGTTTTGTGTTGAAAACGATTGCGCAAACGCTTCTTTTCGTTTGATCTAATTCTCTTTAATGCAGATTTATGATTTGCCATCTAAATATTGTTTTTTTATGTGTAGCCCGTAGGGGAGTCGAACCCCTCTTTCTAGGATGAAAACCTAACGTCCTAACCGATAGACGAACGGGCCGTTTTTTATGGTTGCAAATCTAAAACGAAATAATATACCATGCAACCCTTTTCGTTTAAATTTTTTATTGATTTATTTATTTTTTTTATCTACTAAAGAAGAATTTTTGAGAGCACTGATTAATAGGCTTTAGCAAATAAAACCCTTTGTTTAGAAGGGTTTCCTGAAAAAACACACACACCGTCTTCGGGTTTTGCGTTATTAGGAATGCATCGTATTGTGGCTTTAGTAGCCTTTTTTATGGATTCCTCAGATTTTGCTGTGCCATCCCAATGAGCCGAAATAAAGCCACCCTTTGAATTCAGGATTTCTTTAAAAGATTCAAGATCATTTACTTCACTAATGTGTTCGTCTCTATAATTTGCGGCTTTTGTATATAATGTTTCTTGAATTTCTTTCAACAAGCTCGGAATTACTACTGCAACAGAATCTTTTGGAATAAAAGACTTTGAAAGTGTATCTCTTCGAGCCAGCTCTACTTGATCTTTTTCTAAATCTTTCGGCCCAATTGCTATTCTTAAAGGAACTCCCTTAAGTTCATAATCATTGAATTTATATCCTGGCTTAACATTGTCTCGATCGTCAAATTTTACACTTATACCAGCATCAACTAATTTTTGTTTAATTTCTTGAGCTACCTCTGATATTTCCGATAATTGTTCTTCTCCTTTATATATTGGTACTATAACTACTTGTATTGGTGCCAAATTTGGAGGTAAAACTAAACCATTATCATCTGAGTGAGTCATTATAAGGGCACCCATCAAACGAGTTGAAACTCCCCAAGAGCTAGCCCAAACATGTTCTAGTTTTCCTTCTTTGTTTGCAAATTTCACATCGAAAGCCTTAGCAAAGTTTTGCCCCAAAAAGTGTGAAGTTCCTGCCTGCAAAGCTTTCCCGTCTTGCATCAGTGCTTCTATACAATGGGTTTGCTCTGCTCCTGCAAATCGTTCGCTTTCAGATTTAACACCTTTGATGACTGGTATTGCCATAAAATTTTCTACGAAATTGGCATAGATATCGTTAATCAAAATAGTTTCGTCTAAAGCTTCTTTTCGGGTTGCATGAGCAGTATGCCCCTCTTGCCATAAAAATTCAGCAGTTCTCAAAAACAAGCGAGTACGCATTTCCCACCGAACCACATTAGCCCACTGGTTAATTAGTATAGGTAAATCCCTGTAGGATTGAATCCAATTTTTGTAGGTACTCCAAATAATAGCTTCGCTAGTTGGACGAACTACAAGTTCTTCTTCTAGTTTTGCTTCTGGATCAACCATTAACTTTCCCTTCTCATCTGGATTATTCTTCAAACGATAATGTGTAACTACCGCGCATTCTTTTGCAAATCCCTCTGCATTTTTTTCCTCAGCTTCAAATAGATTTTTGGGAACAAAAAGAGGAAAGTAGGCATTTTGATGTCCCGTTTGCTTAAATTTCGAATCTAATTCTGCTTGCATTTTCTCCCAAATGGCATAACCATAGGGTTTAATTACCATGCACCCTCGTACAGCTGAATTCTCTGCAAGATCCGCCCTGGATACTAACTCGTTATACCATTTGGAGTAATCTTCTGATCTCTTTGTAAGTTTCTTTGACATTATTTTGGCACAGATTTTGAATGTAGTATTTTTAAATCATTTGTTATGGCAAAACTAATTATTTTACTTTTGTTATGACTACTAAAATAAAATGTTATGAAAAATTTTCAGTTAGCTTCGATTCTCAGAATAAATACAAGCATCTTTTTTTCTATCATTTTATTTTCATGTGGGAGTTTTCAACCCACCTCCTATTATGCAGAAGATGGAATTTATGTTAGTGACCAACAAAAAGTTGTAGTACAAAAAAATGAAACTCTAAAATCTTCTGGCTATTCTCAATATTTTGATGAAAAGTCAAAAGAATATATGTGGGATGATTCTAATGATGATGTCTATTTTACGGATACAGGTAGTTATAACAGCGCAAATTCACCTAATAATGCTTCTAATTCAAGTCAGGGTCAATGGGGAAGTTCACCTCAAAGAACCAATATTTACCTAGTGGGATCACCAATTGACTATGGTCTTGGATACTTGGGATATGATCCCTATTTTTTAAATAATGGTTTTCGTTTTGGTTTTTATGGTGGAGGATTTTATGGAAGATTTAATAACTTTTATAACCCATATCGATGGGGGTATTTTAATCCCTTTTATCCTTCTTATGGTTTTGGGTTTTACAACCCTTTTTACTACGGAAGATTTTACCCCTATGACAGGTTTTATAACAATCGTTATAATCGCTATGCTAACCGATATCAACCCAAAAGAAGATCCTATTCAAATTCCAGAAGAGGAGGGAATAGTGCAAGACGTTCCTCTGCTACCATGGGAAATTCATCGGTTTCTACAAGAAAAGGTGGAACCCTTAGATCCACAAATCAGTCATCAATCAGAGTTCCATCTCTAACTCGAAATGGGATAAATGTAAAGAGAAATAGTGCGGAGAATTTAAGAAACTACAGTCGTCGATATATTAACACGACTAATCGTAATTCTATCAAACAAGCAATTGAAAATCCTAGAGCCAGAAAAAATTCCTCCGAACGAAACTACTACAAAGCAGATGCATATTCGAAATCAAATAAATATAATTCCAACAGAAGTATTAATAGTAATTCAAACAACAATTACAATAGTTCTAGAAGAAGTACTATTGATCGAGCCTCTTCTCCATCTAGATCAAGCTATAGTTCACGCTCGTCAGGTTCACGCTCGTCAGGTTCACGCTCGTCAGGTTCACGCTCGTCAGGTTCAAGATCTTCAAGTTCAAGAAGAAACTAAATATTTAATTCCATCTACAAATTTATACTATGAATCAATTCCATAAAGTCATATTATTGATTTTTTTTACCGCTTCTTTAAATGCTCAAAGTCTAGAGGATGTTATTCGTTATAGTACCCCAAACCATAATGGTACTGCTCGATTTACAGCTATGGGTGGTGCTTTTGGAGCACTTGGAGGAGACTTAAGTGCTCTTCAAGTTAACCCTGCATCAAGTTCTGTTTTTGAACACTCTCAAATTGGCGTTTCGATGAATTCGGGTAGTAATAAAATTAATTCAAATTATTACGATACTGGTTTTGAAACTTCAAGCAATAATTTTGATTTTGATCAATTTGGGTTTGTATTTGTTTTAAAAAACTCAGAAGTAAGTCTATGGTCAAAAATTAGTTTTTCGTTTGATTATCAAAAAAAGGCAAACTTTAGTTCCTTTTTCGAAGCTGAGGGATATAATCCCAATGGAATTGATAACTACTTTCTAAATTTTGCGCAAGGGGTCACATTAGAAAACTTTCAGACAACACAACGTGAAAGCATAAGTGAGTTGTATTCATATTTAGGAGAAAATTTTGGCTTTGATGAACAACAAGGGTTTTTGGGTTACCAATCTTATATGATTGAGGCCAATCTTGATGAGCCATTGAATACAGAATACTATAGCACCGTTAATCCAGCATCTAATGGATATTTTCATGAATATGTAACCTCAAGAAGTGGGGGAATCAATAAATATGCCTTTAACTTTAGTGGAGAGTATAAAAAAAAATATTACTTCGGTCTTAATTTAAATTCATATAACCTTGAATATATTGAGCAAACTGACTTTTATGAAAGCAATTACTCCAATACTTCTGCATTAAATTCTTTTCGTTTTAACAATAAGCTTTTAACCCTAGGAAAAGGGTTTTCGTTTCAAATTGGAGCTATTACTAAATTAACAGAGCAGTTGCGTTTAGGGTTAAGTTATGAAAGTCCAACTTGGTTTTCTATTATAGAAGAAACCGAACAATTTGTTGCGAGTAATGATGGCTCAGGCATAACTGTTGAACCCAATGTGATAAATATATATCCAGAGTATCGTTTTAGAACCCCTTCAAAATACACAGGAAGTTTAGCTTATATTTTTGGTAAAAAAGGATTGATTAGTTTTGATTATACAAGAATAGATTATGATTCAGCAAATTATAATGAACCCAACGATAATTACTTTCAAGATCAAAACGATGTAATAAAAAATAATTTATCTACCGAAGGTATTCTAAAAATTGGTGGAGAATATCGTTTCGGAAATTACAGTTTAAGAGCAGGATATGTAAAACAAAACGCATTTTTAAAGAATTTTGATAATAGTGGTTCCATCATTAGTATTGGCGGGGGTATTAACTTCGGAGGAAGTTCTCTGGACTTCAGCATTACAAGTAGCGATTTTAACGACCAGCAACAACTTTTTTCAAGTGGACTTACCGATACCATAAACTTAAAAAAGGACCAACTAAATTTTAGATTTACTTACATACTCAAATTATAATTTGAAGTAAGCATCTAAAAGCTAATATGATTAATAATATTTAGCATAAATGCTTATCTTTGCTGGAGTTTAAAAATACTATGAAAATAAAAAATTCCTTAGAAGAGGCTGTTGATCCATATGGTGAAGATCATGTGGGAAGTAGTTCCGATAATCCTATTCGACCAGATGCCTTTGAGCTTAGTAATCAAGAAAAAATAGAATTGATTGAAGAAAAAGTTGCTGACATCCTCCATATTTTAGGTATGGATTTGACAGACGATAGTTTAAAAGGTACACCAAACAGAGTTGCTAAAATGTATGTTGATGAAATTTTTGGAGGGTTACACCCCAAGAAAAAACCTAAAGCATCTACTTTTAGTAATAGTTATAAATACGGTGAAATTTTGGTTGAAAAAAATATTACTTTATATTCAACCTGCGAGCATCATTTACTCCCTATTGTCGGAAGAGCTCACGTAGCGTATATCTCAAATGGTACAGTTGTTGGTTTATCAAAAATGAACCGAATTGTTGAATATTACGCAAAGCGTCCCCAAGTTCAAGAACGTCTTACCCTTCAAATTGTTCAAGAACTAAAAAGTGTTTTAGGTACTGAAGATGTTGCTTGTGTAATTGATGCAAAACACTTGTGTGTGAATTCAAGAGGAATTAAAGATATTAGCAGTAGTACTATTACTTCTGAATTTGGTGGAGCTTTTAAAAATAATGAGACTAAACTAGAATTTTTGGATTACATTAAACTCGATACAGAATTCTAATGCAGCAACTTACTGTCTACAATTCCTTAAGTGGTAAAAAGGAAGTTTTTACTCCAATTACAAAAAACTACGTAGGCATGTATGTTTGTGGCCCAACAGTTTACAGTAATGTACATTTAGGAAATTGTAGAACTTTCATATCCTTTGACCTGATCTTCCGCTACCTAAAACATATCGGATATAAAGTTAGATATGTACGTAACATAACAGACGCTGGACATTTAGAAAATGACGCAGATGAAGGAGAAGATCGGATTGCAAAAAAAGCACGTCTTGAAGCCATTGAACCAATGGAAGTGGTTCAACGGTACACAGTAGATTTTCACAAAACTCTATATCAGTTTAACAACCTTCCTCCGAGTATTGAACCTACTGCTACAGGACATATTATTGAACAAATTGAAATTATAAAATCGATTCTAAAAAAAGGATTTGCTTATGAAATCAACGGTTCTGTTTATTTCGATGTTCTAAAGTATAACGAAACACATAGCTACGGAAAATTAAGCGGTAGAAAAATTGAAGACCTTATTCATAATACCCGCTCACTTGACGGTCAAAGTGATAAAAAAAATCCTCAAGATTTTGCTCTTTGGAAAAAAGCAGAACCAAGACATATAATGAGATGGCCCTCTCCTTGGAGTGATGGTTTCCCAGGATGGCATCTTGAATGTACTGCAATGAGTACAAAATATCTTGGAAATCAATTTGATATTCATGGCGGAGGAATGGATCTCAAGTTCCCACATCATGAATGTGAGATTGCTCAAGCTGAGTGCATTACAGAGCAATCTCCTGTAAACTACTGGCTTCATGCAAATATGTTGACTTTGAATGGTCAAAAAATGGCTAAATCAACAGGAAATAATATTTTACCTGAGGAAATGTTTTCAGGAGAAAACTCAATTTTCACAAAGCCCTTTAGTCCAGAAGTTGTCCGCTTTTTTCTTTTACAATCACATTACAGAAGTATTGTGGATTTGAGTGAAGATGCTCTCTTGGCTTCAGAAAAAGGTTACAATAAACTAAAAGAAGGTTACTTATTGTTGACTCAATTAACTTCTTCTACTAAAACTGAAGGATTTGATATAGCTCAATGGGAGGATCTGTGTTATAAAGCAATGAGCGATGATTTTAACAGTCCCATGTTGATCGCACAACTTTTTGAGGCTATTCGTTTCATAAATTCAGTAAATAATGGTTCCGCATCCATTTCTAAATCCGATCAATTGAAATTAGTTGAGAAGATGAAAAATTTCATAGAAGATATCATGGGAATATCATTTGGAAAATCAAAAAAATCAGACTCAAATACTGCTTTAGAGGGAACTGTAAACATGCTTATTGATTTTCGGAAAATTGCTCGTGACAATAAAGATTTTCAAACATCTGACAGAATTAGAGATGAACTTTCAGGTCTTGGTATCCAACTCAAGGATGAAAAAGACGGAACTAGTTTTATTATTTAATTTAAGTTCCTCCATGAAAAAAATTTTAATTTTCCCTTTCATGATTCTTATAAAATTTTATCGTTCTGTAATTTCTCCTTTAACACCAGCAAGTTGTCGTTATAGTCCCAGTTGTTCACTATATGGACTAGAAGCATTCGAAAAACATGGTCCCATCAAAGGACTTTACCTAACAGTCAAAAGGATTTTGAGTTGCCACCCTTGGTCTAAGGGAGGGTATGATCCTGTCCCTTAAGTTTGGGGAAATCAATTAAAATCAATTACTTTTAATCAACCAATAACTATAAATATGCTTTTTTTCAAAATACAATGGGCACCCTCTGAAACACTTTTTAAAATTGGTAGCTTTGGAATCCACTATTACAGTCTTATGTTTGTAATCGCTTTTTCTTTAGGTTATTACATAATGAGCAATCTCTACAAGAAAGAAAAAGTATCCGTTGAGTATATTGAACCTTTACTTTTTTATGTAGTTATTGCAACCCTTTTGGGTGCACGGCTCGGAGAAGTCTTTTTTTACAGTTGGGGATATTATCAAGATCATTTGATTGAAATTCTGCTTCCCATTCGAGAACGTGAAAACACAAGCTTATTGTTTGGGTTAATTGAAGGGTATGAGTTTACAGGTTTTAGAGGCTTGGCAAGTCATGGAGCTTCTATTGGAATTTTCACCGGATTGTATTTGTATCAAAAAAAATATACTTATAAACCCCTTTTTTGGATTTTAGATCGATTGGTAATCCCAGTAAGTATTGGCGCAGCATTTGTAAGAATTGGAAATTTCTTTAATTCAGAAATTGTTGGGAATTATACAGGCAACAATTTTGGGGTTGTATTTATAAATAGAAGAGAAATTGCGCCAAGACATCCTGCTCAACTTTATGAAGCAATTGGTTATATTGGACTTTATTTTTTACTACGTTATCTATACAACAATAAAAAGAATCAAAAAGAAGGCTATTTATTTGGGTTGTTTTTTGTTTCGCTTTTTGGTATTCGCTTTATCGTTGAGTTCGTAAAAGAAAGTCAAGGTGGATTTGAAACCTATCTTCCCATTCTTTCTACTGGACAGTGGCTGAGTATCCCGATGATTCTTTTCGGTCTCTTTTTTATGTTCAAAAAAACCAAAACTAATTAAATGAGTACAAATGATCTTTTTTCGCTCAGATACCCAATTGGAAAATTCGAATGGACAACCAATCAACCTTCATCCAAAGAAAAAAAAGAAGTTTTAAGCGTTTTAAAAAACTTTCCTGCTCTTATTCAACAAGAAGTTGAGGGGTTAAAAGAAAGTGAACTAAAAACACCCTATCGAGAGGGAGGATGGACAATAGCTCAAGTTGTTCACCATTTAGCTGACAGTCATTCACACGCTTATCTTAGATCGAAACATGCATTTCTGGAGTTAACTCCAAAAATCAAAGATTATACGGAATCTGAATGGGCAAAATTAGAGGATGCTTTATCCACAGATGTTTCTCCCAGTATTTTAATGCTTAAAGGAATTCATCAAAGATGGGTAGCTTTTTTTGAATCACTTTCTGAAAGTGAATTTGAGCAAGAATACCATCATCCCGAACGATCAAAAAAGTATCCTTTGTATATTGTTATGAAACTTTATGCTTGGCACAGTATGCATCATCTTGAACACATTCGATCACTCAAAAAAAGATTGGGTGTCGAATAATTAAGCCTTTTTGTCCTGAAATAAACTTCAATAAAATTAAAGACAGTACCAAAAAAAATAACGGCTCTCACCTTGATTTATATACCCCCACCTAAGCTTTGTTTTTATTTTGCGTATCGAACATTACCGGTGTAGCAATAAATACCGAACTATAAGTACCTACAATAACTCCTATTATCAGTGCAAACATAAAGCCTCGGATTGATTCTCCACCAAATGTAAAGATTGCTAACAAAACCAATAAAGTTGTTAATGAAGTATTTAAGGTTCTACTTAATGTACTGTTTAAAGCTGAATTAACTGTGGTGTTCAATTCCCATTTAGAATGCTCATTTGTAAATTCTCGAATACGGTCAAAAACTACTACAGTATCGTTCAAAGAGTATCCAATTACGGTCAAAATCGCAGCAATAAATGCTTGATTGATTTCCATGTTAAAGGGCATGATTGAGTAAGTCAATGAGAATATCCCCAGTACAATGACCACATCGTGGAATACTGCGGCAACGGCTCCCAAAGAAAATTGCCATTTGCGGAAACGCAATAATATATATAAGAATACAACAATTAAAGAACCAAAAACAGCTAGAAATGAATTTTGCTTAATGTCATCCGCAATTGTTGGTCCAACTTTAATTGAGGACATTATCCCTACTGTCTTTACGTCAGATCCATTTACAAATTCATCATAAGTGATTCCTTGTGGAAGGTAAGCTTGTAAACCTGAATAAAGTTTTTCGTAAATTTCGTTATCAATTGCAGATCCCTCTTCATCAACCTTATATTTGGTTGTTATTTTTAATTGATTGTCGTCTCCAAATGTTTTTGCTTCAACACTTCCAAAAGCATCAACAAGAACACTTTCTATTTCTGTTGGATTTACAATCTTATCAAAACGAACAGTGTAAGATCTTCCTCCAACAAAATCAACTCCTTGATTTAAACCTTTAAAAGTAAGTGATGTTACACTAAAAATTAATAAAACTCCTGAAATTACATAAGCGATTTTTCTTTTTTCTAAAAAGGTTATGCTCATGTTTTGAAACAAGCCTTGAGTTGCTGAGGTAGCAAAAGAAACTATTTTCCCTTTGATCGAACGACCGTCAATTAATAGTCTAGTAATAAAAATGGCAGTAAACAACGAAGTTGCGATACCGATCAATAAGGTAGTTGCGAATCCTTTAATTGGCCCCGTTCCAAATACAAATAAAATCAATGCTGTTAAACCTGTTGTTATGTTTGCATCTAAAATGGATGAAAGTGCGTTATCAAAACCATCAGCAACCGCTTTGAGTTGTCCTTTACCTTTTTTAAGTTCCTCACGTATGCGCTCGAAAATAAGTACGTTTGCATCAACTGAAATACCAATGGTTAAGACAATTCCTGCAATTCCTGGAAGGGTCAATACAGCTCCCAATCCTGCTAAAATTCCAAAAATAAGTAATATGTTCAATACCAAAGCTACATCGGCAAAAATACCCGATGAACCATAATAAAAGAGCATCCAAAGTAATACGATAAATAATGCGATTACAAAAGAGTATATCCCGCTCTTAATAGCTTCTTTACCTAGAGAGGGTCCAACGATTTCTGACTGAATGATATCTGCAGAAGCTGGCAATTTACCTGCTCTAAGAACATTGGCTAAATCAATCGCTTCATTAAGTGTAAAATTACCTGATATCTCGGACCGACCACCCGATATTGCTCCTTTGCTAACCCCAGGGGCAGAATACACAACGTCGTCCAATACAATAGCAATATTGCTGGCTTCTCTGAAGGCTTTTCCTGTTAAATTTTCCCACACACGCGCACCCTTGGAATCCATTTGCATAGAAACAGATGGTTGACCAACTTGATCATAGGATTGCAATGCGTCAACAATAACTCCTCCACTCATTGGGGGGGTGTTTTCTCTATTGGACTTTAGAATATATAGATCAACCAACTCAGAATCCTCTTGTTCTTTTCCCCAAGCAAATCTTATGTAACGGAATTGTTGTGGCAATAATCTTCTTACTTCAGGAAGATCAAGGTAACTCGAAACAATATTCTTATCTTTTTTAGCAAATTGAGCTAAAACAGGTCCTCCTTGATAGCCATATCCTTTGACTAGATCTAAAATTGGATTTCCTTGTGCAATAGAAGCAGAATCTTTTGCTTCTACGTCAGCTAAAAGGTCATCAATTTCGGAGGCTTCAGTGGATTCTTTGATTTCTTGTACACCTTTTTCAATTAAAAGGTTGTTTGCTTGGTATAAGAAATTTACTAATTGATCGTTTTTGTAAGTTTCCCAAAATTCTAATTGGGCAGTACTTTGTAGTAGGTTTTTTACACGCTCGACATCACGAGCTCCTGGAAGTTCTACTAGAATTCTTCCCGAAGTACCAAGACGTTGAATGTTTGGTTGAGTTACTCCAAATTTATCAATACGCTTTCTCAATACTTCGAAAGCTGAAACAATAGATTCATCAATTTTACGACGAACAATCGGACGTACTTGTTCATCAGTCATTTCAAAATTGATGACATCGCTCAATGTTCTGTTAGCAAAAATTTCAGGGTTTGCCAATGAAACATCTCCTTTAATTGCCTCAAAAGCTGTAAAAAAAGATTCTACAAAAGGTTCATCAGTACTCTTTTGAAGAAGATCAGCATCATCCAATGCCTTGTTGAAGGTTGCATTTTTAGAATAATCTGTTAATCCTTTTAAAATATCTTTTACCGAAATTTGAAGAATTACATTAATTCCTCCTTTCAAGTCAAGACCTTTATTCAATTCTTTTCCCTTCGCATCATTGTAAGAGGTAAATCCATAAATAGGTAAATTCCCTATTGAATCCAAATAGTTTGTTTCGATTTGTTCTCTAAGAGTAACATAGTCTGGTTGATCTTCAGCTACCCTATTGATGGCAAATGATTTAGCCTTATCTTCTTGGCTACTTGAAATGAAAGTA
>JAURBD010000094.1 GCA_030829155.1 Flavobacteriaceae bacterium
CAAAAGGTGGTTCTTGAAAATGCAATCCGCGAATTACTCCATAAGTTGAATAAGCTTCATTGTCCTGAACAGGATTAAATGAAAGCTGAGTTGCTTGTTCAAAACATTCTTTTTGAAAACTCTCATAAAAATAACCTCGTGAGTCTTCAAAAACTTTAGGTTTAATCAACCAACATCCCTCAATTTTTGTTTGAATTGTTTTCATAACTGTCATAAAATTAATGACTTTAGAAAATTTCCATATACAGTTCCTTTAAGTTCTTCTGCTAAATCGCTCAGCTTATCTTTGCCAATAGCTTCAGAATGATATGCCGCCGCTTCGATAGCACCAACAAGAATCCCTTGTCTAGATTGTATAACTTGTACAAACTGACTGGCCTCCATTAATGATTCAATCGTTCCTGTATCTAGCCATGCTGTTCCATGATCCAAAACCTCAACATGCAAGCGATCTTCATCCATATACAATCGGTTAAGATCCGTGATTTCGAGTTCTCCTCTTTTACTTGGTTTTAATTTTTTTGCTTTTTCCACAACTGTCTTGTCATAAAAATAAATTCCAGGTACAGCAAAAGAAGACTTTGGATAAATCGGTTTTTCTTCTATATTAATCGCTTTTTTATTGGAGTCAAATTGAACTATTCCATAACGGTGTGGATCACTTACTCTACTGGCAAAAATCATTCCCCCATCATAAGTAGCGTGTTTTTTTAATTGCTCAATAAAGTGTGTCCCGTAAAACAAATTGTCTCCCAAAATTAAAGCAACTGGATCGTTATTTATAAAATCTTCCCCCAAAATAAAGGCTTGTGCCAAACCGTTTGGCTCTGGTTGTTCTTTATAAGAAAAAGAGCATCCTATTCTAGATCCATTTCCTAAAAGTCTTCGATACAAGGGAAGGTCATCTGGAGTTGTAATAATTAAAATTTCATGAATTCCAGCTTCAATTAAAGTTGCCAAAGGATAATAAATCATCGGTTTATCATAAATAGGCATAAGTTGCTTACTTACCGCTTTGGTCAACGGATATAAACGCGTTCCCTTTCCTCCTGCTAAGATAATTCCTTTCATAATTCTTATTTTATTTTCTTTTGGTAAGGTAGTGTTTCACAGTGATTTTTAGCCCTTCTTCAAAAGGGGTTTGAGGAAGCCATTTTAAATCCTTTTTTATTTTAGTTGCATCAATAGCGTATCGGTAGTCATGCCCCAATCGATCGGTGACATGAGTTATTAATTTAGAATATGATTCTCCATTGGATCTAGGTTCAATTTGATCTAAAATTTTAATTACCGCGTCACATAACTCCAGATTAGTTTTTTCATTATCTCCGCCAACTGCATAAACTTCTCCCAAAACTCCTCTTTCAAAAACCGTTTGAATTGCTTTACAGTGGTCTTTTACAAAAAGCCAATCTCTAATGTTTTCTCCAGTTCCATAGATTGGAATTCCTTCTTCATGAATTGCTTTTCTAATGATTGTTGGTATCAATTTTTCGTGATGTTGATATGGTCCAAAATTATTTGAACAATTCGTAGTCACAACCGGTAAACCATAAGTATGAAAATAGCTTCGAACTAAATGATCTGAGGCTGCCTTAGATGCACTGTAAGGGCTATTGGGGGCATAGGGTGTTTTTTCTGTAAAAGCCCCTTTTAATCCAAGAGCTCCATATACTTCGTCTGTCGAAATATGATGAAAACGAGCTGATTTAAAAGCTGGTTTTAATTTTTGATTATTATCTAACCAGCTTTTTCGTGAAGCTTCTAAAAGCTGAAAAGTTCCTATAATATTGGTTTCTATAAAATCCTTTGGCCCACTGATCGAGTTATCGACATGTGATTCTGCAGCAAAATGAATAATTCCTTGAATGTTGTTCTTTTGAAAAAGCTTTTCCAAAAGAATTGCATCACAAATGTCACCTTCTACAAAACAAACTTGAGTATTTTGCTTCCATCGATCAAGTGCTTTTAGATCAGCTGCGTAAGTTTTTTTATCTAATATTAACAGGCCTTGATCTCGCTTAGTTTCTATCAGATAGTCAACAAAGTTGGAGCCTATAAACCCGAGCCCTCCTGTTATGAGTATTGTTGTTCCTTGCATAGTTTAGTCTTGTTTTATTAAAGCATCAGCTATTTTGCGATCGTTAGATAAACGCGGTACTTTGTTCTGTCCTCCAAGTTTTCCTATGGATTTCATATAAGCTTCAAAACCTTGTTTTACAATAGATTTAATAACAAGTTTCCTAAGAACTTTTCCTTGAATTAAGTCTTGATAATAAACATTCTGTTTTTCCATTTCATAGTCCAATACCTTTTCAAAGGCCTCAATGTCTTTTGGCGGAAAGTCAAATTCAATACACCATTCGTGGTATGGTAAACCTTTTTCTGGTTTCACTTGAGGTGCAACAGTAAACTCACGAACACGAATATCGGTGCCTTCTGTTGCATTTTTAAGGGCTGTTTCTACTTCTTTTCCAATTACATGTTCTCCAAAAGCAGAAATAAAATGTTTGATTCTCCCTGTAACAACTAATCTATAGGGTGACTTAGACACAAAGCAAACGGTGTCTCCAATATTGTATGCCCAAAGTCCTGCACTTGTCGAAATTATAAGTGCATAATTTACTCCCAATTCTATTTCATGCAATAAATAACGTTTTGAGTTTTCTTGTTGAATGTGATCAACTCGAATAAATTCGTAAAAAATATCGTTGTTTAACAACAAAAGAAGGCCGTCTTGTTCTGCAAGATCTTGATATGCAAAAAACCCTTCTGATGCGGGAAACAACTCAATTGTATCTACCTTTCGCCCAATAAGATTATTAAATACGCTTTTGTAGGGTTCAAAATTAACTCCACCATAAACCAAAAGAGAAAAATCTTTAAATATATCCCCAACATTTTTATTTGTTCTCTTTTTTAACTTTTCAAAATACATCTGAATCCATGAAGGTATTCCTCCTATTAAAGTCATGTTTTTGGTTAAAGTTTCTTCAACAATCGTGTCTACTTTGTGCTCCCAATCGTCTATGCAATTTGTTTCCCAACTGGGCATTCTACTTTTTTGTAAGTACCGAGGAACATAATGAGCTACAATACCTGATAAACGTCCCAGTGCAACTCCATTTTTGTCTTCTAGCTCGGGACTCCCTTGAATAAAAATTTGTTTCCCTTTTAAAAAACTTGTTTTTCCAGTTCGATTGATATAACTGAGCAGCGCATCCCGAGCTGCGGTGATATGAGTGGGCATAGACTCTTTGGTAATTGGAATGTATTTTGCTCCTGATGTGGTTCCGCTTGTTTTCGAAAAATAAATTGGCTTACCGGGCCACAAAATATTTTCTTCTCCAGCAACCATTCGATCAATGTAAGGACTCAATTCCTCATAATCCCTTATTGGTACACATTTTGTAAAATCGGCGGGAGTATTGATGGATTTAAAATTGTGATCTTTTCCAAAGGTAGTTTCACGAGCAGTTGCAATTAGTTTTTGAAACGTTTTTTCTTGTGACTTAACAGGGTTTTTTATCCACCTTTGATTTCTTGCATGTATAATTTTAGCAAAAAGTTTTGCTGCTATTTGCTTCATATACTATTCCTTTGAAAAATCAATAAAATTCTGAGGATTCATGGGGTATCCATCACTCCAAAGTTCAAAATGTAAATGCCATCCTGTTGTGAACTCACCCGTATTTCCTGCTGTGGCTATAACTTCTCCTGCTTTTACAAAATCTCCCTGTTGCTTGCTTAAAGAAGCATTGTGTTTATAAGCAGAAATCAATCCAAAGGGGTGCTCAATGATAATGACATGACCAGTCCCTGAAGTCCATTCCGAGAATATTACTGTTCCTTCTGCTACTGATTTAATGGGATCGTTTTCATTAAGAACCACATCAACAGCAAAATGCTTGTTTGCTGGGTCATATATTTGAGACAGACTTCCTTGAGCCGGAGGAAAAAGGACAAAATCAACTTTGCTCTTAGAATTTCCTGGAAGGTTATATTTATCCTCTTGGTAAACGATTACCCGAAGCAATGAATCGTCTATACTTGTTGAAACTATTTGCTTTGATCTTTTTTGAAAGGTGTCGAGTTCTGTTTTACTTTCTTCTAAATAATCAAATTTGAACTCTCCCACCAATACCCTTTGAATCGAATTTAAATAACGTATCGACTGATCGTAAGCTCTGCTTAAAGAATCTAATTTAAAAGCATTTTCTGCGGTTTGAGCTCGCATCTCAGTAGAAGAGTAGCCTGGCATAAGTTCTTTTAATGGGGTTGATGCGATTAAAAAAAAAGTTCCTACAACAAAGATTGAGATTAAAAGAATAGAAATAATCATCACATTTAAACGAGTCAATCGAAAATATAATTGTTCCTCGAAGGTTTCTTCGTTTAACACTACTAATCGATACTTATTTAATAGTTTTTGTTTGAGTTTTCCTCTTTTATCAGTTGTTTTTTTCATGATAGAATACAAATATAAAGAAACCCTAGTTTAAAAATTACTGCTTTACTTCCACAAAATATAGATTCCCTATAATTTTTATTTTTACATTTGTGAAAAATCAACGACATGAAAAGCTTAATAAATTTTTTAGGAATGATAGGAGGTCCACAAATAATCCTCATTGTTATTGTAGTTTTATTACTTTTTGGTGGTAGAAAAATTCCTGAATTGATGCGTGGTCTTGGAAGCGGTATCAAAGAATTTAAAAATGCTACTAAAGAAGATGAAGAAGATTCTTCAAAAATTGAAAATAAAAAAGATTAATTTTCTTTTTTGGTCTATTGACTAAAAGAAGATATAATGGTGTTTAATTCAAACATATAATCTCTCTTACTCACAGTAGGTGCAAAAGCAAAACCTTCAATTACTATCCATTTTTTAGCTAGTTCATTCTTAACCATATAATTTACAAATGGACCTGCCATAAAATCTTTTTTAACTTCCCACATCCCTTTTGTCAAATAGCCTTCATTTTCATCCAATTTTGTTTTATAAACATAGGGAAGATAAGCTTTCTCTGTAATCATATGGCTTCCTGGGAGTCTCCCTGGAACATATATCTTGCCTATAGAATCCCTAATGCTTATGATTTCATTCAAAGGGTTTGTAGATAATTCTTTATAAGGTAATGTATATGCGATCAAGTTTAGAGTCCCTTTTTGTATTTGCTTTTCAATCCAAATAAAATTGATTGTATCCTTTACGGTTTTATAGACGTTAGGATAGGTCAAACTAAAATTGAAACGCTTTTCCAAACTATTGTCTTTTGATAAAGATTTGCGAATTCGTCTCAATTTTTCTTTTCTTTCGTTTTCTTGAAATAAACCTAAAATAAGTTGTTTGTTTTCTATAACATATTCCTGCATGATTTCTTCATCTTCTCCTCTAAAAGAAGCAACTATTTGTGGTCGTGCAAAAGGGTTTTCCTTCAAATCGAAACGAGCTAGGCTGTCTTTCGTAAACCATAGAATGTTTCTGCTGTTTCGTGCAAAACCATCAAAATTTTTAGGGTGAAGATGATTTAGAGAGAACCTAGGTTCATTCATTGGAAGGCCTTCATATTCTGAGGCTAATTCTTTGCGAACAGTTTCTCCTAGAATCCCTTTCCATTGGGCATTAGTCATCACAACAGTAACGTGATTTAAATTCCCATTTGAATCAGGAACATAACGTTCTGCTCTTTTGGGCGAACAACCAATTATAGCTATGGTCAGAAGAAGAAAGAGATTTTTCATAATACCAGTCTGTTGTTTTATTTATTAAAACAATCAAGAATCATTCCACTAAAGGGGGTCTAAGATTGTCTTATCATCAAGCTCTTAAAGCTGCAATCCCCGGCAAATCTTTGCCTTCAAGACTCTCTAGCATGGCGCCGCCCCCAGTTGAAACATAACTTACTTGATTGTGAAATCCAAATTGTTTTACTGCTGCAACAGAATCTCCACCCCCTACAAGTGAAAAAGCTCCTTGTGCTGTGCTTTCAGCAATCGCCTCTCCTAATGCAATTGTACCTTTTGCAAAGTTGGGAAATTCAAAGACTCCAACAGGGCCATTCCATAATATTGTTTTTGATTCTAAAATAACAGCTCTAAATCTATTAA
>JAURBD010000067.1 GCA_030829155.1 Flavobacteriaceae bacterium
AAAGTACGGTCTCTAGGGATTTGTAGTAAAAAAATTCCTTTTGTGTGTTTTTAATTTCTTTGCACATTTTTTGAGTTTAATAACAAAATAAAACAACTAATTAAAATCCATCAAAAAATCTTTTTGAATCTAAGATTTTCCTTGAAAATGCAACGTTTTAAGATAAAAATAAATTAAAACCTCCGTTTTATTTCAAAATATGAAAAATGTGTTTTTGGATTAGAATAAAAAGGTTATTTTTGAGACATAAAAAACTACAATGGCTACATATAAAAAACGCGGGGCAAAAAAATCAGTAACTAAGGCTGAAGTTGGCGAAAATCAAACAGATAGTACAACAGCTGAGGTATTTGAAACACTTGACACATCAGCATCTAAGGCTGAAGAGTTTGTTGCAAAATATCAGAATATTATTTTGATTGTAATAGGTGTTTTAACTGTTGGAGTTTTGGGTTCTTTAGGGTATCAATCTTTTGTAGTTGAACCAACTTCTAGCGAAGCAGTTGGGGAATTGAATCAAGCACAATACTATTTTAACTTAGCGGTTAACGGACAAGACAGTGATTCGCTTTATGCTCGCTCTATTCGAGGTGGAGAAGGGAAATACGGTTTTGATGATATCATTGAAAACTACAGCGGTACTCCTGCTTCTGATCTCGCATATTTTAGTGCTGGAATGGCTTATTTGAACATGAAGGATTACAACAGTGCTATAGAATATTTGAAGGATTTTAGTTCTGATGATATTTTATTAAGCGCCATTGCTAAAGGCTCTATAGGTGATTCTTATGTACAACTTGACCAAGACGATAAAGCACTTGATTATTACATCAAAGCAATTAATTCCAGTGAAAACGATTACACTACACCAAAATATTTGTTCAAGGCTGGATTACTCAGTAGTGCTTTAGAAAAAAACAGTCAAGCATTATCTTATTTTAAGCGTATCAAAGACGAGTATCCAAATTCTACTGAAGCTGCTCAAGTTGATATTCAGATTGGACGTCTAGAAAATCTTAAATAGCTTTTATGGCAACGGTTAATTCTAATTTATCCGTTTATGATTCTGACCAAGTCCCATCTGGAGAAAACTTGTCAGTAGCTCTTGTTCTTTCGGAATGGAATCCTCAAATAACAGAATCACTCTATAAAGGAGCTTTTGATACCTTACGAAAGCATAAAGTTGCTGAGAACAATATTTCTAAGATTAATGTCCCAGGAAGTTTCGAATTGATTTATGGAGCAAAACATGCTCAGTCGAAGGGGGTTGATGTTGTCATTGCAATAGGAAGTGTAATTCAAGGAGAAACCAAACATTTTGATTTTGTTTGTCAAGGAGTATCCCAAGGAATTAAAGATTTAAATATTCAATCAAAGATTCCAGTTATTTTTTGTGTTCTAACAGACAATACTCTCCAACAAGCCATTGATCGATCGGGGGGACAATTTGGTAACAAAGGTATTGAAGCTGCTGTTTCGGCCCTAAAAATGGCTCATCTTTCTAAGCAATAAGTTTTCAACATTTCATCTAGTTCTAGGGAATCAGAATTGGGATTCTAGTAAAATCAATGTATTTTTATATTTTAAGTTAAAATACTCATGTTCAAAACAAATCTTTTTAAACTTAATCGTAATAAACGATATAATTATACACCTCGGTACTATCAAGGTAAAACAATTGAAAACCTTTATGATTTTGATTCGAAGTTTATTAAATACCGTGATACTTATAACTCCAATGATTTGGGGAAGAAATGGGAAGAGGTACGTCTGGAAAGCCGAAACCGATCTAATTGGTCAGTCACTCCTACTTTATTCATTATTACAGCGGTTTTATGCCTTATTTTTATGTTTATTATTGATTTTGATCTATCTATCTTTTCTGCCTAATCCATGGGAGATATCATAACATTATTACCCGATCATGTTGCTAATCAGATTGCAGCTGGGGAGGTAGTCCAACGACCAGCTTCTGTTGTAAAAGAGTTGTTGGAAAATGCAATTGATGCAGAATCTAGCCATGTTCAATTAATTATCAAGGAGGGGGGTAAAACACTCATTCAAGTCATTGATGATGGAAAAGGGATGAGTATTACAGATGCTCGAATGGCATTTGAACGTCATGCAACTTCCAAAATAAAATCAGCTTCTGATCTTTTTGAATTACATACCAAGGGTTTTAGAGGTGAAGCATTGGCATCTATCGCTGCAGTTGCTCATGTTGAAATGTTGACCTGTAGTTTAGAAGATGAAATAGCTACACAAATAAAAATTATTGGAAGTGATATTCAAGAACAAGAACCCGTTGTAGCTCCTAAAGGGACTTCTATTGCTGTTAAGAATTTGTTTTTTAACATCCCAGCTCGAAGAAATTTTTTAAAATCTAACGCTGTTGAATTACGACATATTATTGACGAATTTCATAGAGTTGCTTTAGCTCATCCGCAAATTGCATTTACTTTTTTTCAAGGAGGCAATGAGTTATTTGATTTACCAGCAACCAATTTAAGAAAAAGGATCAGTCATATTTTTGGATCTAAGATGGATGAAAAGCTAGTTCCTGTTGAAGAATCAACATCGGTATCATCTGTTTCGGGATTTGTTTTAAAACCAGCTGCAGCAAAGAGAACCAGAGGACATCAATTTTTCTTTGTAAATGAACGATTCATCAGAAGTCCTTTTATGCATCACGCCATTATGAATGCTTATGAAGGTTTATTACCAGAAGGAACTGTTCCCGGATATTTTATTTTTTTTAGTCTAGATCCGAAGACTATTGATATTAATATTCATCCAACTAAAACAGAAGTTAAGTTTGAGGATGAACAAAGTTTGTATGCCATTTTGCGTTCATGTGTAAAACACAGTCTCGGGATGTTTAGTGTTGCACCAACACTAGATTTTGATCGCAACCCTAATTTAGATACTCCTTATAATCAAATCAACAAGCAAGCTGAAATTCCAAACCTTGAAGTTGACTCTAACTTCAATCCATTTAAAAATCCAGATGCACAACGTTTTTCAAAACCCAAAGAAGCTAGTTGGGAGAGTTTGTATGTTGAGGTTGAATCTCAAACAATTCCAACACTTTTGGGACATGAAAGCATAGAGCATAAAACTTATGATGCTGTAAAGCTCTTTCAATTAATGAATCGATACATCGTTAGTTCTATTGGTTCAGGACTTTTGATAATCGATCAGCAACGAGCGCATGAGCGAATATTGTATGAACAATTTCTAAAAACCATTACTCAAAAACAAATTGCTAGTCAACAATTATTATTTCCATATTCTTTGTATTTGACCCCAACTCAACAAGTACTATTATCTGATCTAGAAGATGTTCTATCAGAAGCGGGTTTTGTTTTTGAACGAAATACAAAAACAAATATTACCATAAAAGGGATTCCTGTTTCTAGTTCTGAGAATGAAATTCCTCATATTTTCGAAAATTTATTTGCTTCCTTAGAAAGTGATTTACCTAGCGATAGTTTTAGTCAATCCGATGTGTTGTCCAAATCTTTGGCTAAAACCTTATCAATTAAAAGGGGAGTATCAATGAAACCCATTGAACAACAAGGACTTTTAGATGATTTATTTGCTTGTAAAGAAACTCAAATATCTCCATTTAATAGACAAATTTTTGTTATTTTAACTCAAGAAGAATTAGAGAAAAAATTGAATTAATGGGAAGAATTACCGACACCATAAAACACTTGCTTATTATAAATGGAATTTTTTTCCTTACGGTTAATCTTTTTGGTGATGAGGTTTATAATTGGTTCGCACTTCACTATTTTAAAAACCCTCGTTTTGAATTATGGCAACCCCTTACTCATATGTTTATGCATGGAAGTTTTAATCATATTTTATTCAATATGTTTGGATTGTATATGTTTGGATCTCCTCTAGAACAATTGTGGGGAAGGAATAAATTTATCTTCTTTTATCTTTCTGCTGGTTTTGGAGCAGCAATAATTCAGTTAGTAGTTTATCACTTTCAATTCAGTTCGGTTTTCTCAGAGTTGATGGATTTAGGTTATGGGCAAGATGCTATAGAAAAAATACTGGATAGTGGTCAATACAATAGGTCAATATTAGAAAGAATTAGTGAAGATCAGTTGACCGGATTTTATCAATCTTACTATGCTTCAATGGTAGGCGCCTCTGGAGCTTTGTACGGTATTTTAGTTGCTTTTGCAATGTTGTTTCCTAATGCCGAATTATATTTAATGTTTATTCCTGTTCCCGTAAAGGCAAAGTATTTGATTCCATTTATGATTTTGGGAGACCTCTTCTTTGGATTTAGTTCCTTTTCTATTGGACCTATTGCTCACTTTGCCCATTTGGGTGGTGCAATAACAGGTTTTATAATCATGCGTTATTGGAAAAAGAGTCAGTTTGATAATAATCGATGGGACTTATGAGAATTTTAGAGAATTTAAAATATAAATTTCAAAGATTTTCAATTTCGGAAAAATTGATTGTAATTAATGTCATTTTTTTTATAATCCCTTTTTTTCTACAAACCCTTTTTTACCTTTTTAAAATTCCAATTACATCTTTTCTTTCCTGGTTTGAATTGTTACCAAATTTTGAAATTCTTTTTTATCGTCCATGGACTATAGTAACTTATGGTTTTTTGCATGGTGGGTTTAGTCATATCCTTTGGAATATGATACTTCTATTTTTTGCATCTCGTTTGTACTTGAATTTATTTTCGGAGAAGCAATTTCTTAAAAATTATTTTCTTGGAATTATTACTGGCGGTATTGTTTTTTTAATAAGCTATAATGTATTTCCTGTTTTTAACGGAATATATCCACCACTGGTAGGATCTTCAGCAGGTGTCATGTCTATTTTAATTTTTGTAGCAACCTACACTCCAAATCAAGAGGTTAGAGTTATTTTCTTTAATGTAAAGTTGCAGTACATTGGAATTGCACTTGTTGTCCTGGATATTCTTCAAATACCTGATGGAAATGCTGGCGGTAGAATAGCACATTTGGGAGGAGCTTTAATTGGTTTTATTTATGCAAATCAATTGCAAAAAGGGATTGATATTGGAATTTTTTTCGATCGTATGTGGAATTATATAAATTCATTTTTTAATGTTAATAAAAAGAACAATATGCGAACCGTTCATCGATCAAAAAATTCTCCTAAAGAAAACTCAAAGAATTTACGTCAAGAAAAAATTGATTCAATTCTTGACAAAATCAGCAAGTCTGGTTACGAGAGTCTAACACAAAAAGAAAAGGATTTTTTGTTTAAAGCAGGAAAAAATAATTAAACCCTAAAATCCATATGAAACTGACCTTATTTGAAAAAATTGCCTTACTGATTAACATTCCGTTATTAATTTTTCAATTGATGTTAATGGGAAGTGTACCTTCTTTTTTTGAGTTTTCAATATTAAATTTATTTGTCCCAGCAATAGTATTGGTTAATGTAGCTTTTTTTTTTTACTGGTTATTAAAAATGAAGGGTGTCTTTTTGTTGTTTATGATCACCTTTCTAATTGGATATGGAGAATGGGGCCTTTTATATCAATTTCCAAGAACTGCAGAGCGAAAGGATGCTAATACTTTTAAAGTAATGAACTATAATGTTCGTCTTTTTAATCGTTACGGATGGATAAAAGATGTTGATGTTCCTAAGAGAATGCAAAATTTCGTTGATCAAGAACAACCTGATATCATTTGTTTACAAGAATACTCCAAAAAGGAAGCACCCAAATTTTCCTCTTATCCATATCGTTATATTCAACCGATTCAATCCAATGGAAAATCTGGAGTTGCAATACTTTCAAAATTTCCAATAATTAATAGTGGTTATATCAATTTTGCTAATTCCTCTAATAGCGGTATTTTTTCAGATATTGAATATCGAGGCAAAAAAGCTCGTATTTATAATTTACATCTAGAATCATTGAGAATCGATTTACAGGATACTCTTATTACCAAAGTAAATTCTGAGAGGCTACAACTCAAATTTAATCAGGTTTTTAAAAAACAATTGGAACAAATAAAGCAGTTTCAAGAGATAGATAAAGAAAACAATTACCCCTCCATTATATGTACAGACTTGAATAATTCTCAGTTTTCTAAGATTTATAGATTATTAAGAAAAAATCATTTAGATACTTTTGTAGAGGCAGGGACAGGTCTTGGAACCACATTTAACTTTTCATTTTTCCCCCTTCGTATTGATTTTATATTTTCAGATCCAATTTTTCAGGTCAATACCTTTAATTCATACGATATAAAATTATCGGATCATTTACCTATAATTACAACTTTAGCATGGGATTAATATCAATAAGATCTAGATAAGAAGAACTTTCAGGGCCTAAATTACTTATTAGATCCAAAACACTTAAATTTGGCAAAAAGCCCAATTTATCATCGAAAACTTGAGTGTATTTTGGAAAGGATAAGGGGGAAATATATTTTGAAGATATAAGTAGGCTTGAGGTCGGATTTGGAATAACTTCATCGTTATTAATTGATATTTTAACTTCAATCTCACACCACTCTATAAATAAATTAATTAAGCTTATGTTGAAATCAATTAAGTTCGATTTTTTGGTAAAGAAAACATCTTTAAGATCATTTTCATAAAATTCAAAAAAAGGAGATGAACTGTACGCACTTTTAAATGACCTCCAATGATTATTTTGCCATTGTTCATCATAATTAATGGTAACAAGTTTGTCTTTTAAACGAACTTCTTTTGGATTTCGGTTTATAGGGATGCTTATATTTAATATTCCATTTGCACCAGCGATAGTAGTTCGATTTCTATAGGTTTGCTTTTGATAAAAAGCTCCGGTTAAAATTACTGCTTTTTTATGCTTGGAAAGAAATGCCATGGTGGCAATATTAGGGATATAGGAACTGATGATTTCGATAGACACCCTATGCTTTTCTTCGTTTACGGATGTAGATAAAAATCTGCCAGCCAATAATTAAAACCATTACATAGGGAAAAAAAGAAATGGGTTTCCCGTTTCCGCTGACAGTTGTCATGAGTCGATTCCAACGAATCCTCCAGTTTTTAATTCCATCATTAATTCCCTCAATACTAAACCATATTAATACCGGTTTTCCAACAACATGGTCTTCTGGAACATACCCCCAGTACCTACTATCCTCAGATCGATGGCGATTATCACCCATCATCCAATAGTAGTCCTTTTTAAAAGTGTAAGAGGTTACCTCCTTACCATTAACAAATAAAGATGAGTCTTTTTTGGTTAAAGTATTTTTTTCATATTCACGAATAATTTTTTTATATAGCGGAAGGTTACTTTCGTTAAGTTCAACTGTCATGCCGTTTTTTGGAATTATAATTGGTCCAAAATTATCCTCATTCCAGTCGTATGGAATTTCATTTGGGAAAAAGTTTGAATTTGCTGTTTTGTTTTGGACTATTTTTCGAACGATACTATCAACAATTCCTTTTATTTGAAGTTCTTCAGCTTCTTTTAAAGTTAAGATGAGTTCTTTTTCACTATCCAGAAGTTCTTTTGCTCTCAGTCTTAATTTACCAAGTAACTTAGGTGATAATCCTGCAGAGGGAGTAATCACTATAAAATTATTGATGTCATTTGAAATTCTCCCCAATATATATGGAGCTATCGCATTATAACTTTCTTGGGTAATGTTTTCAATCCTATACTTACGATTAAAATTTTTATAGCCATTATCCAAAAGTTTTTTTGATGAAATCCCTTTTTTGTTATATCCAAAATGAGAATATTGTGTTCTGGCTCGTTCGGGAAGCTTATTTTTTAGACCGTTTATATACACAAAGCCATTGATAATTTCTAGAGTATCTCCTGGAACACCAACACATCTTTTTACATAGTTAGATTTTTTATCAATTGGTTTTTTAACTCCTTTTTCTTTTACAAAAAACTTACGAACCGTATCAGCCGGCCAACTGAAAACTACAATGTCATTTCTTTTAACCTCCTGAAATCCCGGAAGCCTAAAGTAAGGGAGCTGAGGTTTTTTTAGGTAAGATCTTGTTTTGATGATGGGTAAGGTGTCATGTACCATAGGAAAAGAAACCGCAGAGGTTGGGGTTCGGGCTCCGTAATGGAATTTGCTGACGAATAAAAAATCACCAATCAATAATGTTTTTTCGAGAGATCCTGTAGGGATGATGTAAGGTTGAATGAAGTAGTTATGAACTAAAGTTGCAGCTACAACAGCAAACAGTATTCCATTCAACCATTCTTCAAACCAGGTTTTAGGGTTAAGGTCTCGATCTTGATGGTAAGTTAATTTTGGATTAAAATTAACCACAATTAGATAGAAACCAAGGGTTAATATACCCAGTAAAGCGTCTTTTGATGTGTTTTTCCCAAAACTTCTAAGTGTTTCAACCCAGATAACTGGAAACATGATTAAATTGATAATCGGTATAAAAAGTAAAATAATCCACCATTTAGGCCTTCGGATAATTTGCATTAAAACAATGGCATTGTATACAGGAATAATTGCTTCCCAACTTTTTCTTCCTGCTTTCTCATACAATTTATAAGTTCCCAAGAAATGAATCACTTGAATTATTAGGAAGAATAAAAACCATTGAAATAATGTCATAATATGTTTCTTATATTTAGTCTTTTAGACGATAATTTAACTTTTTGTTATACCTATTCTAAACTGAGTACATCGTTCATCGAAAAAACACCTTTTTTATACTG
>JAURBD010000017.1 GCA_030829155.1 Flavobacteriaceae bacterium
AAATTTGAATTTTAAATATGTAATTGGTTTTTTCTGTTCCAAGTATAAACTCTCATAATAAGTTTGAATTGCTGTTGCCTCGTTTGGCGCATGGGGATTAGAATATAAATCATGATGAGCGTAATCCACTAAAACACACATCCCTTCTAATAAACCTAAAGTATAACCGTGCATGTATTCACTATCTGTTTTGAGGTGAATAAAACCCTTTGGTTTAAGTATTGATTTGTATTTGGCTAAAAATTGAGTATTGGTAAGCCGGTGTTTCGTTCGCTTAAATTTTATCTGTGGATCAGGAAAGGTTATCCATATCTCATCAACTTCACAAGCTGTAAACAAGTCTGTTACAAGTTCAATTTGTGCGCGAATAAAAGCCACATTTGGAAGCTTTTTTTCAAGAGATTCTTTGGCTCCTGCCCAAAATCGAGCTCCCTTTAAATCAATACCAATAAAGTTTTTTTCAGGAAATTTTTGAGCAAGATAAACAGAATATTCTCCTTTACCACAGCCCAATTCTAGAACAATGGGATTATCATTTTTAAAAAAGTCTTTATTCCAATTTCCTTTTAACGAGAACCTTTGCTGAATCAATTCTTCTCGACTTGGCTGAATTACATTTGAAAATGTTAAGTTTTGATTGAATCGTTTTAATTTATTTTTGCTACCCAAAATGCAAATGTTTGAGTGTAAAAATAAAAAAAATAAGCGAAAGACTGTACTAAACTATTTTGTTTTGGAGAGTGAGAAAGAAAATTCTGAACCAACACCAAAAGTACTTTGAACATAGATTTTTTCTTTATGCGCTTCAATTATATGTTTGACAATAGCAAGTCCAAGTCCCGAGCCCCCTCCGTCGCGATTTCTTGCTTTATCTATTCTATAAAAGCGTTCAAAAAGTCTAGGTATATGCTTCTCTTCAATTCCATTTCCGTTATCGATTACTCGCACCAATATTTTTTGCTTACTCAAAAATCCTATGGTTATTTCTGTGGTTCCTCCATTTACTCCATATTTAAGAGAATTGACCACTAAATTGGTAATTACCTGAGAAATTCTTTTTCTGTCAGCCTCTACCCAAAGGGTATCATTATCAATGGGTTTTTCAAAAGTCAAATCAATTTTTCTCTCCTTGGCTCTTATCTCCATAAGTCCTAAAACTTCATCAATTAAAACAATTAAATCAAAACGTTCATTTTGAATTGATGCAATACCTGCCTCAAATTTGGTTATTAAATCCAAATCATTAACTATATGGTTCAATCGATCTATACTTTGAGCAGCTTTTTGTAGGTATTTATTCCTAAGGTCCTCATCTTCTACAGCACCCTCGAGTAGGGTTAAAATATAACTTTCCACTGTAAATAGCGGGGTTTTTAATTCATGGGCTACGTTTCCAATAAATTCTTTCCTGTAGTTATCTTTTACCTTAAGCAGCTCTATTTCAAGCTTACTCTCTTTTGCAAAATTCTGAATACTCCTAGTTAAGGATTGTGCATCTTTCTTTAGTAAATTTTTGTTCAAAGATGACCCTTCCGTGTAAAATTCATCATACAAAACCTTTACTTTCAATAAAATATATCGTTCAATTTGATATTGAATAAAGGTAATACTAAAAAAAAAGAAAAGAATAAAGCCAACTACTTTAGTTAACAAAAAATTTGTGTAAATAAGGTTATCGAAAAAATAATTAAAGAAACTAATCAGAATACCCCCGAAAAAACATAAAGACAGGGTAATCAAAAATGATGTTTTGAATCTTAAAAATAATTTAATCAATTGTTCTAGTTAATGACAAATTTATATCCAACTCCTTTAACAGTTTTAATGTAATTTACACCGATTTTCTCTCTTAACTTACGAACATGAACATCAATTGTTCGGTCACCTACAACTACATCATTACCCCAAACAGTTTCTAAAATAAATTCGCGTTTAAAAACTTTATTAGGTTGGGATGCTAGTAAGCTTAACAATTTAAATTCTTTTCTAGGGAATAATATCTTTTTGTCCTTGAGGATTACTTTGTATTCATCAAGATTGATAATTAAATCACCGTGTACAATTTCTGAGTTAGTATTATTGTTGAGAAAACGTCTTAATAAAGCGTTTACTTTTGAGTTGAGCACCTTAGGTTTTATTGGCTTATTTACATAATCATCTGCTCCTACATCAAAGGCTGCTAAATGCGAGTAGTCTTCTGATCGCGCTGACAAAAACATAATTATAATTTCTTCATTACGTTTATCTTTTCGAATAGCTTCACAAGTATCTATTCCATCCATTACGGGCATCATTACATCTAAAATAATTAAATGAGGCTTGACTTTTTCTACCTGAACCAAAGCTTCTTTACCATTAGACGCTGAAAAAACTTTATACCCTTGTTGCTTTAAATTAAAACTTAGGATTTCAATGATGTCTGGCTCATCATCAACCAACAAAATTTTAATTTTATCTTTCTCCATTTTTATTTACTATTGCCTTGTTGATTTTTAGACATATTATCAAAAGCCATATTTAATCAAAAATAAGAATAAAATCAACTGCTTTCAACTTGTTAATAATTTCTTTACATTGAAACATAACTGTATGGAAAAAGCTTTAAAATGAATAGCTTTGTATTTTATGAATCGACCAATTAAAAATTTCTGGGAAATTAGTTCAAATTCGGATTTTGAAGCGTTTGCTTTACAAACCTTTTTTTTTCAATATGAAAATAATGCGGTTTATCGTTCGTATTGCGATTTAATTAACTTTAAGCTTACTGATTTAAAATCGATTCAACAAATTCCATTTTTACCCATTCAGTTTTTTAAAACCCACGAGGTGAAATCTTTCAATGAATCTGAAGAAATGACGTTTAGCTCAAGTGGAACCTCAGGAAAACAAACTTCCAAACATTTCATAAAAAGCCTAGATGACTATGAGAATAGTTTTAACAATGCGTTTCAATCATTTTACGGCGATCCAAAAGGAATAACTATATTGGCATTGCTTCCCTCATATCTAGAAAGAGAAGGATCTTCATTGATATATATGACGGAACAACTTATTCAACAAAGTCAAAATGCCAATAGTGGTTTCTATTTAAATGATTACGAAAAATTAAAAAATGTGATTGAAAAACTTGAAGCTGTTCAACAACCTACAATCTTAATTGGTGTAAGTTTTGCTCTTCTGGATTTGATAGAACAGTTTGATTTTGATCTAAATCATACTCTCATTATGGAAACTGGTGGAATGAAGGGAAGACGAAAAGAATTAATTCGAGAAGATCTACATGAACAACTTTGCAAAGGTTTTGGGGTGGAACAAATACACTCCGAATATGGTATGACAGAACTACTCTCCCAAGCATATTCAAAAGAAAATGGTGTTTTTAGTTGTCCTTCATGGATGAGTGTTTCTTTGCGTGAAACCTCTGACCCTTTCAAGTCAGTGAAAAATGGTGGTATGGGTAATGTTAATATAATTGATCTTGCTAATCAATTCTCATGTGCCTTTATTGCCACTCAAGATCTTGGAAAAATTCATGCAGAAAATAAATTTGAAATTCTAGGAAGATCAGACTATTCAGATATTCGTGGGTGTAATCTATTGGTTTATTAAACGAAATTAAGAATGAAATAGGTTTTCTTTCCACGTTGAAGAAGAACATATCGATCATTAATCAAATCTTTATTAGTTATGATATATTCTTCGTTTATTTTGGTTTTATTCACTGAAATCGAATTTTCTTTTAATGCGCGACGAGCTTCTCCGTTGGATTTTAAAAATGAAGATTCTCCTACCAAAGCAGTAATTATTTCGATTCCAGAATCTAATATTGATATAGAAACGTTTGCCTGTGGAACTCCTTCAAATAAATCTAAAAAGGTAGCTTTATCAAGGCTTTTGAGCTCTTCAGAGGTTGTTTTTCCAAATAAAATTTGAGAAGCTTTTTTTGCTTTATTTAAATCCTCTTCGGAGTGGACCAAAAGAGTGACTTCATTTGCAATTTTATTTTGTAATACTCTTAAATGTGGTGCTTGCTTATGTTCCTCAATCAAAAAATCAATCTCTTCCCTGCTTAAAAAAGTAAATATCTTTATATAATTTTCTGCATCATCATCAGAAGCATTTAACCAATACTGATAAAATTTGTATGGGGAAGTTCGTTCCTTATCTAACCATATATTTCCTCCCTCTGTTTTTCCAAATTTGGTTCCATCAGCTTTGGTTATTAATGGACAGGTAATCGCATAAGCTTTCCCGTTTTCTTTTCGACGGACTAATTCGGTTCCTGTTGTAATATTTCCCCACTGATCGCTTCCGCCCATTTGAAGCGTACAATTAAAGTTTTTATATAGATGCAAAAAATCGTACCCCTGTAACAATTGATATGTGAATTCAGTAAACGACATTCCCACTTGTGATTCTGAGCCCAAGCGTTTTTTTACAGAGTCTTTGGACATCATGTAATTTACTGTAATGTGCTTTCCTATATCTCTTGAAAAGTCAATCAAAGAATATCCTTTTATCCAATCAAAGTTATTAACAAGAAGAGCTGGGTTTTTACTACTCTGATCAAAGTCTAAAAAAAGAGATAATTGACTTTTAATCCCTTGAATGTTTTTATTTAAAGTTTGTTCATTCAAAAGGTTGCGCTCTGATGATTTACCCGATGGATCTCCAATCATTCCTGTAGCACCCCCTACAAGAGCAATGGGTGTATGTCCCGCTTTTTGAAAATGCATTAAAATCATAATTTGAACCAAACTACCTATATGAAGTGAATCTGCTGTAGGATCGAAACCAATGTATCCCGATGTCTTTTTTTCATTCAAGTGATTTTCAGTTTCTGGCATTATGTCGTAAAGCATTCCTCGCCATCTTAACTCTTCAATAAAAGGATTTTTCATTTAATGGTTCTCATTTTGGTATTGATTTGTACAAAGATAGATTTCTAAGTCGTAACAAGAAAGACAATAATAAAAAACAGTACTTTTGAGATATGATATTAGTTACAGGAGCAACTGGATTGGTGGGTTCTCATTTACTTTTAAAACTTCTTGAGCAAAATCAAGATGTTGTTGCACTCTATCGAACCGAATTAAAAAAAGAAACAACTATTTCTTTCTTGAAAGAACGTATGATTTCCAAAAAAGAAATCAAAATTATTTGGCGTAAAGGAGATATTTGTAATCTTCCCAGTCTTGAATTAGCTTTTGAAGGGATAACATATTTATATCACTGTGCTGCATTTATTTCCTTTGCTCACTACAAACAAGAAACTTTGATGGAAGTTAATCAAAAAGGAACAACCTATTTGATAAATCTTGCCATCAAAAATCAACTAAAAAAAATAGCTTACATCAGTTCAATTGCTGCCCTTGGCAGTGGTCTTGATTCGGATTCTATTGACGAATCAACACCATGGAATGCAGATCACGATCATACGCCTTATGCTTATTCTAAATTTGGAGCAGAACTTGAAGTTTGGAGAGGAACCCAAGAGGGTATTCCAGCGGTTATAATTAATCCTGGGGTGATTTTTGGTACAGGTGTAAAAGGGAATCCGCTTGAGATTTTTTGCAACCAGATAGATAATCGTCTGCGTTTTTTTCCAAAAGGTTCAACAGGCTATGTCACCGTTGAAGATGTGGTTGATGTGCTTGTCTATTTAATGAACTCTAAAATAAAAAACGAACGATTTATTCTTGTTGCGGCAAACTGGAGCTATGAGCAAATGTTTAAGAGAATTGCTTTTTTAAAGCGTAAGATACCACCAAAAATACTACTCAGAAGATCTTGGCTACAACTTTTATATTTTTTCGAAATCAACCTTTCTTTATTTGGAAAAAGACGCTTTATGACTCAAGCATTAATCGAAAGTTTGTGTAGCGAAAAAAAAATTATTGGGACTCGAATAAAAGAAAAAATATCCTTCAAATACTCAGATATTGATTCATATTTAGTCAAAAATATTGGTAAAACTATTTGATTTGATATTCATTTTTAATTAAAGTATCCAAACTATCTTGTATCTTTTGATATTGAATTTCAAGGTTTTGAAAGATTTTTTTCATTAGTTTAGGTTTCTGAACATAATACATTTGATTTTGTATCAACTGAAGACTATCTATTCCATATTTTTCATAAATATATTGAGTCCCAAAATAACTTTTGAATTCTTCATTTAAATTTTTCGAGTTTTGAACTGATTTCATTACGAATAAATCGTAAAAGATATCCTCCATAATTTCTGGTGTAATCTTTTTTTCTGGCTCATTTACTGGGGTACTCCCATCACATGCCCAACAGAATATTACTACAAAAAAAACTAAAATATTCTTCATGAAATTATCTATTAAAAGTTAAACGTTTCGCAGCTTTGTTTTCAACGATAGAATCTTTTGTAAAAACACATGATCCATTCACCCATGTTGTATCAATCTTTGCTTGGAATTCTACACCTTCAAAAGGAGACCATTTACATTTGTAAAGTAAAGATTTTGGTGTTACGGTTGTAGTTTTATTTAAATCTACTAAAACTAAATCTGCATAATAACCTTCTTTTACATATCCTCTTTTTTCAATTTGAAATAAAATTGCTGGATTATGACAGGCTTTTTGAACCAATTTTTCAAGGGTTATTTTTCCATTTTTATAGGAGGTTAATAATGCTAAGAGTGCATGTTGAACCAGAGGACCCCCGGAAGGAGCTGAAGCATATTTATTGTTTTTTTCTTCGATTGTGTGAGGTGCATGATCAGTTGCTAAAACATCAATTCGATCATCATTTAGTGCTTTCCAAAGTGAATCTTGGTCTTTTTGGCTTTTAACTGCTGGATTCCATTTAATTCGGGTGCCATGTGTTTTATAATCTTTATCAGAAAACCAAAGATGATGAACACATACTTCAGAGGTGATTTTTTTCTCGGCTAGTGGAAGGTCGTTTCTAAAAAGCTCAGTTTCTATTGCTGTTGACAAATGAAATATATGAAGACGTGCTCCTGTTTGTTTCGCTAAAGAAATTGCTCTTGAGGAAGACAAATAACAAGCTTCATGGCTTCGGATTTCAGGATGCAATTCAATAGGAATATTATCGCCATACTGTTCTTTAATTTTTTTGAAATTAGCTTTTACTGTTGATTCGTCTTCACAATGTACAGAAATCAAAAGATCCGTTTTAGAAAAAATTTCTTTTAAAACTACCTCATCATCTACTAACATATTCCCTGTGGAGGATCCTAGAAAAAGTTTAAGACCCGCAACTTTATTTTTATCAAGCTTTTGAATTTCTTCAATATTGTCGTTTGTTCCACCAAACATAAAAGAATAATTTGCAAAAGAGGTTTCTCTGGCACAATCAAACTTTTTCTCTAATTCCATAATATTTGTGGTCTCAGGATTTGTGTTGGGCATTTCAATGAACGAAGTAATCCCTCCTGCTACAGCTGCACGTGATTCAGATTCAATTGTTGCTTTGTGTGTTAAACCAGGCTCCCTAAAATGTACTTGATCGTCAATCAAGCCCGGTATTAAATGTTTTCCCGTTGCATCAATTACCTGATCTGCGATTTCATCGAGATTTACATCTATTTTTTTGATTTGCTCTCCAACAATCAAAACATCTTTGATTTCTTGTGAACCTTGATTTACAACAGTTGCATTCTTTATTAAAACTGTATTCATCTTTTTCTTTTAAATAGTGATTTTATGCGAAGATATATTACTCCGTATATTGCTTCCCAAATGATTGACCCGTTCATTTTAGATTCTCCCTTAACTCGATTTAAAAATATTATAGAATGTTCTTTCAGAACATATCCCTTAAGCCATGCTTTGTATTTCAATTCGATTTGAAAAGCATACCCAACAAATTTAATTTCATCTAAGTTAATTGCATTCAATACTTCAGGTTTATATCCAACAAAACCAGCTGTGGGGTCTTTTACAGGTAATCCAGTAAAAAATTTAACATAATATGAAGCACCTAGTGAGAGTAAAATTCTTCCTAAAGGCCAGTTCACCACATTAATTCCATCAATATACCTTGAACCTATCACAACATCATGTCCTTGATTAAACAAATACTCCATCTTAGGAATATCCATGGGATTATGAGAAAAATCAGCATCCATTTGAAAAATATATTTATAGTCACTTGATTTTGCCCATCGAAAAGCATGTAAATAAGCACAACCAAGTCCTTCTTTTTTCAGTCGTGTTTCTAAAAAAAGACGTTTTGGATATTTCTTAAAAAGATTTTTTACCAATTTACCTGTTCCATCTGGAGAAGAATCATCTACAATAAGTGCGTGATAATGATTGCTTATCAAAAATAATTCTTCAATAATAGCTTTTATATTATCGGCTTCATTATAAGTCGGTATAACAATGAGTGTGTTTTTCATTTGAAGGAATAAAAGTAATAAATTTAAAAGGATCGATACAAAATTTAGGAATCCATTTGTAAGTGATTTCTAACGAAAACCATTAATTTTAACCCATGGAAGATTGGATTTTAAGAAACAACACCCAGCAAGATTGGATCAGTCTTGTATTCCTATTTAATTTTATTCTTTTGACCTTTATTGCGAGTTCAAATAAAAGTGAATTTAAATTATTTATTCGCTTTTTTGATTCGGCTTTGTATTTCAAAATCTATGGGAAAGAGAAAACTAGACTGCATAGCTTTACAGTTATTGGAACATTTTTTTTAATCATTAATTTCAGTCTCGTTTTGTTCTATGTTTTAAATTTTTTAAAATCAACACCTTCATCTTTTAATTTTTTTTTAAATCTTAGTTCATCACTTTTGGCTATAATAATAGTTCGGTTTATTATTGAAAACAGTGTATTTAAACTCTTGGAAATAAATAAACTTACAGAACCATTTCAATTTAAAAGTTTGAGTCATCAAATTCAGATTTCAATACTTTCATTCTTCTTATTTCTTTTCTATCAATATGCTTTTCCTTTCTCAAAATTTTTCTGTGCTACGCTTACTACAATATTAATTCTTTACATAATGTCTCAAGTCTCTTTATATCGAGAATATTGGAATAAATTTAAGAGTAATTTATTGTATTTAATTTTGTACCTTTGCATATTCAAATTAGCTCCTTGGATTATGCTCTTTAGCACATTAAATATAGGACAATCATAAAACCCATATGAAATTAAAAACGATACTGATATCTCAGCCAGAGCCTACAAACGAAAACTCACCTTACACTCGTCTTAAAGAAAAGCACAATTTAAAAATTGATTTTAGACCTTTTATTCATATTGAAGGTGTAGATGCCAAGGAAGTACGTAGACAAAAAATAGATTTTGCAGAATATACTTCTGTAATTTTGACCAGTCGAAATTCAGTAGATCATTTTTTTAGACTAGCAGAAGAAATGCGTTTCAAGGTTTCTGATTCAACAAAATATTTTTGTCAATCTGAAGCTGTAGCATTTTACCTTCAAAAATATGTTGTTTACAGAAAACGTAAAATTTATGTCGGACAGAAAAGCTTAACCGATCTTGAGTCTGTTTTTAAAAAATTTGGGGATGAAAAATTTTTACTTCCTTCTTCGGATATTTTAAAACCTGCTACTCCCGATTTTTTGAATAGTCTAGGAATCAATTGGACCCGTGCACAATTATACAAAACCGTGGTAAGTGATTTGTCTGATTTACGTGACGTTTATTACGATGTTCTTGTATTCTTTAGTCCGTCTGGAATTGAATCTTTGCTGCACAATTTTCCTGACTTTGAACAGAACGACACACGAATTGCTGTTTATGGAAACACTACTGTCAAAGCTGCAGATAAAGCCAAACTTAGAATAGATATCAAAGCCCCTACGGAAGAAACTCCATCTATGACCATGGCCATAGAAAAATATATTGCTAAAAACTTGAAATAATCTACTTTTTCAGAAAAGAAATAGTTAAGTAAATCCAAGCGGAGATTATCAATACCCCTCCTAATGGAGTTATGGGACCGAGATATTTTACTGGCCAGCCATGAAGTTGTTTTGTTGATAACAGAAAAATACTGCCCGAGAAAAGAAAAATACCAGATAGAACCAACTTAATAAAAACATCTTTGGTTTCCGATTGAACAGAAGAAAAACTATTAATCATCAGAATAGCTAGTGCGTGATAAATCAAATAGCGTACTCCCACTTCAAAACTAAGGAGTTCCTCATCAGTTAGGAGAGTTTTAAAAAAATGACTCCCCAAAGCACCTAGACTTATTGCAATTGCAAGTATTCCACTTGACAAAGCATTGATTAATTTTTCTTGATATTCCATTTTATGTTTTTTGTAAATATACATGTGGTTAATGTTTTGTCCTAGTCAGTTCAATTAAATTAACTACTCAATCAAGATAAATTGATTTTTTCAACTAAATACATATTTTTGATAAAACAAAATTAATGATGAAAGTTACAAATCAAGAAATCCAAGTTGACGGTATCGATAAAATCATTTTAAATGGTTTAATTAAAAATGCACGAGTTTCCATTGCTGAGATGGCACATAGAGCTGGAATTTCTGGAGCTGCAGTTCATCAACGTCTTAAAAAACTAGAAAATTCTTCTTTAATTAGTGGTTCTCAAATCAATATTAATCCAAAGGCTTTGGGCTATACGACCCTTGCTTTTATTGGTGTTTTTTTGGATAAAGCTGCAAGTAATCCTCAAGCTGTGGAGCAGTTGAAAAAGATACCTGAGATTACTGAATGTCATTATACTACTGGAAATTGGAGTGTTTTTATTAAGATTTTATGCAAAGACAATGAGCACCTGATGCATCTACTCAATACAAAGATACAGACCATTTCTGGAGTTTCAAGAACAGAAACTTTTATTTCTTTAAACCAACAAATCAAAAGACAAATTGCGCTTTAATCAATTGATATTATTTTTTTAAATTATAATAGCCGAAGGATCATCTAGGATTTTTCCTTTTATTTTTAAAAATAATAATCAAAATCATAGCTTGTAAAATACCCGCAACTAGGTTAGCCATTAAAACCGACTTACTACCAATGCAATACCCATAAATACCCCAAAGAATAACTCCGGTAAGCATTACAATATACATTGCCACAGAAACTCCTTTAGATGATTTAGACTTCCATACTTTGATAACCTGTGGTAGAAAAGATGAAGTTGTCAATACCGCAGCCATATAACCAATAATTTCAATATTCATTAGCCAACTATATTAATTATTTTTCCAGGTACTACAATAACTTTTTTTGGGTTTCTCCCTTGTAATTGTTGTTGTGTTCGTTCATCTTTCATAATTATTTTTTCAATTTCTTGGGGATTTAATTTCAAAGAAAGTTCAATGGTAAACCTCATTTTTCCATTAAATGAAACAGGATAATTTTTAGAGGATTCTACTAAATATAAAGGTTCATGAATTGGAAAAGAAACTGTACTTATACTTGTATCGTGTCCCATCAATTCCCAAAGTTCTTCAGACAAATGGGCTGCAAATGGTGCTAATAAAACTGCCAAAGGTTCTAATACCTCTCTCTCGTTACACTTTTGTGCAGTCAATTCATTAACACAAATCATAAAAGAACTGATACAAGTGTTGAAAGAAAAATTCTCAATGTCTTCGGTTACCTTTTTTATTGTTTGATGTATGCTTTTTAAAGATTCTTTTGATGCAGAACCCTCTGAGATATAAAATCCCTCAGAGTTATGATATAATTTCCAAAGTTTCTTGAGAAATGAGTGAACTCCTGATATACCTGCGGTATTCCATGGCTTAGCTTGTTCTATAGGTCCCAAAAACATTTCATACATCCGTAAAGTGTCAGCTCCATATTGATCGCAAATAAGGTCTGGATTAACAACATTATACTTTGATTTAGACATTTTTTCTACATCACGTTCTACATGATAAACTCCATTTTCTAATACAAAGGAAGCGGTACTGAATTGAGGCTGCCATTTTCTCAGGGCTTCCAAATCGAGTTCATCTGAATTATTGACCATACTGATGTCCACTCGGATTGATTCAACTTCAAAATCTTTTATTAAGTTTTTGGAGACATACTCTTGTGTTCCCTTTTTACGATATATAAAAGCAGATAAACCAAGAATCATTCCTTGATTGATTAATTTTTTTGCATATTCATCAACGGGTAATAAGTTTAAATCAAAAAGAAATTTCTGCCAAAAACGAGAATACAATAAGTGCCCAGTAGCATGCTCGCTCCCACCAATATATAAATCTACATTTTGCCAGTAATCCACAGCTTCTTTACCTACAAAAGCTTCCTGATTATCGGTATCCATATATCTATTGAAGTACCAGGAGCTACCAGCCCATCCAGGCATGGTATTCAATTCTAAAGGAAAAACACTGGTTTCATTCAATCGAGCATTAGGAACAACTTTTTCAGAAATAATATCCCATGCCCAAGTAGTTGCATTTCCCAATGGGGGTGCTCCCTCTGGTGTAGGTAAATATTGTTCAACTTCTGGAAGAACTAAAGGAAGGTTTTCAGGTTTTAATGCAACTGGGATTCCGTTTTTATAGTAAATAGGAATGGGTTCTCCCCAATATCGCTGTCGACTAAAAATAGCATCTCTTAATCTGTAGTTAATAGCACCTTCTCCTGATCCTTCTTGTTCTAGACGTTTTATGACTTTTATCATAGCTTTTTTATAAGCCAGGCCATTTAAAAAATCAGAGTCTTTAATCTTAGTTTTTCCTTTTTCAACAAAAGCTTCATTTGTAATATCAGCTCCCTCAAAAATGTTACGGATTTGAATGTTAAAGTGTTTTGCAAAATTAAAATCTCTTTGGTCTCCACAGGGAACAGCCATTACCGCTCCTGTACCATATCCTGCTAAAACATAGTCTCCAACCCAAATTGGAATGGGTTCTTTAGTAAAAGGGTGTATTGCATAAGCTCCTGTAAAAACTCCGCTAATGGATTTAACATCAGACATACGGTCTCGTTCAGAGCGTTTTGCGCTTGCTTCTACATATGCTAATACTTCAACTTTTTGTTGATCACTAACAATTGTGTTTACCAACGGATGCTCTGGAGCCAATGTCATAAAAGTTACACCAAACAAAGTGTCGGGTCGAGTTGTAAAAACCTCGATAACACCTTTGTAATCTTGAATATTAAAACGAACATTTGCGCCTATTGATTTCCCAATCCAATTTCGCTGCATCTCTTTTAAAGACTCTGGCCAATCCAACTGATTCAATCCTTCAAGTAAACGCTCAGCATAAGCTCCAATACGCATACTCCATTGCTTCATCATCTTTTTGGTTACCATATAACCGCCTCTTTCAGAAACACCGTTAACTATTTCATCATTAGCCAATACTGTTCCCAACTCTGGACACCAATTCACTTCGGATTCAGATAAATATGCTAAACGAAACATCAATAAAACTTCTTGCTTTTCTTTATGTGAAAAAGCAGTCCAATCCTCTGGTGTAAATGAAATAATTTTTTCGTCACTAACGACATTTAAATTAGCATTTCCATTGGTTTCAAAATGCGACACCAACTTTTTAATAGGCTGCGCTGAATTTGTTTTTTTACAATAATAAGAATCAAACAATAATAAAAATATCCATTGAGTCCATTTATAAAAATCAGCTTGGGAAGTTCTAACTTCTCTACTCCAATCGAAAGAAAACCCCATCTTGTCTAGTTGCTTTCTGTAACGATTGATATTAGCTTCTGTTGTAAGGTTTGGATGTTGCCCTGTTTGAATTGCATATTGCTCCGCAGGCAAACCAAAAGAATCATATCCTTGTGGGTGAAGAACATTGAATCCCTTATGACGTTTGTAGCGAGCATAAATATCACTTGCAATATAACCTAAAGGATGTCCCACATGCAAACCTACTCCCGAAGGATAAGGAAACATGTCCAAAACATAATATTTCGGAAGTTTACTTTTATTAGTTGCTTTAAAGGTTTGATTTTTAGCCCAATAGTTTTGCCACTTTTTTTCGATTTCAAGGAAATTATACCCCACAATATTCAATTTATTTGAACAACAAAAATAGGACTAAAGCAGCAAAGGAAAAAGTTTATTGACACCAAGAATACAAATTGCTTCTTGTTTACTATTTTTACGGTATTAATTTAATACGTGTGCGGAAAAATTCTCAAGAAGTTTATCAAAAAAGAAGATTACTTTCTACTTACTTTTCTGTAGTTGTAAGTATTTCTTTAGTATTGTTTCTAGTAGGATTATTAGGACTGCTGTTATTAAATTCAAAAAAAGTTGCAGATCATTTTAAAGAGCAAATAGCTTTTACAATTTATATTGATGATTCTGCTAAACCAATAGAAATAAAACAACTTCAAAAAAGTATAGCCCTACGCCAAGAAACCAAAACAGCCCGTTTTGTATCTAAAGAAGAGGCAGCAGAGATTCATGCACAAGAAATTGGAGAGGATTTTATGGAATTTCTTGGTTACAACCCCTTGTTAAGTTCTATCGATGTATACTTTAACGCAAATTTTGTTACTCCTGCATTTCTTAAAGATTTACAAAAGGATTTTGAACAAAAGACTTATATCAGTGAAGTTCTTTATGATCAACCTTTAATTGAGATATTAGATAAAAATATCAAAAAAATTACCCAATGGATATTGATTTTGAGTTTCGTTTTTATTTTAGTTGCAATTTTACTTATTAATAGTTCCATTCGCTTGTCCATTTATTCAAAAAGGATGATCATCAAAACAATGCAACTGGTAGGTGCAACCAAAAGCTTTATTCGACTTCCTTTCATACTGAAGCATTTACAATTAGGCCTTTTAGGTTCTATTATTTCTCTTGCAGGATTATCAACTGTTTTATATGAATTCAATGAAAGATTTCCAGAACTAAATTTAACTGAAAACCCTTTGGAACCCTCCTTGATTTTTTCTGTTGTCCTTGGAATGGGAATTTTAATTACGGGGCTGAGTACTTTTTTTGCAACTCAACGTTTCTTGAATCTAACCACTGAAGCCGTTCAATAATTTCTCATGAAAAAAATAAAACCTACAAAAAAACAGTTCTTATTCGGAAAGCGTAATTATCAATTCCTTTTATTATCAATTTCAATAATTAGTTTAGGATTTATTTTGATGATTGGTGGAGGCAGTTCTGATCCAAACGTCTTTAACCCAGAGATATTCAATTTTAGACGTATTCGCTTAGCTCCTACTTTGGTTTTATTCGGTTTTGGAATCGCTGTTTATTCGATTTTGACTTACTCTAAAAAATAATTTAATGGATTTACTAACAGCAATTGTGCTGGGAATAATTCAAGGATTAACAGAATTTTTACCCATATCCTCTAGTGGCCACTTAGAACTTGCAAAAGCAATCTTAGGGGATGATTCTTTGCCTAAAGAAAGTTTATTGATGACAATTATACTTCACGGAGCTACGGCTTTGAGCACTGTTCTTGTTTTCAGAAAAGATATTCATGAAATATTCTACGGTTTATTTGAATTTAAGATGAATGATGCTTTCTGTTTTTCTTTGAAAATCATCACATCCATGATTCCCGCAGTTTTTGTTGGTCTTTTCTTAGAGGATATGATTTCAAAGTTCTTTCATCAAAACATTCTTTTGGTTGGAGTAATGTTATGGATTACAGCTGTACTATTGTATTTAGCAAACCGTTCTCAAATAACTGAAAAAGAATTAAGCCTGAAGTCTGCTTTTAGCATTGGTGTTATACAAGCTATTGCAATTCTTCCCGGTATATCTAGAAGTGGAGCAACTATAGCCCTAGGAGTTCTTCTAGGGATTGATAAAAGTAAAGCTGCTCGTTTTTCTTTTCTTATGGTAATTCCTTTAATTTTTGGGAGTATGATCAAAAGTTTTCTTGAAATGGAGACAAATTCAATTCAACTAAATTCTTCAATAATGCTTATGGGATTTTTGGCAGCTTTTATCACAGGAATAATTGCTTGTAAATGGATGATTGAATGGGTTAAAAATTCAAAGCTTTGGTACTTCAGCATTTATTGTATGATTGCTGGAACAGCAGCTATTATTTTTGGAATTTTATGAAAGTGATTAAAGAAAAGTTTATAAATGGTGAAGTTATTCTCATTGACAAGCCCTTAAATTGGACTTCATTTCAAGTAGTTAATAAAATTCGTTGGATTATTAAGAACACTTTCGGACTGAAAAAAATTAAAGTAGGTCATGCAGGAACTTTAGACCCACTAGCTTCAGGGCTTTTAATCTTATGCACTGGAAAAATGACAAAACAAATTGAGCAATTCATGGGTCAAGAAAAAGAATATGTTGGGACTATTTCATTAGGAGCAACCACCCCTTCTTATGATCTCGAAACAGAAATAAATCAATATTTTCCCACAGAACATATCGATAAAGAACTACTCGAAAATACCTTATCCAAATTCACAGGGACCATTGACCAAAAGCCCCCTGTTTTTTCTGCATTAAAAAAAGGAGGAAAACGTTTATATGAATTTGCTAGAGAAGGTTTAAATATAGATGTCCCATCCAGAAAGGTTGTTATACGAAATTTTGAAATTACTCAGATAAAATTTCCGGAAATTGATTTTAAAGTAAATTGTAGCAAAGGTACCTACATAAGATCTTTAGTTTATGACTATGGAAAGTCAATCAATTCGGGTGCATACCTGAGTGCATTAAGACGAACCAAAATTGGTGAATTTAGTGTTGAAAATGCTATACAAATGGAAGATTTTGAAAATCTACTGGAAAAGTAATCATGACCCTTGTATTATATAACAAGATCTCAATATCTATACTCTTAATTTTCTATATTTGTAATAATAAAACTAGTGTATGAATTTCAAACGTATTTTACTAAAACTAAGCGGTGAAGCACTAATGGGAGACCGCTCCTATGGAATAGACCCCATTCGTATTGGTAAATATGCTGAAGAAATAAAACAGATTTACGAGCAAAATGTTGAAATAGCAATTGTAATTGGCGGAGGTAATATATTTAGGGGGGTGTCTGGATCCAGTCAGGGAGTAGATCGAGTTCAGGCTGATTATATGGGAATGTTAGCCACCGTTATTAACGGACTTGCCCTTCAAAGTGCTTTAGAAAATATAGATGTTCCAACTCGACTTCAAACTGCGTTAAAAATAGAGGCAGTTGCAGAGCCATACATCAAAAGAAAAGCAGTTCGACATCTTGAAAAAAATAGAGTTGTTATTTTTAGTGCAGGGACTGGAAATCCGTTCTTTACCACAGATTCTGCTGCAGTACTTCGAGCAGTAGAAATTAATGCAGACGTTATCTTAAAAGGAACTCGAGTAGACGGCATCTACAATGAAGATCCCGAAAAAAATAAAGAAGCTGTAAAATTTGACTCTCTTTCTTTTGAAGAAGTTATAAAAAGGGGGCTCAAAGTTATGGATACAACGGCTTTTACTCTAAGTCAAGAAAATAAACTTCCGATAATTGTATTTGACATGAATACCCATGGTAATCTTGTTCGAGTAGTTCGAGGTGAAAATATTGGAACCAAAGTATATCTTTAAATTAATTTCTATGAACGAAGAATTAGAATTTATTATTGATAGCGCTATCGAATGTATGAATAGTGCTCTTGAGCATCTTGAAAATGAACTTTTGAAAATAAGAGCTGGAAAAGCAAATCCGGTAATGCTCAGTAGTGTTATGGTTGATTATTATGGATCCCCGACACTTTTGAATCAGGTGGCAAATGTAAATACCACTGATGCACGAACCCTATCTATTCAACCTTGGGAAAAAGCAATGCTGGGTGAAATAGAAAAAGCTATAATAAATTCCAATCTTGGATTTAATCCGATGAATAATGGAGAATCTATTATCATTAATGTTCCTCCCTTGACAGAAGAACGAAGAAAGGAATTAGCAAAAATGGCAAAAGCAGAATCGGAAACTGCAAAAGTAAGTATTCGTAATGCTCGAAAAGATGCTAATAACGAAATAAAAAAATCTAATATTTCTGAAGACGAGCAAAAGAATTATGAATTAGACATTCAAAAACACACCGATACATTTATTCAAAAAACAGATGATGTATTCACTCGCAAAGAAAAAGAGATTTTAACCGTCTGATCTTTTTTCATTAATTGGTTAGGATTCTTTAAACTTATGAAGAAAAAACGGAAATGGAAATTTTGGGAAAGTGTTGCTCGACTCATTCTTCGTAATCGCATAACAATACTTATTCTCCTTTTTGCTGCAACCTCCTTTTGGGTTTCTCAATGGAAGTATATGCGTTTTACTTTTACTGAAGCAAATTTACTTCCAGATCAACATGAGGAAAATATCCGATACAATGAGTTTTTAGACCTCTTCGGAGAAGACGGTAATGTTATGGTTTTGGCTCTTCAAGACTCAGATTTATTCAGTAAAGGTAAATTTGAAGCATGGAATAAGCTGAGTAAGAAACTTGGAAATTATCCTGAAATTGATTTTGTTTTATCGCTCGAAAATTTGAGCATTTTATCTAAAAATACAAGAAAAAAGAAGTTTGAAATGATTCCTTTTCTGTCTATCAAACCAGAGACAAAAGAAACATATGCACTCCTCAAACAGAAACTATTTAAAGAATTACCCTTCTATGAAAATTTAATTTTCAATAAAAAAACACAAACTGTTAGATCTGCGGTTTACATGAAAAATGAAATTGTAAATAGTGCCCAAAGGAAGGCCTTTATTTATGATGTTTTTATTCCCTCTATAGAAAAATTTGAAGAGGAGAACAATGTTGACGTACGAATTTCTGGAATGCCATATATCAGAACTTTAAATGCTCAAAATATTGTCGATGAAATTGGAATCTTTGTTTTAGGAGCAATTGGAATAACTTCTTTGATTTTCTTTTTATTTTTCCGCTCCATTCGTACAACAGTAATTTCAATGGTTATTGTCCTTTTTGGTGTTGTTTGGGCACTTGGTACACTCGGATGGATGGGATACGAAATTACTGTTTTGACTGCCTTAATCCCCCCTTTAATTATTGTCATAGGAATACCCAATTGTATTTTTCTAATCAATAAATATCAACAAGAAGTTGCGAAACATGGGAATCAAGTAAAATCACTTCAGCAAGTAATTATCAAGATTGGAAATGTAACTTTAATGACCAATCTTACTACCGCATCAGGTTTTGCAACTTTTATTTTGACCGATAGTAAGTTATTGACCGAATTTGGAATCATTGCATCGATTAATATTATAGGAATCTTTATTCTTTCTCTGCTTTTAATTCCCATTATTTATAGCTTCATGCCACTCCCTAACCAAAAGCATTTGAATCATTTAAAAAATAAATCCATTGATAGCTTTGTAAATTGGATGGAGAAAAACGTTCGGTACCGAAGAATAAACACCTACATTATTTCGCTAATTCTTCTTATTGGAAGCATTATAGGTATTTATCAAATCAGAATCTCTGGGAGCATCTTAGAGGACATGCCTCAGAAAAAAGAATTTTTTAAAGATATCCTTTTCTTTGACAAAGAGTTTAATGGAGTTGTTCCCTTAGAAATTTTAATCAATACGCAGCGAAAAAATGGAGTTGTTAAACTATCTACTTTAAAACGAATGGATGAACTAGGACAAAGCATTGATGCTATTCCTGAACTTTCTAAATCTATTTCCGTTGTGAATGCCATAAAATATGCTAAGCAAGCATATTACAATGGAAATCCAAACTACTACAAACTCCCAACAGCCCAAGAAAACAACTTTGTTTTTTCTTATTTTGATTCTTCTGAACAAGGAGATGAATTGATGAGAAATTATGTGGATTCAACAGGTCAATATGCTCGAATGACAACGTTTATTAAAGATATTCGAACCGAACGAATGGAAGAAATTAAATTTGAACTCGAAAAAGAAATTAAAAAGATTTTTCCTGAAAATCGATATGACATTCAACTTACTGGAAAGTCCTTAATTTTTTTAAAAGGAACTAAATACCTTATCAAGAATTTAATTCTATCGCTTTCTCTGGCTATTTCATTAATTGCTCTTTTTATGGCATACATGTTTAGGTCTTTCAAAATGATTCTCATTTCACTCATTCCTAATATTTTACCCTTATTAGTCACAGCAGGTATGATGGGTTTTTTAGGTATTCCCATAAAGCCATCTACAATATTAGTTTTTAGTATTGCCTTTGGAATTTCTGTTGATGACACCATTCATTTTCTGGCAAAATATCGACAGGAATTGATTGAATCAAAATGGAAAATACAAAAATCAATATACGCTGCATTAAGAGAAACAGGAGTGAGTATGTTTTACACATCCATTGTCTTATTCTTTGGGTTTTCTGTTTTTATGATTTCAGAATTTGGTGGAACGGTTGCTCTCGGAGGTTTGGTTTCAGCAACCCTACTTTTTGCAATGCTTGCAAATTTAATTTTACTCCCCTCTCTATTAATTTCATTAGAACGGACCGTTTCTAATGAAAATGTAATGAAAAAGCCCAAGCTTCAAATTTTAGAACAAAAAGAATCAAAGGAAGCGTAAAACGAATAAGTAAATTATAGATAAACAGTTATCTTTGCAGCGAAAAGCAAAAACATTATGAAAATCAAGTCCTTACTAAAAACATCCGCTACAGGTCAACAAGTAACTGTAAAAGGTTGGGTTAGAACCTTTAGAGCAAATCGATTTATTGCTTTAAATGATGGGTCTACATTAGGGAATTTACAATGTGTTGTTGATTTTGAGTCGATGGATGATGCTTTACTTAAAAGTATAAATACGGGAGCAGCTATAAAAATTACAGGAAATTACATTAAAAGTCAAGGAAAAGGTCAATCTCATGAAATTCGAGTAACCGATTTAAACATTTATGGTGAGGCTGATCCTGAAAGCTATCCTATACAACCTAAAAAGCACAGTCTAGAATTCCTAAGAGAAAAAGCTCATTTACGTGTAAGAACAACCACTTTCAGTGCAGTAATGCGATTGCGTTCAGCTCTTGCATTTGGAGTACATCAGTTTTTTAGAAATGAAGGCTTTCAATACGTAAACACTCCTATCATAACCGGAAGTGACGCTGAAGGAGCAGGTGAAATGTTTCGTGTTAGCGCTTTAGATTTTGAAAATACACCTTTGACTAAAGAAGAAAATATTGATTTTAGTAAAGATTTTTTTGGGAAAGAAACACATCTTACCGTTTCTGGACAACTTGAAGCTGAAACCTATGCAATGGGTTTAGGAGAAGTTTACACCTTCGGCCCTACTTTTAGAGCAGAGAATTCAAACACCACTCGACATCTTGCTGAGTTTTGGATGATCGAACCCGAAATGGCTTTTTTTGACTTGAACGATAATATGAATTTGGCAGAAAAATTCATAAAAAATGTTTTGCAGTATATTCTCAAAGAATGTGAAGAAGATTTGATCTTTTTAGATGATCGATTAAAGCAAGAGGATAAATCTAAACCTCAAGCAGAAAGATCACCGATGGGTTTATTAGAAAAAATAAAATTTGTTGTGGAAAATGAATTTAAACGGGTAAGCTATACCGAGGCCATTGATATATTACGCAATAGTAAACCCAATAAGAAAAAGAAATTCAAATTTAATATTGATAAATGGGGTGCTGACTTACAAAGTGAACACGAGCGATTTTTAGTTGAAAAACACTTTAATTGCCCAGTTATTCTCTATAACTACCCTGCTACAATCAAAGCATTCTATATGCGTATGAACGAAGATCAAAAAACCGTAAGCGCAATGGATATTTTATTTCCAGGAATTGGAGAAATTGTAGGAGGATCTCAAAGAGAGGAACGTTTGGATGTTCTACAAGAAAGAATAAAAGCCATGGGGATTGACGAAAAAGAATTGTGGTGGTATCTTGATCTTAGACGTTTTGGAAGTGCTCCACATAGTGGATTTGGACTTGGTTTTGAACGTTTAGTTTTGTTTGCTACAGGCATGAGTAACATACGAGATGTAATTCCATTTCCCCGAACCCCGCAAAATGCTGCTTTTTAAAGTCTACTGTTTTTCATATATTTAAGAAAAAGTCTCAAACTTATTTATGCTAAAACAACAATTTCAATTAAAACTCTCACAGAAATTATCTCCTCAGCAAATCCAGCTGATGAAGATGATTCAATTGACAACTTTAGATTTTGAACAACGTCTTCAAAATGAAATTGAAGAAAATCCAGCACTTGAAACTGGAAAAGATAAAACAGATGAACTTTTAGATGATTTTCAAGATGATTTTGAAGACCATGAAACCATTGATGCTGGGGAAATCGATATTGATGCTTATTTAAGTGATGATGAAACACCTTCTTATAAGTTAACTACAAACAATTATAGCAACGATGACGAGGAAAAAACTATTCCTTTAACAGGAGGAATCGGTTTTCATCAATATTTAAAAGGTCAAATAAGTTCCTTAATTTTAACACCAGAGGAGGAGCAAATTGCTGAATTTTTGATTGGAAGTATCGATGATAGTGGTTATCTAAGAAGATCTTTGCAAGATATTTTAGATGATTTGGCTTTTACTCAAAACATTCTTGTTGAGGAAGAACAACTGGAATTAGTTCTAGAAAAAGTGCAATCTATGGAACCTGCTGGGGTTGGAGCACGATCACTACAAGAGTGTCTTTCTTTACAATTGAGTAAGAAACAACTCTCCGTTTCACAAATCATGGCCTCAAAAATTATAAATGAAGCCTTTGAATTATTTTCTAAAAAACACTTTACAAAGCTGCAAGAAAAATTTGATGTTGATCAAGAATTATTAAAGCAAGGACTAAAAGAAATAGAAAGATTGAACCCAAAACCTGGTGGAGCTTTGTCTGGAACTTTCCAGAACACACACATCGTTCCAGATTTTATCTTAACCGTTGATAACGGAATACTTAATGTGGTGTTGAATCGCCGTAATGCTCCTGAACTACATATTTCGTCTTCTTATAAAGAAATGATGAAAGGTTATCAAGCAGCACCC
>JAURBD010000140.1 GCA_030829155.1 Flavobacteriaceae bacterium
ATGATTACCTTCAAACATTTCTTTAAAAATCTTTAGACTCTCCTCTTTTTTTCTACCCCTAAATGGGCTAGGCTTACCTCCTTTTGTTGGAGTACCTTTTTGTTTTGCTATTTCACCTGATGACTGTGACTCTACTTATGCTAAATCTTTTTCAATTAAATTCGTCGCCCATGCAAAAAGTTGATCAAAATAGTCAGAGGCATAGCATTCTTTGTTCCACTTAAATCCAAGCCATTTTATGTCGTTTTTAATAGCGTCTACGTATTCCTTTGCTTCTTTTTCTGGGTTTGTGTCGTCAAAACGAAGATTTACTGGAGCGTTGTATTTGTCTCCTAAATTAAAGTTTAAGCATATTGCTTTAAGGTGTCCAATATGAAGGTATCCGTTTGGTTCTGGAGGAAACCTAAACCTTAAGTCTTTGTTTTCAAACCCCCTAGCTAAATCACCATCAATGATTTGTTCAATAAAATTTGGCCCTTTTTTCTTCACTTTGTCAAAGATATTGAAAACCAAATTAGGAAATGTGTTCACTTTTATATCTTTGATGAAATTATGTCAAAAATATCTGTAAACAATGCTTGGTTTTATTCCTTTCATGGTTGTCTTTATGAGGAAAGCGTTATTGGGGCTGAATATCTGGTTAACGCTATTGTTGAGGTTGACACTGGAATAGCTGAAGAAAGTGACAATCTTGAAAACACTGTTGATTATGTTTCTATCTATGGTGTCCTAAAAAAAGAAATGGCCACGCCTTCAAAACTTCTTGAAACGGTTCTTGAGAGAATAATAACTGGAATTAAAAATATAGACAAGAACATTGTGTCTGTTGAGGTTAGCATCAAAAAGTTGTCTCCTCCTATTGGTGGAAATGTTGATTCTGTTGAATTAAGAAAGAAAGTTTAATCTTTTTTTTATTTTTGCAGTCAATGGCATTGTGGCCGAGTGGCTAGGCGGAGCTCTGCAAAAGCTTTCACAGCGGTTCGAATCCGCTCGATGCCTCAACTAAGGACTTGAAAATCAAGTCTTTTCTTTACCTTATCAGCTTTCACCAACATAACTCTTGTTTTGTCGCCAAGCTGATATTTTTTTCCTGTTTTTTCTCCAACAAACCTGTGGTTTTTTTGATCATGAACAAAATAATCCCCTGGAAGATCTTTCGCTTTAACCATTCCTTCGCATTTATTTTCAACCACCTCCACAAACACACCCCTCGCTATAACTCCAGAAATAACCGCATCAAAAATTTGTCCCTCTTTGTCAAGCATGTACTTAATTTGCATTAGTTTGATTGAGTCCCTTTCTGCTTTGGTTGCTAAAATCTCCATGTGTGTTGAGTGTTTACAAAGCGTCTCAATCTCTTCTGTTTTTATTTTCTTCTTTTCTATTTCTGCCTGAATTAATCTATGAACAAGAACATCTGGATACCTTCTGATTGGTGAGGTAAAATGTGTATAGTTTTCAAAGGATAGTCCGTAATGACCAATGTTTTTTGTAGTATACTCTGCTTTACTCATGCTTCTAATCATCAAGGTGTCTATTAGATTTTGTTCGTTTTTTCCAAAAACTTTTTTTAATAAATCATTGAGTGATCCGTTTAGCTCAGAGCTTGAAAGCTTAAGGTTGTAGCCCAGCCTTTTTACAATAGTTTGGAGGTTTTCAAGTTTTTCGTGGTCTGGTTGATCGTGAACCCTGTAAACAAAACGCTCATTGCTTTGTTTCATTTTTTCTGCAACTTTTTTATTTGCTAACAGCATAAACTCCTCTATTAGCTTGTTTGCACTTTTAGCTGTTTTAAACAGAATTTTTACTGGTTGGTTTTTTTCATCTAGCTTAAATTTAATTTCTGATTTATCAAAAATAAGCGCACCATTGTTTATTCTTTTATTTCTAATTGTTTTTGCAATACTGTTTAGTGTTGCTATAGCTTCTACTATTTTTTGGGTTACCCTTTTTTCCTCTTTAAGTATTGTTTCTTCTTTAGGTATGGTTGTTGTTTCATTTTCTATAATATATTGAGCTTCTTCGTAAGACAGCCTACAGTCTGACTCTGTAACCGTTTTACCATACCACTCCTCTATAATCTCTCCGTTTTTTTTCATTACGAACACTGCTGAAAATGTTAATTTTTCTTCGTTTGGCCTTAATGAGCAAAGGTTGTTTGATAGTGTTTCGGGCAACATAGGTATAACCCTGTCAACAAGATAGACTGAGGTTGCCCTGTTTTGTGCTTCTTCATCTATTTTTGATCCTGGGGTAACATAGTGTGAAACATCTGCTATGTGAACTCCCACCTCATATTTGTTTTCTCCTAGAACTTTAAAGGATATAGCGTCATCAAAGTCTTTTGCATCAACAGGGTCAATTGTAAAAGTCATCGTCCCTCTCATGTCCCTTCTTTTCTTTATTTCTTCTTTTTTAATTACTGATTTTATTTTAGCTGCCTCTTCCTCAACTTCTTCTTCAAACTCTGTTGACAAACCATATTCATATAATATTGAATATGCGTCAAGTGCATCGTCTCCAAAACCAAAACTTTTTATTATCCTTCCTTGTGGTGAGTCTTTTGGTTTCTCCCAACTTTTAATCTCTACAGCTACTTTTTCTCCATCCTTATAGTCCTTCATTTCTTCTCTAGTAATAAAAAAATCTGTATACATTCTTGCGTTTCTTGTATTTACAAACGCGTACTCTTTGCTTTTTTGAAAAACCCCAACAAAAACTTCTTTTTTCCTTTCTATTACCTCTACTATTTTTCCTTCATACTTGTTCTTGCTGTTTTTCTTTCCAGTAATAACCCTTACTATATCCCCGTGCAATCCTTTGTTGAGATTTCTTTGCTCGATCATAACATCTCCGTCTAGGTCTTCACAAACAACGTATCCTCTTCCGGTGGTGGTTATCTCAAGCGTGCCTTCTGCTGATTGTTGTTGTATTGCAGGTGCAACAAACTTACCCTTTCCTATGCTTAAAATTTTTTCTTTCTTCAAAAGCGAGTTTAAAACTTTTATTATCTCACTCCTTCCTTTGGTGTCATTCACACCTATAGAAAATGCTATTTGTTTATAATTAAAATCCCGGTTTGGTGAGCTTATTATCAAAGATGTTATCTTCCTCTCTAAACCCTTAATCTCCTTCTTCTTTTTAGACATCTATCCTTTTTTAAAAATCAAAGATACTGTTAATAAAAGCGAGATAATTTTTATTACCAATAAACATTTAAACATATTTATAATAATTAATATTTAATATAATAATAGTATTATATAGGGTGTTAATTTCTTAACAAAATGAAATAAAAAAAAGAGAAGAAAACAAAAAAACAAAAAAATAAA
>JAURBD010000003.1 GCA_030829155.1 Flavobacteriaceae bacterium
ATAAAGTTAAACATTTGCTGTTAATTTTAGTCACGAAAGTTACCCAAGAGGGAATTTAAAAGTATCAAATTTTAACTACATTGTAATCAATTCATATTATTCATTTTAATGACACGTTTTTTATTTACTATTATTATTTGTTTGTCTCTATCCATTCAAGCACAAGTCTTGGATTTTGACACCTTAGAAAATTTAGAAATTAGAAACATAGGACCTGCAAACATGAGTGGCAGAATAACCGCTATCGATGTTTCTATTAGCAATCCAAAAATCATTTATCTTGGAGCTGCATCTGGAGGGGTTTGGAAATCAGAAAATGGTGGTACAGCTTGGACCGCTGTTTTTGATGAACAACCCACCCAAAACATTGGAGCTATAGCTATTCAAAAGAGTAATTCAAATGAAATTTGGGTAGGGACAGGTGAGGGAAATCCAAGAAATTCTATGAACCTAGGGATGGGTTTATTCAAATCAGAAGATGGTGGTAAAACATGGAAACACATGGGACTTGAGGCCACCAAAACAATACATAGAATCCTGATTGATCCTCAAGATGAAAAAACAATTTATGTGGGAGCCATGGGAGACCCATTTACCAAAAATGAACATCGAGGTCTCTACAAAACTTCGGACGGTGGTGTAAACTGGAACAAAATATTGTTTACAAATAATTCTTCGGGAATAGCAGATTTGGTAATCGACCCAAAAAACCCAAACAAGATTTTTGCAGCGATGTATGACCACCACAGAACCCCTTATTCTTTTGTTTCTGGCGGATCTGGATCTGGGCTTTATGTTAGTAAAGATAATGGAGATTCCTGGCAAAAAATCGAATCAAAACAAGGACTCCCAGAAGGTGATCTTGGGAGAATAGGAATAGCAATTGCACCAAGTAATCCAAACCGAGTATATGCAAAAATAGAAGCTAAAAAAAATGGACTCTACAGAAGTGATGACGGTGGTTTTTCATGGGAAAAAATAAATGACAACCCAAAATTCACCAACAACAGACCTTTTTATTTTCAAGATTTAGCAGTTGACACCAAGGATCAAAATCGCCTTTATAACATTTATCAGCCGCTTTCTGTAAGTTATGATGGAGGCAAAACCTTTGATCCAATTCCAATGATACCTGCAGATGAAACTAAAGGAATTCACGCCGATTTTCATGCCATGTGGATTAACCCCAAAGATCCTGAACATTTTATTATTGGAGGGGACGGTGGAATAGGAATTACAAACGACCACGGTAAAAGCTGGTATTTTCCTGAGAACATTCCGGTCGCTCAATTTTATCAAATTAATGTTGATTACGACACACCTTTCAATGTCTATGGAGGAATGCAAGATAATGGAAATTGGTCAGGACCTGCTTACACATGGAAAAGAGGAGGTATACGAACCCTTTATTGGCAGTATTTAGTCGGAGGAGATGGGTTTTATATCGCACCTGATCGAGAAAACTCACGTTTTGGTTATGGGACTTCACAAAATGGAGATTTGTACCGTTACGACAAAATAAGCGGATATTATCAAAGCATAGCTCCACAGCCTCTCGATTCAAAATCTCCGTTGAGGTTTAACTGGAACTCCGGATTTGCTGAGGACCCCTTTAACTCTAAAGGGGTGTATTATGGGTCTCAATACGTTCATAAATCTCAAGATAAAGGGAGTAACTGGGAAATTATTTCACCAGATCTTACCACAAATAATCCTGAATATCAGAAAGCAGATTATGGAGGACTGACCCTTGATGTTTCTGGAGCTGAAAATTACACAAGCATACTAAGTATTGCCCCAAGTACTTTAAATCAAAAAATTATTTGGGTAGGTACAGACGATGGCCAAATTCAGTTAACTCAAGATGGTGGAACTACATGGAAGAATTTAACAACTAAAGTTGAAGGGCTTCCAGAGGAGTCTTGGGTAGCAAGAATTCACGCTTCAAGGTTTCATGAAGGAACTGCTTGGGCGGTTGTCAATAACTATAGGAAGGGAGACTATGCCCCGTATTTATTTAAAACTTCTGATTACGGGGAAAACTGGACCTCAATGGTTAGTGAAAAGGATGTCAAAGGCTATTCACTTTCTTTTATTCAAGATCCAAAGGAAAAAAAACTACTCTTTCTCGGTACCGAAAACGGTCTGTGGGTGAGCATCAATGAGGGACAGGATTGGGTACAGGTAAAAAACGGATTTCCCTCAGTATCCACAATGGACCTCAAGATTCAAGAAAAAGAATCGGCACTGGTCATTGGAACTTTTGGGAGAGCAATATGGGTTCTCGATGATCTACTCAGCTTACGAGAAATCATAACCATAAATTCAGATCAAAAATTAATTCCCTTATCTCTTAACAAAGTTATACAGGTTAAGGGGTTATTTATTGCTCCACCTGGGAACATTTGGACTGGATTTTACACCACATTTGAAGGGAAAAATCGAGTTTTTCAGAAAGTACGGATCCCGTTTTTTTTGAATGACAAACCCACTGCATTGGATTCTGTAACTGCAGTCATTCAAAATTCAAAAATGCAAACCATAAATACGGTAGTTGAAAAGAATTTAGAGAAAGGATTAAATTATGTTACATGGAAATTGGACGAAAAAAAAATAACACTCCCAGGATCATGGATCAATGAAGAATCAAGAGGAATACCTGTACTGCCTGGAAAATATAAAGCCAAAATAAGATATCAAGATCAAACAAAAACTACTTCAATTGAAGTAGTTGCAGACCCAAGATTTGAAATAGAAGATGAAGTAGATCAAGCTTTGTATGGTTTTCAAAAGCAAGTAGACAAACAAGTAAAAAGATTAACATTTCTCCTAGAGGAACTCGACGGTTTTGAGCAAATGATTAAAGATTCTAGTTCTTCTAAAAAAAGCGAATTAAAGAAAAAAAAAGAATTATTGACTGAATTAAAATCCATTCAATTGAAGGGAAGAGATAAGATTGATGATCGACAAATTGGTGCATGGCAAAGTAGAAAAATAACTCCACACGCTTTAATGAGGAGAGCTGTAAAAGTATCAAAAGCAAGATTATCAATTCCTTCGGATCAAGACTGGAAACTACTTAAGCAGGCTGAACTACTGATTAACACTTTTGAGAAGGAGGTAAAACGGTTCAAATCTAAATTGAAAATTTAATATAATTTCTGGTTTGACCCTGGGAGTTAATCTAAGATTGCCTCTGCTTCTATCTCAACTTTATACCCTTTTCCAACCAGTTTGGCTTCAACTAGTGTGTTTGCAGGGTCAATATTTTTGAATCTAATTCCATGTGCTTTTGCCACAAGTTCCCAATCTTTAATATCATTGACAAAAATTCGAGTTCTTACCACGTCTTTTAGACTTCCTCCAAGAGAGCTAATTGCCGCTTCAATTTTGTCAATAACAAAATGTGTTTGAGCCGCAGCATCATCTCCTCCAATAACTTTATTTTTATGGGTGGCAGTAGTTCCCGAAACAACGATACGATTTCCTTTTTTTACAGCTCTCGAATAACCAGCAAAAGATTCCCAAACAGTACCGCTGTAAACCTGTTCTCGTTGTTTAGATTGTTTGAATTTTGGATAAACAGAGGGGATGGTTTCTAGATGATGGCTTAAATCACCTGAGGCGGTTAAAAAAGGAGGTTTACGGTATTCATCTCCACAGTTTCCTGGGATAGAAGTTAATTTTGAAATCACTTTTTCAAGCGTTTGAATATCCCCCTCTTCAAAGGTTATGTTGAGCAATTCTGTATGAGCCTTAATATGAGAATTCTCTCCCAACCGGGCTCCTATGATAACTGCAGCTACATTAGGATTTTCAAGTACATATCTACTTGAGATATTGGCAATAGAAGTTTTGTGTTTTTGAGCAACCTTATTTAAAGTTTCTAGGAGTTCTTGGAATAATTTCCACCCTCCTGAGGCCTTTATAAATCTAATGTATTTCATCTGAGACCAAGTATTTAATCCCTCCATTTGAGGTTCTTCAACTCCTAACCATCGGTCTGATAAAAACCCTCCTAAAAGGGTACCGTATGCAAATAAATTTACTTTGTAATGATCACAAACTTCTTTCATTGCTCCTAAAGCACGACGGTCAATAATAGAATGTGAAATTTGATTACTTACAATTGGAATACCACTTGCCAAAGCTATTTGTAAATGATAGCTATCAAAATTTGTAACCCCAATATTTTTAATAAGACCTTCTTCTTTCAATTCTTTCAAATAAAAAAGAGCATCAAGCCAACTGGGATCTGCATAAAGCCATGCATGAAATTGAATTAAATCAAGACTTTTTTGTTGCATTCTTTGAAGTGCAGTTTCAATAGCTTCCCTTACCTTTTTCTTGTCAATCGGACCAGGTTTTGGAACCCACTTGGTCAAAAACCTAATGGATTTATTTTCGGGGTGATTGTTTTTACAGATTCCCGCTATAATTTCACTTGAACCATAATGATCTGCCATATCGAAAGTAGTAAAGCCAGCTTCAATATAAGCATTCATATGGGTTGCAGTCTTGGTCAAGTCAAGTTGTTTATCTCTTCTTTCCATATCTGCAATTTGCCACAAACCAATGATCAACCTTGTAGTTGAAAGTGAAGAAGAAAGTTTAACGATTTTATTCATGGTTATTCGCTGGGTAAAATTTTAAATCTTTTATTAATATTGCTGTCTTTTAATTTTAATTTTTCCCATTGATATAAAAAAATTAAACTTGCTACTCCCATAACTATAAACCATACATAGGTTGAGTGAAAATACCATGCATCAACTTTGCTTGTAAGGTCTTTGTAAATATGGATTATAAGAAAAATTGTAAGGAAGAATACACCTCCCCAACCAATAAAAAGCTGTAAACTCCTTTTTTTCATTACTTTAATTTCATCAAATAATTCAAAATTGAATTTTTTTATAGTTAATAATGTAATGCACATAAGCAAAAAATTCACCAGCATTGAAGTTACCATAATATCAATACCCAAGAAAAAATCTCCTGCAAAATAAGAGCCCAATACTCCAATACTAGACATGACTCCAGCTACGATTAACGCCACAAAAGGAGTGTTGTTTTTGGGGTGGATTGATGTAATTTTATTAGAAACAACACCATCTTTAGCCCAAGCAAACATTAGTCGAGAAACCGAGAGAAGCATAGCTGGAAGGTCATTGATTAAAGCAACGGTAGCTCCCAAGATTATTAGCGTGTCCAATCCTTGAGGCAACACATAGCTCAGTAGGCCAGGTGCAGTAATATCTTTGTTTTGAGCTTGTTCTGCAACAAAACTCCATGGAATAATTTTATAAACCGAAGCTGTAAAAAGAAAATAAAATAAACCAACGCCCAGAATTGCAATCAAAATAGCTAGAGGTAGATTTTTGCAAGGGTTAATTGCTTCACTTCCAGTTTGAGCGATTGCATCAAAACCAATAAAACTAGAAAATAAAATTGCTGAGGCCGATAAAAAAGCATACCATTCTAGACGAGGTTCAGGTGTTAAAACATGAGTAATTCCCTCTTTTTGACTTATTGCTGTTAAAAAATCATTGGCATCGAAAAAGAAACTAGATAAAATTACTATGCTTCCTAAACAAAAAATTACAATAACCATGGGAATCAATAAATTGGTATATGACTTGATTCCTTTTATATTGAGATACACAAACCCCCATATAAAACTCAGAGATAAGCTCACCCGGACAAATCCAACCTCTAAAAGATCTGAAAGCCAATAAAATTCGTAATTAATTGCGACATCCCTAATAAAAGGAATTGTTATGTAGGCAATAACGCCAATAACAATTGACAATCCAAACCATTGAGAAAAACTAGCAATAAATCCAAGATAAGGATTCAACCCTCTACTAGCATACAAATAACTTCCGCCAGCTCTGGGCATTGCAGAAGACAATATAGCATAAGAAAGCCCAGCAAATATGGCGGGAACAGCCGCAAAAGTAAAAGCCCACAGGACATTTGGACCAATAGATGGAACACTTCTGTGAATCATAAAAGGAACTACATTTATAGAAGCCCCAACCATTGATGAAACTCCAGTAGCAATAACAGCGAATAAACCCATTTGGCGGCTAAGTTTTGCTTTGTTTCCCATAAAGGTCTTGGCGATAATTTTTTATTTTTAAAGATATATGCTAATTCAATAGCTAAACTAACAAAGAGTTTGCAAAAAAGACAGATATTAAAGTAACCATTTATATTCAGACATGGAATATTCGAGTTTAAAAATTCTTTTTTGTAGGCGCTCCAGGACATTTATTTAATTCGTGTAATTTTATTTAATATAAAAGAAATCTTAATTAAATAATTGATAATTAAATAAATATGATAAATAAAATTTGTCTTCGAAATATTCTATTGGCATTCACCATAACACAATAATAGAAATCAAAGCTTTGGTTTATAATCATTTATAATAAAGCCATAAACAATAACAATAACGGACTTTAAAAGAATAATTATAATTGAGTAAATTGGGAATATAATTTAATCTTTTATATTAATGGAAAACTTCAAAAATTCTAGAAACGGAGGAAAATGTCCTTTCGGTGGTGGATCTCTTAAACAAGCCGCCGGTAAAGGAACTCAAAATAAAGATTGGTGGCCAAACCAACTCAATCTAAACATTCTAAGGCAACATTCGTCTGCATCCAATCCAATGGATGAGGATTTTGATTATTCTGAAGCGTTCAATTCTTTGGATTTATCTTCATTAAAAAAAGAAATTGTTGAATTGATGACCAATTCACAAGAATGGTGGCCTGCTGATTATGGTCACTATGGTCCCTTCTTTATTAGAATGGCATGGCATAGTGCAGGGACTTACCGAATTGCTGATGGGCGAGGTGGCGCAGGATCAGGAACACAACGATTTGCCCCTTTGAACAGTTGGCCAGACAATGGTAACTTGGATAAAGCCAGACTCTTACTTTGGCCAATAAAACAAAAATATGGGAATAAGATTTCATGGGCAGATTTGATGATTCTAGCTGGGAATTGTGCTTTAGAATCGATGGGTTTCGAAACATTTGGATTTGCCGGTGGCAGAGAAGATGTTTGGGAACCCGAAGAAGATATTTATTGGGGATCAGAAAAAGAGTGGTTAGCAGACGAACGATACAGTGGAGATCGTGAATTAGAGAGTCCACTAGCAGCAGTTCAGATGGGATTAATTTATGTTAACCCTCAAGGGCCTAACGGGGTTCCAGATCCATTAGCATCTGCAATTGATATTCGTGAGACTTTTGGACGAATGGCTATGAATGACGAAGAGACTGTAGCATTAATTGCAGGAGGACACACCTTTGGGAAAACCCATGGCGCTGCAGATCCTGATAAGTATGTTGGACCAGAACCAGCTGCAGCAGGTATTGCTGAACAAGGGATGGGATGGAAAAATTCTTTTGGTACTGGAAATGCAGGAGATACAATCACCAGTGGACTTGAGGGTGCTTGGACTACCACACCCACAAAGTGGAGTAATAATTATTTTGAAAATCTTTTTGGTTATGAATGGGAACTTACCAAAAGCCCAGCAGGAGCCCATCAATGGAAGCCAAAAAATGACGCTGGTGAAGGCACCGTTCCTGATCCTCATGATCCTACTAAATCTCATGTGCCTATTATGTTAACTAGTGATATTGCATTGAGAGAAGATCCTATATATGGTCCGATATCAAAAAGATTTTATGAAAACCCTAAAGATTTTGAAGATGCTTTTGCTCGTGCATGGTTCAAATTGACTCATCGAGACATGGGCCCTAAAGTACTTTACCTAGGACCTGAGGTCCCCAAAGAAGAATTAATTTGGCAAGATCCAATCCCTGTTTTTAAAGCAAAAACTATTGAGGAAGAAGACGTTTTAGAATTAAAATCACAAATCTTAAATTCAGGACTTTCAATAGCAAAGTTGGTTTCAACAGCTTGGGCCTCAGCTTCAACTTTCAGAGGTTCTGATAAAAGAGGGGGAGCCAATGGTGCTCGAATTAGGTTTTCGCCCCAAAGGGAATGGCAGGTAAACAACCCTAATGTTTTAAATACAGTTCTTGAAACCTATGAGAAAATTCAAAACAAATTCAATTCATTAAGTTCAGATAATAAAGAAGTTTCGATTGCAGACTTAATTGTTCTTGGAGGATCTGCCGCAATTGAAAAAGCTTCTCAAAATGCAGGAATTGAGATTAGTGTTCCTTTTCTTTTAGGAAGATCTGACGCTTTAGAAGAACAAACAGATGTTGATTCATTCGCAATTCTAGAGCCTAATGCCGATGGTTTTAGGAATTATCTAAAATCAACTTATACTGTTTCTGCTGAAGAAATGTTGTTGGATAAGGCACAACTGATGGGACTTACTGCTCCAGAAATGACAGTTTTGGTTGGAGGAATGCGCGTTTTAAACACTAATTTTGATCAATCTAACTATGGGGTTTTTACTAAGAGTAAAGAAGTTTTAACCAACGACTTTTTTATAAATTTACTGAATATAAACAATACTTGGAATGCAACTTCTCAACATGAAGACGTTTTTGAAGGCCGTGATCGCTTAACAGGAACGCTACAATGGACAGGAACTCGTGTAGATTTAATATTTGGATCAAACTCTGAATTGAGAGCAATTGCTGAGGTTTATGGATCTATTGATTCAAAAGAAAAATTTGTCAAAGATTTCGTTTCTGCTTGGGTAAAAGTTATGAATTTAGATCGTTTTGATTTAAAATAGTTTTTATGATCTGATGGAATAATCAACTTGATTTTTTTTCAGCTTCGGTTCTTAAAATGTAAAATATGATTTGAAGCATAATTCTAAAATCGGATAATAAGAATCAAAAAGTACTTCTAGAAAGACCAGTTCAAAAATTGTTGGAAGTTTATTTGAAATCAAACTTGAAATCGATGATGATTAAATAATGATTCCATTTTACATTTCATTATAGTTTTTAAAGCTGTCAGAAAACTATATATAACTTTAAAAAGTCTACTCAAAGTTCTAGTTATTAATCATTCATGGCATCAGATGCATGAATAAAACGTGTTTTTAAATTTACATCTTTCATGTCTTTGTCAATTGGGAACATGGGGCGTTTTATTCTTTTGTACCCCAAACGGAAGAGGTCTTGATCTACTCCTCCTGGAGTAAGTGCCATAACCCAATCTCCACGCATATTGTATAATTCAGGGACCAAATATCCAATTTTTACAATAAGAATATCCGCTTCTCGTGGTGCTAGTCCAAGTTGAGTAAAATCTTTTTCACGATGATAAGGTTTTCGCTTTTTGGTTACAATTATTCGGATACTTCCAACGCGAATGACAGCTTCGGTTTCGGCATAAACATCTCCTTCGTAAATAGCTTCCACTGTTCCATTGATTAACAAAGGTGGAGAAAAACGATCATCAACTTGGGCTCCTATTTTTGCAGAAACTGTTCCTCCTACCCCCACTTTTTTTGCAGCAATAATCATTTCAGGACCCGGAATAGAAGCATAGATTAGACTAGGACCCGAAGGTTCTTTGAAAACCTCATTGTTCAATAATTCTCTTAAAGTCCATGTTACATCTCCGGCTCCACCAGCAGTTGGGTTATCACCCATATCACTAATAATGAATGGCTTTTTAGATGAATCAAGGGCCATTGAAAGACTCTTTTCGAAGGTGGTTGTAGGAGCAACAAATTCAAAAGAATTTCTTACATCCCAAAACTTTTTTGCCAAGATTTCCGCGCTTTCAGACACTTCTTTTTTGTTGTCTCCTGTTACCATAACTACTGCATGATTTCTGGGTTCGTCTGCCCAAGCATACCCAATCCAAATTGCAGCATCGATGACTCCTTTTTTCTCGGTCTGAGGTTGCACTTGAGCATAAAGACTTTTCCCAGGTTCAATGCGGGTACTTGTTTTTTCTCCAGGGAGTAATATGGGAACGGGAATCCATGCCTTATATTTTGGTTTTCCTTTTCCAGAGACCAAGCGTTCGATCAAGTTGTCAACAGCTCTTTGTTTTGACTCTAGAGCATCTTCATGAGGGGCCATTCGATAAGCAGTTATCAGGTCAGTATGTTGTGCTAAACGTTTGGAGACATTTCCATGTAAATCCATTGAAGTAGAAATAAGGGCTTCATTCCCGATAACAGCTCTAATTTTAGCAATAAAATCCCCCTCGGGATCATCGATGCCCTCAACACTCATTGCTCCATGAATATCAAAAAACAAACCGTCGTAAGGCATTTTTTCTTTCAGCATATTCAGTGTAATCCCAACCAACGAATCATAAGCTTCACGAGTTACGATTCCCCCGGGTAATGAATGACCTCTTAGGGTAGGAAACCATTCTGCAATTTGTCTTTGTGGGCTTTCTTCACTCAAAAAAGGGTAGTATTTAAAAACATCCTCACCAATTCTTGCCAAGAAGGCTTCGGCTTCAGTTTTTGCTGGAGAAAAAGTACTGGATTCGATTGCCAATCCAGCAATTGCAATTTTGGGTTTTCTGGGTTCAGTAGGAATATCACAAGCTTGTAAACCCATAAAAATTACAAGAAGTAATAAAATTGGAAAACGTTTTTTGATTGAAGAATTCATAGAGCAAATTTTTTGATTAAAGATACATTTTTTAATTTTTGAATACGATTTGGCTAGGGCAATTGAAATCCAAACCAAAGAATACATTTAAAACATCAAACAGTTGTCATCTGTTGCATCTTAGACTTATTGAAAAACGAGTTTGACCTCGTTTTTTTTATTACTTTTATTAGACAATAATTCGCACAAAAATTAATGAAAAATTTAAAAAGTAAAGTTGCTGTAATTACAGGAGCAGGGTCAGGAATTGGCCGATCACTTGCATTAAAATTGCATAAAAAAGGAGTAAAATTAGCTTTGAATGATTTTAATGAAAGCACACTTAACCAAACAATTAAATTGATCGGATCGAAGGAGGAAGTTTACAAAGAAGTTTTTGATGTTTCCGATAAAGATCGATTTTACCAGTTTGCAAAAAATTGCATCAAACACCATAAAAAAATAGACATAGTTATCAATAATGCTGGAATAACTAACGGGAATTTTTCAGCTTCAGAAACCACCATAGAAACTTACAGTAAAGTCCTTGGAGTAAATTTGTGGGGAATGATTTACGGAACCTTAGCGTTTCTTCCAACACTGAGAGAACAAGAAGAATCAAGCGTTGTAAACCTGTCGAGTATTATGGGAATTTTGGGGACACCATATCAATCCGTTTACAGCACCTCAAAGTTTGCAATAAGAGGTTTTAGCGAGGCAGTTGCAGTAGAAGAGTTATGCCACAAAACAGGAGTAACCGTAACCAGTGTTCACCCAGGTGGAGTAAAAACCAATATTGTTAGAAACATTGAAGGCAGCACCTTAAGCGAAGTTCAGCTCAAAAAGTTAGACACTCATTTTCCAACTACTGCTGATAAGGCGGCAGATAAAATAATAGCTGCAATACAAAAAAAGAAGACCCGAGTAATCATCGGACCCGATGCAAAATTGATGTATTTTTTATCTAGATTTTCTCACAAACTGAGTATGAAATTTTTAGAAAAATGGGCAAAAAAACTGAGGCGTCTAAATGGGAATAAAAACAGATCTCCTAACAATCAAAGTTAAAGTAAAAACACAATCCATTTCTCTAATGACCCTTATTTTTTATATTAATTTCTTGACTTAGTCGAATATCCCTAGATGATGCTCCAACCTCAATTGCATAAGAACCGTTCTCTAAATTCCAGCCATTTATGGTTTCATCCCAATAGGATAAATCTGAAACAGGAATGTTAAACCCTACCTCTGTAGTTTCCCCAGGCTCCAAAAGAATTGTTTTGACAAAGGCTTTTAATTCTCGAACAGGACGATCAATTTCCGTTTCTGGTTTCGAAGCATATGCCTGAATAATTTCTTTTCCACTCACTGTCCCTGTGTTTTTCACTTTAAGGTTAACCCTAAGTGTGTCCATACGTTCAGTTGTTTTGAGATCAGAATATTCAAAAGCCGTGTAGGACAAACCGTATCCAAAAGGAAAAGAGACCCCCAAATTTTCTTTATCAAAATGCCTGTATCCCACATAAATACCCTCCTCATAAAGGGTGTAGTCTTTATTTTTTATAAGTTCATATTCAGATTTTTCTTTTGAAAAAAACAGGGATAAAATATTCATTTTTTCACCGTCCATAGGAAAGTTCTCAGATGATTTATGGTCGCTCAAATGAATTGGGAATGTCATGGGTAATTTACCGCTTGGGTTGATTTTTCCATCGAGAATATCTACAACAGAATTTCCTCCCTCTTGTCCCCCTTGCCATGCAAGCAAAATAGCATCAGGATGATTTTTCCATGAAGCAGTTTCTACAACTCCACCAACATTCAAAACAACGAGTACTTTTTTGTTAAGTGCATGAAACTCTTTACAAGTGTTTTGGATCATTTGAATTTCTTGATCCGTCATTTTAAAGTCATCTTTTTCTACACGATCAAAACCCTCACCACTATTTCTTCCAATGGTAATAACAGCAATATCCGAAGTTTTTGCCACCTTCTTGAGAAGCTTTGTGGAGTAATCAAAATTCTCAGGGGAATAGGGATTCATCATCGCTTTCAAAACTTCAATAGTCCCTTGGGGTTTTTTGTATGGGTTCTTTGCTTGATGTTCTTCATAAGCTTGTAGTGCGTCTTTATTTAACTCATATCCAAAATTTTTAAGAGCCTCATCTAAAGCAACAGTGTAGGCTTCATCAACATCACCTGAGCCCGTTCCACCCGATATGAAATTGTATGAGGTAGATCCAATAAGAGCTATGTTTTTCACCTCTTTAAAGGGAAGCATGTTTTCATTTTTAAGAAGTACCATTCCTTCCGATGCCGAATTTCGAGTAATTTTTGCATGCTCTTCTAATTTTGGATTATTATCAAATGCGTAATCCTCCATTTTTTTTGAGCCTAAAATCAGTTTTAAAATCCGCTTTGCAGAGATATCAATATTTTTTTGTGGTAAGTCCCCTTCCTTTGCTGATTTTTTTAGTGCATCCCATTGATTTTTTGTGCCAGGTTCCAAAAGATCGTTCCCCGCATTGATGGATGCGGTTGCATCTTCTCCACCAAACCAATCGGTCATCACAACGCCCTCAAATCCCCATTCTGTTCTCAGTATGTCGCTAAGCAATCTTCGGCTTTCTGGAACATATTCTCCATTTACTTTGTTGTAAGAAGACATCAGAGACCAAGGCTGTGATTTTTTCACAATAATTTCAAAACCCTTTAAATAAATTTCTCTAAGTGCTCTTTCAGAAACAATAGCATTATTGTAATTTCTTGCGGTTTCTTGATTGTTAACTACAAAATGCTTTGGAGCTGTTCCCACTCCATTGGATTCAATTCCATTGATCATTGCAGCGCCAATGTTTCCACTTAAAATGGGATCTTCAGAATAATATTCAAAATTTCTACCACAAAGTGGATTCCTGTGGATGTTAGCACCAGGGCCTAGGATTACATCGATACCATAACTCAGGGCTTCGTTACCCATTGCTTTCCCAACCTCGTGTATTAAATCTGTATTCCAAGTAGAGGCGAGCAAACTACCAATAGGAAAGGCAGTGGCATAGTAGGTTCTGGATTCATTTTTTCGAGTAGCAGAAATTCGTAATCCTGCAGGACCATCGGATAAATAAAGCTCAGGGATGCCCAATCTTGGTGTGGGTACAACTGTTCCAACTGCTCCCGGAACTCCTCCCGTGGCTTGACCTAAAGCAGACTTCATTCCCGACCCTTTCAGTAGGTGTATTTTTTCTTCGAGAGTCATTTGTGACAACAAATCTTCAGCTCTTCTTTCTAAGGATTCCCGAGCATCCTCATACACATCCAATTTTTGATTCCTATTGCGATCCAAAAAACGTATTCCATCAATACTCAACTCCTTGATTTCTGCTCCTTTTTCCTCATATTCACCTTCAAAATTCAAACCCTTGGCATTCAAATAAAAATATGCAAAGGCGGCAGTTAGAATCAAAACAGTCAATAGTCCAAGAAATATTTTAAGAACATTTACTATTAATTTTTTCATGAATCAATGTTTTTCAATGGTTATTTGCAAAACAATAATACAAAAAAGCAAGATGCTTTTGAGAGCTAAATGTTACTTTTTACGTACTTTAGATCAAATTAGTAACATTTGAAGCTCACAAAAAGCAAAAAATTAATTCTTAAAGCAGCCAAAAAGTTGTTTTTTGAATCGGGATTGAACAAGGTAACTATTGAAGAAATTTGTGCAGAATCATCGGTCAGTAAAATGACCTTTTACAGAAATTTTAAAAACAAAGAAGAAATAGCACGCTCAATTTTAGGGTCTGTTTTTGAGGAATCCAATTTTCAATACAAATCCATAATGTGTCAAGAAATTTCATTTGCTAAAAAAGTGGAGCAAATCATCTTGATGGATAAGAACTATGTAGATCAAATTTCTTCTGAATTTGTAAACAATCTTTTGTCTTACAAAACCGATGTTTTTATTGAATTAATTAATAAAAACAATGAAGTTATGGACATACAACTGGAAAAAGATTTTATCAGAGCTCAAAAAAACGGGGAACTGCGAAAAGAAACTCCCGTTGCCTTCTACATCCATATGTTGAAAGACATAAGAAACAAAATAAAAGACCCCAATTTGAAAAGTCTTTACAAGGAAGATAAAGACATGTGGATCGATTTAACCTATTTTTATTTTTATGGAATATTATCAAAATGAAAGACAAAAAATCCTTTAATGAGCTTAAGAATTCAGTTCTTTTTTTAGGATTGTTTTTCTTTTTTGCTTTTCATCTAAAAGGGCAAAACACCTATGATTTTGATGGTCAGATTCTTGTTCAATCCAATTTGGGTTTAAAAAAAGGAGCAACGAAATTCATAGGTCTAAGGTATCTTCCTGAATTTACTTATACCAAAAAAATAGACAGTTTTCAATCCTTTACTTTTGAGGTTGCAGGAAATTTGAGTAGTTCAAGATACAGCATCCCAAACGAACCCAAGGTCACAAATACCTCGCTTGATCCTTATCGAATATGGGCACGTTACCTGAACAAAAATTTTGAAATTCGCCTCGGGCTTCAAAAAATTGACTTTGGTTCTGCTCAATTACTCAGACCTCTTCAGTGGTTCAATCAAATTGACCCCAGAGACCCGCTGAGTTTGACCAATGGGGTTTATGGGTTACTTGTTCGATATCACTACAAAAACAATTCAAATATTTGGTTGTGGGGGTTGTACGGCAACGACAAACTGCGCGGTTTAGATGCGCTTCCTACAACCGTCAAGACTCCTGAATTTGGCGGAAGATACCAAAGCTTTATTCCTAAAGGAGAATTGGCAATATCCTATCATTACAGAACAGCCAATTCAGAGGATGTTATTGGGATTCAAACCTATTCCAAAAATCCGGAACACAGAATCGGATTCGATTCTAAGTGGGATTTGGGAATAGGACTTTGGATAGAATCTACCTTTATTCATCGAGAAAAAGACTTGGGATTGTTCACCAATCAGTTTTTGCTTAACCTAGGCACTGACTACACTTTTAATTTAGGAAACGGGCTAAATTTTGCTGCTGAACATCTACTGTCATCGCTAATGAGTAAGGATTTTTATGATTCTACAAAACAACACATTTCTGCCCTAAGGCTTTCTTATCCATTAACGTTTTACAGTTCTATTAATGGACTTTTGTATCAACAGTGGAAAAACAACCAACAAACCCTACTGCTCAATTACGAACATCAGTTTAAATATTTTTCAGCTTATTTGATAGCATACTACAACCCCGAGGAAACTCAAGGTATTCAGCAAAACGAAATTGTAACCAGCCTCAAAGGACCAGGAATTCAACTATTAGTCACATACAATCATTAATTATGGCAGAAAAACCGATCATATCCATTGAAAAAGTCATTAAAAATTATCCCGTAGGCGGAAAGGAATTTAGAGCTTTAAAAGACATTACACTTTCCATAAATAAAGGCGAATTTGCGGGAATAGTAGGCCCAAGTGGTTCGGGTAAAACAACTTTGTTGAACATCATAGGGTCTCTTGATGCTCCAACCAAAGGAGAGGCATATGTATTGGATAAAAACATAGCCGAACTCAGTCACAACGAAGCAGCAAAACTCAGAAACTACAATATTGGGTTTATTTTTCAAGTCTTCAATTTGCTTCCAGTGTACACTGTTTTTGAGAATGTAGAGTTTGCACTTCTACTTCAGAAAAACACGGTAGAACAAAGAAGAAAGGCTGTTTACGACGCCTTAGAGTGGGTGGGATTACAAGATCATGCACACAAAAGACCAGATAAGCTCTCGGGAGGAGAAAGCCAGCGGGTTGCTATTGCTCGAGCAATGGTAAAACGGCCAAAGATTTTGTTGGCAGACGAACCTACAGCAAACTTAGATTCTGAAAATGCTCATGGGATTTTAAAAACCATGAAGATGCTAAATAAAGAACTACAAACCACTTTTTTGTTTTCAACCCATGATGAAAAAGTAATGGGATATTTAGACCGAACCATACATTTGAGAGACGGAGCTTTAGAAAAAGACATCATCGCAAACAAAACCAACAGTGTATGAGACTAGCACTAAAATTAGCGTTCAAGAATCTTTGGGGTGCAGGAACAAGAACTGTTCTCAATGTTTTGGTTCTTTCTTTTTCATTTGTGATCATAATTTTACTCAACTCCATTATAGATGGTTGGGACCAACAGGCTCAAAAAGATAGTATTGCTTGGGAGTTTGGAGAAGGGCATTTACTGCACAAACAATATGACCCATTGGATTCTTTTACTATTCTCGATGGACATGGGCCCATCCCAAAAAATCAATTGGGCATAACCCCAATATTGGTGTATCAAGCAACCATTTATCCTCAGGGCAGGATGAAAGGAATTGTATTAAAAGGGATTGATTCTAACCAAACGATTTTGGAACTTCCTATTGAGAAAGTAAAAACAAGTGAGGCAAAATTTCCGGTAATTATCGGAAAGCGTTTGGCTGAATCTGCCAAACTAAACAAGGGAGATGAGGTTCAAATTCGATGGCGAGATAAAAACGGAACTTACGATGCAAACACCTTGACCATTGTCGATGTTTTTGATTCCAACGTCCCAAATATTGATAACGGGCAAATATGGATGGACATCAAGACCCTCTGGGAAATGACCGACTTGAACCAAGAAGCTTCATTTTTTGTGGCAGATAAAAATTACAAGGTAGAAGCTTTTTCACTCTGGCGGTTCAAAAGTCAAGAAGCATTATTAAAGCAGCTCAAAGATTTGATCAACCAAAAGAAAACAGGCCAAGCCATTATTTATTTATTGCTTATGGCAATTGCCTTACTTGCTGTTTTTGACACCCAAATTCTTTCCATTTTTCGAAGACAAAAAGAAATAGGCACATACATTGCTTTGGGAATGACTCGCAGTAGGGTGGTTCGTTTGTTTACCATTGAAGGAAGCATGTACAGTATTTTGGCACTAATTGTAGGAAGCATTTATGGAATCCCTTTTTTCATGTATTTAGCCCAGGTTGGTTTCGCAGTTCCACCTGCAGATCAAAAAATGGGAATTGCTATTGCAGAAGTAATTTTCCCTATTTATGGGATCAAACTCGTAGTGAGTACCATCTTATTGGTGGTAATAAGCGCAACAATTGTAAGTTATTTACCAGCAAGAAAAATAGCAAAACTCAATCCTGTTTTGGCACTTAAAGGAAAGCAGCAATGATAAAATTTATTTTTAAAGGAATTATTCGAGACAGCAGCAAAAGCCTTATCCCCGTTTTGGTAATTACTGTTGGGGTAATGGTTACGGTTTTGATGTCGGGCTTTTTGAGAGGGGTACTTTCCGATATCGTAAATCAAAACGCCAAATTGGACACAGGTCATCTCAAAATAATGACCCGACCCTATGCAGAAAATAAAGACCAAATGCCAAACGATCTGGCTTTACTAGACCTACAAGATTTACAGGAAGATTTAAAACAAAAATTCCCCAATGTTTTGTGGACTCCAAGGATTAAGTTTGGAGGAATAATCGATGTCCCTGACTCCAATGGAAATACCAAAAAACAAGGCCCTGGATTGGGAATGGCTTTGGCAATTCTAGATACGACCTCTGGAGAATTGGAACGTTTAAATTTAAAAAAGTCGATTCAAAAAGGAAGACTTCCAATGCGAAAAGGAGAAATTGTTTTGAGTGATGCTTATGCAGAAAAACTAAAAATATCTCCCGGAGAAGAAATCACTTATTTTGGAACAACAATGGAGGGGAGTATGGTTTTCCAAAACTTTGTAATGACTGGAACCATTTATTTTGGATCCCCTTTGTTGGATAAAGGAACCTTTATTATTGACATCAAAGACGCCCAAGACATGCTCGATATGGAGGACGGTACTGGAGAACTTTTGGGCTATTTCGACTCAAAAATTTACAACGATATTGAGGCATCAAAAATAGCCAATGAATTCAATTCTCAATACAGCAGTAGTACAGATGAATACGCTCCAAAAATGGTTACCTTAAAACAGCAAAATGATTTAAAAACCTCTCTTGATGTTGCAGAATCTTTTAATGCGATTTTCATTTTCATTTTCATCTTTGCCATGTCTCTGGTTCTTTGGAATACAGGCCTTATTGGTGGGCTCAGGCGTTACAAAGAATTTGGAATCCGCATAGCTCTTGGTGAATCCAAAAGAAACGTATTCGGTTTGCTGCTTGCAGAAGCTTCAATCATAGGATTGATCGGGTCACTTATTGGAACAATATTGGGAATAGGATTGTGTTACTACCTTCAAGAAGTGGGAATTGATATTTCAAAGGATGTCGAAAATTCAACCATCATAATGCCATCAATTGTTAGAGCTCACGTATCGACTAACCTCTTATTTATTGGATTTATTCCCGGTTTATTTTCAATGTTATTGGGAACAGCACTCGCAGGGAGAGGTATTTTTAAAAGAGAAACCGCACGTTTGTTCAAGGAATTAGAAGTTTAACCAAAAGAAAACCATGAAAAAAATATTATTTGTACTGTTATTTTGCGCTTATTTTTCGAATCATTTATCAGCTCAGCAAAGTAGTAAGGAAGCGCTTGAAATCATAAAAAAAATCGATAAAAACATGTTTTCTGAAACACAGATTATTACTTCAGAAATGATTGTTTATGGCAAACGAAAGAGCCGGACAATACGCTCAAAAGGATACTCCAAAGGACAGCAAAACAACTTTACGCAATACCTTTCTCCAGAAAGGGAAAAAGGAACAAAGATGCTAAAATTAGACAATCGCTTATGGATTTATTCGCCCACCACAGACAGAACCATACAACTGTCAGGCCATTTGTTGCGGCAATCTGTAATGGGATCCGACCTTTCCTATGAAGACATGATGGAAGAACGCAAACTCTCGGAATTGTACAATACCAAAATTGTTGGAGAAGAAACCTATCAGGGCAGACCAAGCTGGATAATGGAACTTAGAGCTTTTGTGGACGATCTGGCGTATGACAAACGAATCTTATGGGTTGATAAAAATAGATTTGTTCCTCTAAAAGAAAACCTTTATGCTAAAAGCGGGGTTCTACTCAAAACAACTTTGTTTATGGATATCAAGCAAATCGATGGCAGGTGGTACCCCACTCGATGGAACTACAAAGATGAACTCAAAGATGGAAAGGGAACAGATTTTGTAATTCTAGACATTAAATTCAATCCAGCAATTTCAGATGAATATTTTTCTAAATCGATTTTAAGAAAATAAACTTGAGTTAAGGTCATAAAAAAGGCATCAAAGCGCCTTTTTAAATAAATTGGATTTTTTTTAGCGGTCTTTCCCAGCTAAATCAAAAATTCCTTTCTTGGTGTTTACGTGTCCTATGTGAACATAAATTTGATCTTCATGGGCGCCATCAACCATACTCCAAAACGTTTTTCTGGCCTTAGTAGCTTCTTCAGAGTCTGTATTTTTTGCAGTAACTGCTTTTGCAAATTCAACCAAATTCGTGTAACACTGCCATACTTCAATATCAGAACTTGTTCCCATGTAGTGGTAAGAAACCCCACCAGACAATGAAGACCCATTATCAACAGAACTTTTGATTCTCCAGTCAAAAAATGCTTTCCCCATTTTTCCCCATGCTCCAGAAGAATTGTATTTTCCTACTACCATAACAAAAGGGGTGTCAAAATCAGCCTTGTCGGATTGATAATACCCTGTTGATTTGTATGCAGCCCTAACTTCATCTGAATGTCCGTTGGAAAAAGATCTGTACTCTCTCCACTCCAATTTAAGAGCTTCTTTGACACTTTCATCCTCCATTGCATTTATTTTGGCTCTAATGTTTGCATTGGCAATATCAGCATCCTTGTGAAAATCTTCCATGGATTTGTATTGGGTGTAAATAACAAAGGTGTGACCCGATCCATACCAGTGTCTAAAAAGCCATTCTCCAGTCATTGTTCTGTTTTCTCCCAACGACATATCTGTGAACTTTTTGTGGAGTTCAACAAATCTCGGAATTTCAGAAATCGAAACATCATTAATGTAAAGAGCAGACTCATAACTGACATCATCTTGTGCATATGTGAGCGAAGACAAGAAAGCGATAAATAATAATAATAGTTTTTTCATAATCAATAGTAATTGTGGTTTTTACATAAAAATACCTATTTTATTGATAAATGCTACTATTTATTTAGTTTTAAGGAAACCTATAAATAATTTGGAAGCAGGAAACAGGAAGAAATTTGAGAAAATGTTTTGAACTAAATGGTTTTTTCAATAGCCTTTTGATTTATTAACCGTATGATGAAGTTCTTTGTTTTTTAGAAGACGATTAACGTTTTTCATAATTTGTTTTACTCCTGCCAAAGGGTTTGTTATGCTAGCAATATGAGGAGTAATATTTACTTTGGGGTTCTTCCATAGGGGGCTATTTTTGGGTAAAGGCTCTTGTTCAAAAACATCCAAAAAAGCTCCGGATAACTTCCCCGTATCAAGGGCATCGATAATATCGTTTTCTACCTGAACCCCACCCCTTGAAACATTGATTAGATAAGTCGATGGAGAGCATTGCTCAAAAAGGGTTTTAGACAATAATCCATGAGTTTGATCAGTGTAAGGTACCGTACAAACAAGAACGTTACAGGCGCTTAAAAATGAATTTAATTCACCTTCACAGTAAGTAATAATTTCTGCAATACTTTTTTTAGTAGGACTGTAACCTACAACAGGAAACCCCATAAATTTTAATTTTTTTGCGGCATCAGACCCCAAGGTTCCCATACCCAATACACCGACTTTAATTGCTCTTTCAGCTGGACCATCATGATCCCATTTTCGATCCCTTTGGTGTTGTTGAAACTTGGACCATTTACGTTGATAATACAATACTGCAAAAAGAATGTAATTGCTCATTGAAAATGAAAGTAGGGGATCTACGATTCTACTGATTGGAACCTGTGGATACAATCTGGAGTCGTTAACTAAATGGTCTACACCAGCCCCAAGTGAATAGTAAATTTTAGCATTGGTAAAAGGCAAAAGAGTTCCTTTGGGATGATTCCATAGTAGCAGTACATCTACGGTTTGAGGGGATGAAACATTGGGGCCAACTTCTAGACTTATGTTTTTATTAAAATCATCGAAAGCTTTTGTCCATTTAATTACCTCAGCTTCTGATGCAATGATTACCCAACGTAAATCTTCAAGTTTACTCACGGATATTAGATTTCAAAGTTTTCTCCATAAAAGATTTTGAGAAAGCCATTGCCTGAGTTCTTACTTCAGGATTACCTCCCAAATCAACCCCGCGTTCAACACAAAAGAGAAGTCCTAATTTTTGAAGGATTGGGTTTGACATTGGAAGTTGTAAATAGTTCATCAAGACATCACCATCTTCGGTTAGCGTAAACATACAGTCTTTAAAGCTGTATCCTTTTTCGTTTCTTTTAATAGCTAATTCACTGTCAAAACTATGATGGGCATTTGGATAAACGGTAATATCAATATTGGTTTTTTCTTTCAATTTATCGACAAGTAGCCTACAAGGTTCTGCAGGGGTCCAGTTGTCTATCTCACCCGCAAGAATATGAATTGGAGCTTGGGTAAAATCTGTGTTTTCGGGATTGATAAAACAAGGAGGATAAAAGGCCAAATGAGAAGCGAAAGCATATTCTTTGGTAATTGCATTTTTTAGCGGCAACCATCCCGAAAACAAGGAAACCCCACCTCCCAGGCTCCAGCCTGTTATCGAAACTTTTTCGGGGTCTATGTTGGGATGCTTCGACAGCTTTTCTAATGCCCGATAGGCATCCAAAATAATGGCAGCTGTGGTTACTTGATCTTGAGAACCAACCGTTGAGGTAATGTCTCTGCTTTTAAAACTGTTGAGTTCAAAAGTTGCAAAGCCCTCTTTTTGATACATTTCCATGTAATCAAGATGGTGTTTTTTCCATCCCAAACTTCCGGCTACCCCAATTATCAAAGCATATTTTTTTGTTGGATTTAAAGAATCTACGGGAAGGGTTAACTGACCATAAACTTCTTGTTTTTGTTGATTTTCAAGATCCAGAATAACATCGCTAAATGCAAAGGGATTGGCACTTTCGAACGAGATCTTTTCTCTTTGGATTTGACTTTGAACGTTGAGCGAAGAAATTAAAAAAAGAAGAAAAAATAGGGTTACTGACGTTTTCAAAATAAAAATATTTAAAGATTACTAATGTAAAAACACATTCAATATAGCACCTTATTTGAAACAGCACCAATAAATAGAACTAAAATCGAGAGCTACAAAAGAGAATCTTTAATTTCTTGGTAATGAAAAAAGTTGAATCCTTTGGGGTTTGATTGGGAGATATTGACCATCGATTGAGCTACGGAATAAGCATCAATAGGCTTGAAGTTTGGAGGCATAAGAAATGAAAACAAAGGCATAATCCATTGTGCGATTTGCTCACCAGGTCTTTTTTCATTTCGTTTTCCCAACAATAGTGAGGGACGAAAAACAGAACAGCACGATAATTTTAAATCAAAAACAGCCTGTTCGATTTCTCCTTTGAGCTTTAAATAAAAATTAGAACTTTTGTGATCTGCACCCTGAGAGGATACAAACAAAAAATGTTTTACTTGATGTTTTTTACAAGCTTTGGCAAGGTTGTAGATGATGTCAAAATCAATTTTACGGTAAGCATCTTTATCCCCTTTTACCTGAGCTTGTGTTGTACCAATTGAAGCAAAAACAATTTCACTATTTTCAAGGGTTTGCTCGATGGCTTTTTGATCCAAAAAGTCAATAAGGTGAGCATTAAATTTAATGTTATTAACCAAAAAAGGTCTTCGTGTGACTACATTAATCTTACTGTAACGATCATCTTTCAACAGGATTTCTAGAAGGGAACTCCCAATCAACCCAGTTGCTCCAAATAAAGTCACTTCTTTTCCTTTCATAAGTATAAGTTTAATCCTTTAAAACTGCCCAGCATTCCAATTCAATACGTGCATTTAAAGCAAGACCACTTCCAGCGAAAGCACTTCTTGCAGGTAATCTATTAGGTTTAAAAAAACTTTTGTACGCTTTTGACATTTGAGGCCAATCTTTAATATCTGCTAGCATACATGTACATTTAAAAACGTTATCAATAGAACTTCCCATGTACTTTAGGGTTTCACTAATATTTTTGAGTGCCTGAATTGTTTCGGGAACAATTCCTCCTTCAACTAGAGTTCCATCGGAGGTGGTTCCCAGTTCTCCTGACAAGTAAATGATGTTGTTAACCAGAGTTGCTTGTGAAAAAGGATAACCTTTCTGTAGATGATCGTTACTATTGATGTATCGGATCTGTTGTGCTGATAAACTTACACAAACAAAAGAGGCTAGAAGGATGGATAATAATTTCATGAGTTTTATTTAAAGATACTATTTCCATCGATGCGAGTAGCATTGGGAAACAAATATTACTTACAAATTGCAAGTATTAAGTTTTTTCGTAAATTGAAATCTATTAATCATAACTACATTTAAAATGAAAAAGTTAATTTATTTGATTCTCTCAGCTCCAATAATCTTTTCATCTTGTAATCAAGCTCCAGCAGGACCATCAGCTGAAGACCAAGCTGTTTTCGAGAAAAATATTGCTACATTTCAATCTTTTGCTCAGAATTTTAACGAAGAAAACCTAGACGGATTGATGTCTTTGGTTGCAGATTCTGTAAAGTGGTCGCCACCGTACTATAACGAAAACAAGATGTTGGGTTATGACGATTTCAGTGCTGCATTAACGGGTTATTTCGACAACTTTGAAGACATAACCTTTGTAGAAGGAAAAGGTCTAATAGGATCTGACAAAGGATTCTGGGGAGGGTCTACTTTCTCAAGTGGAAGTGCAGATCCCAATCCCAATATTCTTCGGGTTTATGGAACTTGGATGACTACACACACAGCAACAGGAGCTCCGGCTAACAACAAATGGTATGCTGTTATCTCGTTTGACGAAGACGGTAAAATTGCTACATTCTCCGATTGGATGGATGTGAACGGTATGAATGTTCAGATCGAGCAATACGTTGCATCTCAGGAAGCAGAATAATTTATTTACAATCAATTAAAAACCCTCTAAATAGATGGTTTTTTGATTTCAAAGGTTTTCAAAACACTAAAGTATTAGTTGCAACCTACAACTATTTTGATATCTTGAATAGAATTTTAAAAACAACAAAATGAAAAAAATTACACTATTTACCTTACTTCTAAGCTTGAATTTTTCTGTTTTTGGACAGAGAAATGCAAAAGCAGAATACTGGAACACCTGGCATTATCAGCCCAAAGATGGGATGACTCAAAAGTTTGAAGCTGCTGCGGCTGCTAAAACTAAAATGTTCAATGCCTCCCCCAATAACTTAATTGTAACCTACAAAATTATGACGGGGGATAACGCAGGAGTTTATGAGCGGATTATGCCTTTTCAGACTTCGGTAGACTACGATAAAGACAAATCCAAAGAGTTAAACTATTGGAGTTCTAATGTTTCAAAATATTGCACACCAAAAGGAGGACAGCAAATTTGGCAACGACTAAAATGGGCAGATGTAAATGTAAACGAAGAGGCAAACCCATCTAAGCATTTGATGAAGACTGTTTTTATTGTTAAACAAGATCAATTGGATCATTTTTACCGATTTATTGAACGCATCGGAAAAGTGCAGGGGAAATTCAATAAAGATTTGTCGAGCATTACCCTCAGATTACAATCTGGAGGAAATCGCAATCTTTTTGTACGCTATGTAGGCTTTGATAAACACGAAACAGAGCCCAGCGATATTGAGAATACTTGGGAAGAAGAATACAATGAAATGTTTGGATGGAATTCATGGACAAATGACATTGAAATGTTTGACCAATCTTTGGAGATGTGGGGAAGACAAAACGAAAAACTCAGACTTGTTGAATCCATGCTACCCGCAACAAACTAATACTTATTTAAATAAGTATAAATAGAAATACCCTCCTAAACAGGAGGGTATTTTTTTGGATTAAACTTGAAATTGTATTGTTGTACACGAGAATACAATTCTCAACACAATATTTGTTTTTAAAACCTTTTGATCAACACTCTAGTAAATGTTTTGCTGAAGGTTTCATTGGATATTTCTTGATTGAACAATTCAAAAGCTTTTGACTCACGATCGTTCTTAGGACCAAAACTTAACGCTTTGGATAAATTAGCATAGGTTCCGTAGATGTATGCGTTTTCGCCATTATCAGTTCCATGAACGATTTGACCAGCACCAACTGAACCTTCGAACTTAAAGGTTTTCATGAGCTTGCCAAATGCCTCAATAAAGTTTCTGATGTTATTTACTTTGAAAACCCAAGCTTGCCCAATTGGAAACTGAACGTCAGAATTGAAACTCACCAATCCATTTCCTGCTGAGGTTCTAACATTTTCTACATTTTTTTGCATTTTTGAGATGTACAAATCCCATACTGGACCCGTTAATGATCCTCTAAACTTCGCTAAACTTTCTGCTGAATTCGCTACAATACTCAAAATATGAGTAGCATTTTCGTGAGTACCTTTAAATGGAATACTTGAAAATTCTACGGATACATTTTGGGGAATTTCAATGCTTGAATAATAGTTGTCTACCAAAGAGGCAACATTTTCGGCATTTTCGGCTTTTACTTCGAGTAGTACATCGTACCAAAATGTGTTTTGTGCAAACATTGAAACGCTAAAGAATAACGTAAATACTAATAGTAATTTTTTCATAAGAATTTAAATTTATTTTATTTTCGTGAATATACAAAGGATATCTTTACTTGTAAACAGCAATTAATGTTTTACTTTAAAAATATTATGTTCAATATCATTAAAAATTAATCGTAAATTACTTTGGTCTAAAAAAAAATGAAATTAAGTTTTAGAAATACGCTTCGCAGAAGCATCGGTTACCTGCCGTTTATGTTGAGTTTTACGGTTTTATTATTCACCCCAATTTTTGAGCAGTTTGTGACTTGGAATGCCTTTTATCAAATTATACTTTTTGTTGGAGTAGTTTGTATTCCTGCATATTTTACAAAGCGCATGTCGTATGTTGATATTGCTTGGCCTTGGGGGCTTGTTTTAATTGGAGTACTTGTTCTAATTTTTGCAGAAGGGTATTGGCTAAGAACCTATTGTATTGCCGCAATGTATGTTTTTTGTGGTTTGAGAATGGGAATTGGTGCTTTGGTTTTATTCAAAAAAGGACATTTAGACACAGAACTTTCGAGGTATCAGTTTCAAAGAATACGATGGAAAAAACAGGGATACCCTAATGAGAACCTTTCCCTTCAATATGAAATTATGATTCAATGCTTTGCCAACATCACTTTTTTGGCAATGCCTGCAATCTTACAAGCCTTTAATCCTTTAGACCACATTTCTTTTTTGGAGATTTTGGGATATTCATTTTGGTTTTTATTCTTGATTATGGAGCATGTAGCAGATCTTCAAAAACAAGCATTCCTCAAGAAAAGCCGTTTAGAAAATAAAAAAAGGCAAGTTTGTAACGTTGGTTTATGGAAGTACAGCCGTCATCCGAATTATTTTGCGGAATGGATGGTTTGGAATGCTCTAATTTTGACTTCTATACCTTCGTTAATTTACCATCAATCCAATCTTGATTTTCTTTTGTGGATTGGTCTTTTGGGCTCTCTTCTGTTCGTTTCTAGAATCATGTACACCACCCTAGTTTATTACACTGGCGCAATCCCTTCGGAGTATTATTCGGTTCAGAAAAGACCAGATTACAGAAAACATCAAGAAACAACAAATATGTTTTTCCCTGGGATTCCCAAGAAGAACTAATATTTTTAAATTAAAGTAATATTACATTTATGAATAAATCTAGAGAATTTGACATTATTATTTGGGGAGCTTCTGGTTTTACAGGAAGATTAGTAGTTGAATACTTGTTTAAACAATACGGTACATCTGGGAATCTAAAGTGGGCAATGGCTGGTCGTAACCAAGAGAAGTTAGAAAACGTACGAGCCTCAATAGCCGATACTTCTGTGCCTATTGTTGTTTCAGACAGTTCTGATGAAGCCAGTATCAAACAGATGGTACTTAGGACAAAAGTAATTTGTACAACGGTAGGACCTTATGCTATTTACGGATCAAAGCTTGTTGCTGCTTGTGTAGAGAACAAAGCCCATTATTGTGATTTGGCAGGTGAGGTACAGTGGATGCGACAAATGATTGATAAGCATCAGGAAGCAGCTCAGGCCAATGGAGTAAAAATTGTTCACAGCTGTGGTTTCGATTCTATCCCCTCCGATATGGGAGTTTATTTTATTCAGAGAGAGGCTAAAGCACAAAAAGGGCAGCGTGCAAAAAAAATCAGTATGCGGGTAGCTGCTATGAAAGGCGGTTTGAGTGGTGGAACATACGCAAGTTTGAGCAAGGTTATGGAACAAGCACAACAGGACAAAAGTATTTACAAGGTTTTGACCAATCCCTACGGTTTGAATCCCACTGACCAACAAGAGGGTGAGGATCGTCCCGATCTCATGTCAGTCGTATTTGATAAAACTTCTCAAAGTTATGTAGGGCCATTTATCATGGCAGGGATCAATACAAAAGTAGTTCGGAGAAGCAATGCTCTAAGTAATTATTCTTATGGCAAGGATTTTCGATATGATGAGGCTACCCTGAGTGGAAAAGGATTTAAAGGAAAAATGAGGGGTATTCTTGCTGCAATTCCATTGATGTTTATGACTGCTAAACCAAAATCAGTTTTAAAAAGTATTGCGAATAAACTTTTACCTAAACCCGGTGAGGGACCCAACAAAGAGCAAAGAGAAAATGGTTTTTACAACCTTCGATTTTATGTTACCCTTGAGGATGGATCTTCGGCTATGGGTAAAGTAACAGGTGACAAAGATCCGGGATATGGTTCAACATCCAAAATGTTAGGTGAAACCGCAGTGTGTTTAGCAGTGGATGAACTGCCCAAAATCAGTGGGGTTTTAACTCCTTCTGTTTCAATGGGAGACGCTCTTTTGCAACGCCTAGAACAATCTGCAGGATTGACTTTTAGTCTTAAGTAAAAAGAAATTATTGTTTAAAAATCGATTGGGAGTCAATTGCCACAAGCACCTTCATCATAGGAAGTAACTCCGGCTACTCCTGCATAACAACTGTTGCTGTAAGTTACACTATCACAACCGCAAACAGGTTGATAAATTTCGATGCAAACAAAGTCGGTTGTTATGGAATTTTCATCAATACAATCGGGAGTATTTTC
>JAURBD010000016.1 GCA_030829155.1 Flavobacteriaceae bacterium
GCTTGAGCATCCTGACCAATTCTCAGAGCTACATATATTTCTGAGGTTGCTTCAACTATGTATCCTTTATTACTTATAACTTGACTCGTTGTTATAGCTACATCATCATTAGCTGCAATGGCAACTTGAGAGTCGTCTGCTCCCCCTGGGGCATCTACAACAAAAACACGAGGGATTGAGTTGGATACCTCAAGACTAGTTGTAGCTCCACCTATTGCAATTACATTGACCGTAACCGAGCTTGTGCTGGGTGTTGAAATATACAAATAGTGACCTTGGTTAGGAATTGCATTACTACCCGATTCACTTGAATAAGCAACTGGTGGGATATAATGAACTTTACTGAGTTGCGCATTGAGCTTTAACTGCACCACAAACATTAGGGTAATTACAATTAAAGCTCTCATTTTTAAAAATAGTATTTGTTGTGAAATTAATGGAATTAATCATTACCTCTTTCTTTTTTTTTTAAAAATGAATACACTGAATAATATCTATAGGTTTACAAAGGCAACAATATTGAATTGATCTCGACTTTCTTTATTAAGAAACTGATTCATATATCCCATCTCTAACCTTACAATTTTATCTAACTGATAACCAAAACCTCCATACAATCTATTGCGATCATAAAGCTTAGATTTTGTATTCAAAAACAGTTCATTGTAAGCAGAGAAATAATATTTGTTTTGTTCTTTGGAACTGATTGGAATATTTAACCCTAAAAAATAGCGGATCCGCATTTTAAAATCAGATTCGACAAAACGTTGTTCAAAACGATAGCGATGACTCAATTTTAGTTTCCCTAATTTTTGCTTCGAAATAAATTGTTGGAAAATTCGATGCTCGTTTACACGCACTTTGGGATCAGAATCTGAAGTATAATTCTCGGATAAAATATATCCATATCCCAGGAGAATATTTCTTTCACTTTCTCCAAAGGTATATCCCAAGCCTGTTCTCAACAACAACTGCTCTAGGTCACCAATTGCGTCATAATTTCGATACTGTACCTCATGATGCAAATTCCACTTTTCATTCAACTGCTTGTTCCCAATATAAAGCAACCAATTCCCTAAATTACTATCTTGTGCATGGATCAAATTAGGTAGCGCAAAAACCCAGGTCAACCCTACCCATAGTAATCTTTTTGTCAATTTACTTTTAGTCATAAAAACGAACTACCCCTGAATGGATATCATACATTCCGCCCACTATTTTGATCTCTCCTTTGCTTTGCATTTCTGCTAAAACTTGACTTCCCTCTACGATTTTGTCCATCGTGAGTTCAACATTTTTTTTGGCTACTTCGTTTACAAAATCAATATTAGATGAATTTCTCAAACTAGCATCTTGTGGAGAAGAAACTGCATTTACTGCGGGTTTGATTTTTGATAGCATTCCCGTTAGTTTTCCTAATTTGGCGTCATCGCAAGCGCCCTTAACAGCTCCACAAGCCGTATGTCCCAAAACAAGGATAAGTTTTGTCCCTGCAAGCTTGCAAGCAAACTCCATGCTACCAAGAATATCATCATTTACAAAGTTTCCTGCAATACGAGCACTGAAAATATCTCCTATTCCTTGATCAAAAATCAATTCTGAAGATACTCTTGAGTCTATACAGCTCAAAATTGTAGCGTAAGGGTATTGTCCTTGACTGGTAGCCTTTACTTGTTCCATTAAATCACGATCTGCTTTTGACTTTTCTTGAAATCTGATGTTCCCCTCTTTTAAAAGTTGAATTGCAGATTCAGGATTTATTGATGCTTGTGTTTCTTTAGTATGTGCTTTCATTTCTATTAATATTAATGTTTATTATACTATTTAGTACGTCTATTTTTAATACTTAAAGTAAACTTAAAGGTTTACTTTAAGTATTTTTAATGCATTTTCTGAAAAATTTTTATAAACAAAAATCTGGGGGAGGAGAAATAATATTTAAACGAGGTTTTGAATACCTTTTAAAAACGTAAGCAAGGATATTGTTTTTTGAATATCCAAAATATTGAGAAGAATTGGATTTGAGTGAGGGCAATAAGATTTCAAAATCCAAATGCTTTTCATTTCCTTTTTCTTCTTCAGAATTAGAAAATATCTCAGAAATATCTACAGATTTTTGAGAAATAACAAGAGTTATTGGCGAGATTATGAAGAGTAGAAATACTACAGAAAAAAGTATGGATATTCTTTTTTTGGGCATTAAAATATGTTTAATGAATCAAATATAAGAATACTTTTGCTTTGAAAATACTTAAATCAGCTTTTAACTAAATCAAAAATATTGTTCTAAATACTAACAATTCAGTTATTAGTCCTTTACAAATGATTCAGAAGTTCCTTCCCAGTCCGGATCAGCAGCACCTTTCCAGTAAGTTTTCAAACTATCAATTGCAATTGCATGAACCCTACCAAAACGGGCAATCTCATCAATCATTTTATGAGGGTGTTGTATTGGATCAAGATCTGCATTAATCTCTGAAACTTTTGGATGATTTTCTACCCAAAGGGTATCTCCGACAGGATAAACTCGTGGGAGCATCAAAGCTTTTTCAAGAGAAACACCCTGATCAATATAACGACTAATTACTTGTGCAACAGCTGGAACAATTCTGCTTCCTCCTGCTGCACCTAAAGCAAGAACTACATTACCTTTTTCTGTGAGCAATGTTGGTGAAATATGAGAATTAGCGCGATCCCCTGGTTTGTAGTCACCAAGATATCCCCCAAGGGTGACTGCATAAATAAACCCAAGGCCTTTAGAAGCTACTTTTGATCCCATTATAGGTCCTACTGTCTGGGTTAGAGAAACAACATTTCCAGATGAATCTGCAGTTGTTAAATGGGTCGTATGCCCATCGGGAGCTTTCCAAGACTCAGGAATTTGTGAAGACTCTACCGAGGCAATACTCTGTGTTTGACTGTTTATCTCCTGAGCAAATTCACCTGCATTTTTATAAGATAAAATCATTTTTAATGAATCTTTATATTTTTGAGCAGTTCGATATTCATAGGCATATCGAGTTGCTTTGCCCATAGTTACCGCCCAATCATTTTCGGAAAGAGGGGTTTTTATTTGGTCTAAAATTTGTAAAATTTGAATAGTAATTGCCCCAAAAGAAGGTAAATACAAAGCATGAACCTTATGCCCTTTATAAACACCTTCGATTACTTCGGCATCCAATGCTTTATAATTTTTTAGATCTTCTAAAGTCAATATCCCTCCCTGAGATTGAATGTCTTCAACAATTTTTTCCGCTATTTCACCTTCATAAAAGCCTTTATGACCTTGGGCAGAAATCACTTTTAGGGTTGCAGCAAGATTTTTCTGAATAAATAGACTATTTGCTTTGAAAACAGAACCATCGGTATTGAGAAAATTCTCAGACGTCCCCTCAAATTCTTGCAGTTTATCTTGGACTAATTCTTGACGATAAACTTCGCCTGGTAAAATAATAAACCCGTTCTCAGCATAATTGATTGCTGGTCCCATAACTGTATAAAGATCAAGTAATCCGTGTTCCTTTTGCAGTTTTATTAGTCCAGCTACAACGCCCGGAATTCCAATAGTTTCATAACCATAGGAGAACTTTTCTTTCAAAGGAACATAATTAATTGGCACCTCAGTTGAAGCGTCAACTCCTCCGATTTTACCATTTCCCTTTCTGAAAATTGCCTGGAGTCTTCCTCCTATTCCGCTCATACTTGGCTCAACTACCGATAAGGTAAAAGCCGAAGCTACAGCAGCGTCGAAAGCATTTCCACCCATTTGGTACATTTCCATTCCAGATTTGGTTGCCAAAGGATGTGCACTTGAAACCACACTATTATCAATGTTTGCTTTTTCAAAAGGAAGATTACAAGATGAAAAAAACAATAGAATAAGAATTACCGTCGAAAACTTAATACAAACTTTCATAATATACTTTTTATTTTATTTTTTGTAAATCAGAAGCTAATGCTTGAACTTGCTCCATAACACGTAACAAGTTACCTCCCCAGATTTTCTCAATTTCTTTTTGAGTGTAACCTCTTTTTACAAGCTCTTTTGTTACATTCAAAGTTTCTGAAGCATCGCTCCAGCCCTCTATTCCTCCTCCTCCGTCAAAATCAGAACTAACTCCCACATGATCTATTCCAATTTTATCTTTTATATAATCAATATGATCCACAAGATCACTAACCGAAACTGGAGGAACATCTTTCTTGAGAGATTTAAGGGCTTCTTTTGCTAAATACATTAATTTTTTACGCTCTTTAATGTATTCTTGGAGGTTGTCAAATTCCAAAGCTCTCATTTGGTATTTATCCAGAACCTTAATATTGTTTTTAGCTCCAATACTTCTTAGAAGAGAGTCTTTGGCTTTAAAATAATTATTGTGTTTTTCGGTGTTTAAATAAGAGCTGAAAGCAACGGTTTGAACAACTCCTCCGCTTTCTTTTACCCACTGTAATTGTTCATCATCTAAATTTCTGGAGTGATCACACAAAGCCCGAGCCGAAGAGTGCGAGGCAATTACTGGAGCTTTTGAATGCTCCACCATTTGTCGGATTGCTTCTTTTGAAGGATGTGAAATATCAATCATCATTCCGTAATAATTCATTTTCTCGATGACTTGCTTTCCTAGATCGCTGAGTCCGTTATGCAAATAAATATTATCCTTTTCGCCTGTGTTAGAATCAGAAAGTTGACTGTGTCCGTTATGAGCTAATGACATATACCTTGCTCCACGATTATAAAAAACCTCAACATTATTGATGTCTTCACCAATTGGATATCCGTTTTCGACTCCAATCATGGCAACTTTTTTTCCACTCTTCCATATTCTTCTTACATCATTTGGTGTCAGTGCCAGCTCTATTTGATTGGGGGCATAGGCATTTACTAAACGATGAATGGCACTAAACTTATCATCAGCATTTTCTGCTGCTTTGGCATAACCCGAAGCATTCAAGCTGTCTTGTCCGGTGTAAACAATAAACCATGCAACATCCAGCCCTCCTTTTTGCATTCCAGGGATATGAACTTGAGATTGAGTTTCAGAACTATAATTCAGCGAATCGGTAAAATTCCCTGTATTTATATCGTCATGGGTGTCAATTGTAATTACGGCTTTGTGAATTTGTTCGGCCTTGGTCATACCAGTAATAGGTTTGGACTTTTTTTCTTGAGCACAACTAAAAATAAGAAAGATCAATAAAAGTGTGTTTATTTGAATGGAAGCTCTCATATATAAAAAGATTTCCAACTAAGTTATGAAATCCTTTTTTAAGAGATTTTTTAACTAGGTTACCTTTGGCTTTTCCAGATTGCTTGAAAAAAAGCTAATTTGCATAAAAATAAAAAACATGCAAAGTCCAGAAATATCATCAGTCATAAACAAAAAGCTTCTCGAAAATGGTTTGAGTGAAAACCTTGCTGAAATCAGTACAACGGGGATTCTCTTTTTATCGTACCTTCTCATTTCGATTCTTCTTTTCTGGTTTTCTAGGAAGATTATTATTGGCTTTTTTGCTGAAATTTCAAAAAAAACCAAAAGTACTTTTGATGATATTTTACTTTCACACAAAACACCTAAATTAATTTCATACTTACCTTCTTTATACTTAATACACAAACTTATCCCCAAGCTTTTTTCTTCGCATCAATGGCTCGAAAATATTTTTGAAGCACTGACTGTAGTTGTAGCTCTTGCATTGACTCGGGCCTTGTTAAAATCACTAAGCGATTATCTCAAAACATTAGATTCTTTTAGAGACAAACCCATTGACAGCTATATTCAAGTGATTATGATCTTTCTTTGGTTTGTTGGAGGAATAATCATTCTTTCGATACTGACAGGGACCGAGATAGGAGCTTTTTTGACTACGTTAGGAGCCTTATCTGCAGTATTACTCTTTGTTTTCAAAGACACCATTCTGGGCTTTGTGGCCAGTGTTCAAATTACAGTAAACGACACCGTTCGAATTGGAGACTGGATAAGTATGCCCAACAACAATGCAGACGGCACTGTAATTAGCATCAGTCTTTCTACAGTTCAGGTACAAAATTTTGACAACACAATTACTTCCATCCCAACGTACAAGTTAATTTCTGACTCTTTTATCAATTGGCGAGGTATGAGCGATTCCCCAGGAAGAAGAATCAAACGTTCTCTTTTAATCAAAGTCAGCAGTATTCGTTTTCTTAAGGATGAGGAGCTCTCGCAACTCAAAAAAATAAAATTATTGTCTGAATTTATTCAAACCAAAGAAGAGGACATCAAAACCCATAACTCCAATTCAAAGGCAGACAAATCTCTTTTGATTAATGGTCGTAACCTAACCAACATTGGTTTATTCCGAAATTACACAGAAGCCTACTTAGAGCTGCATCCAATGTTGAATAAAGACATGACGATGATGTGTAGGCAATTGGCTCCAAGTTCACAAGGAATTCCGATCGAAATTTACGTCTTTAGTAAAGATAAAGACTGGAAAAACTATGAATATATTGTAGCAGATATTTTTGACCATTTATTGGCTTCTACTAAGTATTTTCATTTAGAATGTTTTGAACTTTCACCTTTAATTCCTCGATCAAATGTTTAAAAAAATACTTTTTTTAGTACTACTGCTGAGCTATATTATTTCTTTGGGTCAGGATATGTCTGGCGAAAAACTAATCGATAAAAGCATTCAGTACCACGACCCTAACAACAATTGGGTTAAGTTTTCAGGGGAATTGAAGATTACAATGGAAACCCCGTCAAGGAATCCCATAATAAGTTCTGTTTTTATTGATTTGCAAAAAGAATATTTTAGAAATCAGTACGAGAGCGATTCTAATTTGATTTTTCAAGTGCTTGATAAAGAAGTTTGTTCAATTCTCTTTAATGGGAAAGCCGAATTCAGTCCTGAAGAAGAAAAAAAATACCGCCTCACTTGTAATCAAGCCAAACGAACAAGAGATTATTACACCTATTTGTTCGGTCTTCCCATGAAACTCAAAGATCCAGGCACACTAATCAATCCAAAAATAGAAAAACGCTCTTTTAGAGGAAAAGAATATCTTGTTGCTCAGGTAAATTACAAAAAAGAAGTAGGGAATGATCGGTGGTATTTTTATTTTGATCCAATCACATATGCCATGAAAGTATATCAGTTTTATCATGAGGAATCAAAAAACGACGGGGAATATATTTTATTGGCTGAAGAAATTGTAATCAACGGAATCAAAATGCCCAAAAACAGAGCATGGTATTACAACAAGGATGATAAATACCTTGGAACTGATTTTTTGTTCAAAAATTCAAAACCTTAGAGCTGCATGTTACTTAAACAAATTCATGCAATATGGAATCCCGAGTGCTATCACGGTTGGGGAAAGTCTAAAAAATTTTTTGAAGGCTGGTATTACAAAATAATAAGTCCAGGTCAAAAAAATGCATTTGCAATCATCCCTGGAATTGCAATGAATGAAAATGGGGATAAACAAGCTTTTATTCAAGTCTTAGACGGGAAAAAACTCGAAGCTTCTTATCATAAATTTGATGCTCAAGAATTTATTCCTAAACCTAAGAGACATGATTTACAAATTGGGGGAAATCGTTTTACAAACGATAGTATTGAGCTTGATTTACCCAGCCTAAAAGGGCATTTAAGGTTTAAATACAGATTTCCATGGTCCAGTAGTTGGCATTCACCGGGTATCATGGGCCCTTTTTCTTTTGTTCCTTTTATGGAATGTTATCATGGTATTTTGAGTATGGATCATAGTATAGAGGGAAGCCTAATTCATCAGAATAAACTCGTTTCTTTTGAACAAGGTAGAGGTTATATAGAAAAAGATTGGGGACATTCTTTTCCAGAAGCATATATTTGGATGCAAAGCAATCATTTTAGTCGATCAGGAATATCCTTCAAAGCATCGATTGCTAAAATCCCCTGGATGGGAACATCTTTTATCGGAAACATTGCTGGGGTTCTGATCAATGGAAATCTTATTGAATTTACAACGTATAACCGATCTCAATTGAAGCAATGTTCTGTTTCTAAAAAAGAAGTCGTTATCAAAATGGAAAATCGTTCTCACAAACTTTGGATTCGAGCAGAACGAGAAAAAGCAACTCCATTGGCTGCACCAATTGCTGGTTTTATGGATGCTCGAATTGAAGAAAGTATGAATGCTAAAATTCACCTAAAATTAATGCTTAAAAAAACTGGAGAAATCTTGTTGGAAGATAAGGGGACATCTGCAGGAATTGAAGTGGCAGGAAATTTTGCTGTTTTACTAAAATAGGTTAACTCATTTTCTGAGAAACCTCAGGTAAAGGGCGAAAAGACAAAGAAACGATCCCCCAGGTAACAAAAACAATCCTACCAATAAAGGGTAAAATTTCTTGGAGTCCGTTCTTCTAACTGTGTCTGGGAGCTCATTTAAATGTTCTCTAAAGCTTTTTCTAATCATAGAGTAATTCTTAATCAAATTTAAGTTACTTTTTTCAAGGGATGCAAATTTAATTTGGATTGAAAATAAAAACATCTAATTAGTATATTTAATCTCTGAAGCTCAAAAACAATAAAATAAGATAACGTACTTTTGTAAAAACAAATTTTTTGAAACAAATTTTTCCAATACTGCACTGGCTTCCCAGGTACCAAAAAAAGATGATTTGGAATGATGCTGTTTCTGGAACTACAGCCGGAATATTGGCTATTGCTCAAGGAATGGCTTATGCTATAATTGCAGGACTCCCACCTGTTTTTGGACTTTATGCTGCGTTAACCCCTCAAATTGTTTATGTATTTATGGGTACTTCTCGACAGCTGTCGATAGGAGCAGTAGCTATGGACTCTTTAATTGTTGCTGCCGGGATTGGAACCCTCAACATTGTTGGAGTTGAGCAATACATAGCAGCAGCAGTTTTTTTGGCACTTTTAGTAGGCTCAATTCAATTGTTGTTAGGAACCTTTAAGCTTGGTTTTTTAGTGAATTTTCTATCCAAACCCGTTTTGAGTGGATTTACCTCTGCTGCTGCGATAATTATTGGACTAAGTCAATTGAAACACATATTAGGTGTTGACATAGCACAAACAAATCAAATTCACGTTCTTTTGAGTGAAGTTGTCTCGAAAGTTTCACAAACCCACCTGCTCAGTTTTGGTATAGGTATTACAGGGATCGTTTTAATCAAAACTTTTCAAAAAATCAATAAAAAAATTCCTGCTATCCTTGTTGTTGTCGTTTTTGGAATCCTGCTTTTGTATTTTACCCAATGGCAACTTAATGGAATTAAGATTGTAGGAAATATACCCCAAGGCCTTCCAGATTTAAGGATTCCAAGTTTTAACAAGGATCAATTTACAGAGCTTATCCCTGTAGCCATTACATTAGCAATGGTTGGTTTTACCGAGGCAATATCAATTGCAAAAGCCATAGAAGAAAGACATACAGAATACGAAATAGATCCCAATCAAGAATTAATTGCACTGGGTAGTGCAAATATCATTGGATCTTTAGCACAATCATACCCTGCTACTGCATCATTTTCGAGATCAGCAATTCAAGATCAGGGAGGAGCAAAGTCAGGAATTGCTGCCTTGTTTAGTGCTGGACTTGTATTACTCACCTTACTTTTTTTAACCCCTCTTTTTTATTATCTCCCCATACCTATTTTGGCTGCAATCATAATGGTTTCTATTTTTGGATTGGTTGACTTCAATTATCCCAAAAAACTATGGGTCAAAAATCGAGAAGAGTGTATTCCTTATTTGTTTACATTCATAATAACAATGACCGTAGGGATTCCACAGGGAATTCTTTTAGGAGTTCTTATATCTTTGTTGACAATGATCTACCGAACATCTAATCCCCATATTGCGGTGCTTGCCAAAATAAAAGGAACTCATTATTACAAAAATATCAGCCGTTTTGAAGATGATATTGAAACTGATGATCGAATTTTAATTCTCCGATTCGATTCGCAATTATTTTTTGGAAATAAAGACTTATTCAAAAAAGAATTGTTGAAACAAATCAAAAACAAAGGTGCTGCCTTAGAACTCATCATCATTAATGCAGAAACGATTAATTATATTGACTCAAGTGCGCTCGGTATGCTCGAAAAAATATTTGATAACCATAAAAACCAGGGGACAAGAATTATGATTGCCGGAGCTACAGGACCAGTCCGCGACATCATTTTTAAGAATGATTTAATCCAAATAATTGGTGAAGAAAATTTGTTCATTGAGACTTCAGAGGCGGTAAATGCCTTTTTGGAAGGGATAACGAACTCGGATATTCAGAAAAAAATAACCCTACAAAGTAAAACAGATACAAATCTTATTGAAAGATAAAACCATTAAAAAAACCTAAATGTTAATCGAACAAATTTATACAGGATGTCTAGCGCAAGGGGCCTACTATATTGAAAGCCAAGGAGAGGCTGCCATCATAGACCCTTTGCGTGAAATAACACCTTACATCAAAAAAGCAGAAAAAAATGGAGCTCAAATCAAATATATTTTTGAAACACATTTTCATGCAGATTTTGTTAGTGGACACCTTAGTTTGTCAAATAGAACAAAGGCTCCAATCGTTTTTGGACCCACAGCTGAGACACATTTTGAATCAATAATAGCAAAAGATGGTCAACATTTTGCTCTAGGTGAATTAACTATTGTTGCACTTCACACACCGGGACATACCATCGAAAGTACAACCTATTTACTCAAAGACAAAAAGGGAAAAGATCATGCCATTTTTAGTGGAGACACCTTGTTTTTAGGGGATGTTGGACGCCCAGATTTAGCACAAAAAGGAGCAGAAATGACCCAAGAACAACTTGCGGGAATGCTTTACAAAAGCTTACGGTCCAAAATCATGCCTCTTGCAGATGATGTAATTGTTTATCCAGCACATGGTGCTGGTTCTGCTTGCGGGAAAAATCTAAGTAAAGAAACTGTTGGCACCCTAGGAGAACAAAAAAAAATAAATTATGCCCTTCGAGAAAACATGACCAAAGCCGAATTTATAAAAGAAGTTACTGAGGGCTTACTGCCTCCTCCTGAGTATTTTCCATTAAATGTCAAAATGAACAAAGAAGGTTATGAAGACTTTGAAGCCGTTATTAAAAGAAGTCAAAAAGAATATTCTGTAGAGGAACTTGAAGAAATTGCCAACCGTTCTGATGCTATTATTTTGGATGTGCGAAGTCAAGACGAATTTGCCAAAGGGCACATTCCCCAGTCTATTTTTATTGGGCTAGATGGAAGTTTTGCTCCATGGGCAGGAGCTGTTATTGCAAATGTAGACCAGCCCTTGCTGCTTGTAACTCCCCAAGGAAGAGAACGCGAAGCCATAACTCGGCTTTCGAGGGTGGGCTTTGACCATACTCTAGGCACCCTTAAAGGAGGATTTGATACTTGGAAAAATTCTGGGAAAGAAACAGATCAGGTAAAATCAATCACAGCTGAGGAATTCAAAAACAGCATTTCTGAAAAAACGGAAATATTTGACATACGAAAACCGGATGAATTCAGATCAGAACGGATTCCACAGGCATTAAGCACTCCGCTGGATTTTATAAACGAACACCTAAACAAATTTCCAAAACAAAAAGAATTTTATATTTATTGCGCCGGAGGTTATCGCAGTATGATTGCTGCTTCAATTTTGAAAAGAAGAGGGATTCATAACCTATTGAATGTAGAGCTTGGATTTAAAGCCATTAAAGAAACGGGCATAAAAACAACGGACTTTATTTGTCCGAGCACTTTATAAGTTCATCAAAAAAAGAAAAGATGAGGACATATTTAAATAATTTAGGGCTGAAAAACCAGTCTTCAAATGAACAATTACTAGAGTTTATTTCTCCAGAAGGTGTCTTGTATCTTGTTATGAATCGGCCGGAAGTCCACAATGCATTTGATTCTTATCAAATAAAAAAACTTACAAAAGCGCTTGAAAATGCAAAATCTAACCCAAAAGTGAGGGTTGTTGTTTTGGCTGGAGCAGGAAAAAGCTTTTGTGCTGGAGGTGATATCAATTATATGAAAAGCATGGGCCAAAATTCATTTGAAGAAAACAAAGCCGACGGAAAAGCTCTAGCCCAATTGATGAACACACTTTATTGCCATCCCAAACCCACAATTGCTCGAGTAAAGGGTGCTGTTTTTGGTGGAGGCGTGGGATTGGTTTGTTGTTGTGATATTGCTGTGGGTAGTTCAGACATCAAACTCGCTTTGAGTGAAGTTAAAATTGGAATTATTGCTTCAACCATTTCTCCTTATCTAATAAAAACAGTGGGAACAAAAACAGCAAAACGTTTTCTGTTGACTGGAGAAACCCTAACTTCTGAAAGTGCTTTAAAACACGGCTTTATTTCTGAAATAACTCAAGAAAATCAACTGGATCACACCATCGATATGCTTACCAAAGTACTTTTAAAAAACGGTCCAGAAGCCCTCCAAAAAACCAAAACTTTAATTTTCGAAGTTGCTGACAAAGAGATTGACCAAAAACTAATTGATTACACTGCCGACTCCATCGCAAAAGTACGATCAAGTTCCGAAGCAAAAGAAGGACTTAGTGCTTTTTTGGAAAAAAGAAAACCCCTTTGGAATGATTCTTCCCAAAAGAATTAAATAACTATCTTTATGTTTATTTTAAAAACTATACAAGTTTATGAGAAAACACTTTTTAAGTGTGATATTTATATTTAATTTTATTGTAGTTCTTTCACAATCTCCCTCGGATAGAAACTCCCTTTCAAAAAATAACCTTTACATCTATTGGGGTTGGAATTGGAGCGCTTATAGCGATTCTAATATTGAATTCAATGGAGACAACCATGCCTTTACTTTGGCTGATGTAACAGCTCAAGACCGTCCTTCCTCTTTCAGTGCAAAAACCTATTTACATCCCCTACACATTACCAGCCCTCAGTACAATGTTCGGGTGGGTTATTTTTTTAAGGACCGTTGGGATATTTCGTTTGGGGTAGATCATATGAAATATGTTGTAGATCAAAACCAAACGGTTGTTGCTTCTGGATTTATTAACGGAACGGGGACACGTTATGATGGCAATTACGACAACAGCCCGGTAGTAATAGAGCCTGGATTCCTTGAGTTAGAACATACCGATGGTCTAAATTATGTGAATTTAGAAATTCGAAAACACACCCAACTCATGAAATTTGGAAAATTCGACCTCAACGGTCAACTGGGAGGTGGATTTGGTGGATACTATCCTAAAACGGATGCTTCGCTCTTAAATTTTGAACGCAATGATCATTGGCATTGGGCTGGCTTTGGGATTCATTTTGTATCGGGATTAAATCTTACTTTCCTTCAACGCCTCTTCATACAAACCGAATTCAAAGGGGGGTATATTAATCTACCCGATATCAAAACCACCTCTAGATCAGGGGATGGTGCTAAACAAAAATTTATATTTTCTCAGATCAATATTCTCTTCGGAGGGATTATTAATTTGAATACAAAGAAAAAGAATACACAATCTTCGGAAACATAGAAAGAGAATATATTTTAATTCAAAATAAACAGAGAGTTCATTAAATATATATTTAAATAAGTATTTAATAAAACCCTTAGTCCGCCTTTTTAAAGGTCAGCAGTTTTTACCTTCATTGATACTTACTATGATCTCTTGCCCTTTTTTCCAGTCGAGATCTTCAAGGTATTCTTTGGGTAGGGTAAAACTTCTTTGTCCTGCTTTAATAATCTTGCGGTTAAACTTCTCTTTTAGTGATTTTCTTGACATGTTAATGATTTGATTGGAGGTTAAAGTTGAGCAAAAGCTGTCTTGTTATAAAGCCCAAACAATCATCTTCTGATACAAATCTAGAGAAATACAGTGCAATGGAGGGAAAACGGTTGATGTAATATGGATAAAACTCAAAATATCATTTCCTACAAATTTTGATACAAAAAAAACGCAACTATTATCTTTTTAAAGAGTTACGTTTTGATTAAGTACCTTGGGTGGGAATCGAACCCACACTCCCGAAAGAATTGGATTTTGAATCCAACGCGTCTACCAATTCCGCCACCAAGGCAATTGGAGGACAAAATTAGAAAATTATTTTTTCCTACCTAAAATAATTGCATTAAAGAGCGGCAGACCTAAAATTATTTTTAAATTTGCATTCCCTAAATAAATGTTGAACAACAAATTAGGAAGTTTGAAACCAGAAGCAAAAATTTTTAGTTGTACTCAAAGTGAAGTTCTTGCAAAACAGATTGCAGATAAATTTGGAGTTCCAATGGGGGAAGTTGCCTTTTCACATTACAGCGATGGAGAATTCCAGCCCTCTTTTGAAGAATCTGTTCGTGGGTCAAGAGTTTTTTTAATTGGCTCTACCCAACCCAATTCAGAAAATTTGATGGAACTCCTTTTGATGATTGATGCAGCCAAGCGAGCTTCAGCTCGACGCATAACGGCTGTAATGCCTTATTTTGGTTGGGCACGTCAAGACCGAAAAGACAAACCCAGAGTTCCTATTGGGGCAAAGCTAATCGCAAATCTTCTTGAGGCTGCCGGAGCAACACGAATCATAACCATGGATTTACACGCAGATCAAATTCAAGGCTTCTTCGAAAAACCCGTAGACCACTTATTTGCCTCTACCATATTTGTTCCTCATTTGAAGTCTTTGAATCTAGAAAACCTTACCATTGCCTCTCCCGATATGGGTGGGTCAAAAAGAGCTTACGCTTATTCAAAGTTTCTTAAAAGCGATGTTGTAATTTGTTACAAGCAGCGTGAAAAAGCCAATGTAATTTCTCATATGGAATTGATTGGAGATGTAAAAGGCAAAAATGTTGTTCTTGTTGATGATATGGTTGATACTGCAGGAACCTTGACCAAAGCCGCAGAAGTAATGCGCGAACGTGGAGCCATTTCTGTACGTGCAGTCTGTACCCATGCACTGCTTTCGGGAAATGCCTATGAACGCATCGAAAATTCATTGCTTGAAGAACTCATCGTTACCGATTCTATTCCACCAAAAAAAGAAAGCCCCAAAATAAAAGTATTGAGTTGTGCCGATCTTTTCGCAGACACTATGCGGGAAGTACACGAAAACAAATCAATCAGTTCTAAATTTATAGTTTAATTCAATAATAAATATCAATGAAATCAATTACAATTAACGGATCAAAAAGAGAAAGCGTGGGCAAGAAAGCTACAAAAGCCCTTCGTAATGCTGAAATGGTTCCCTGTGTTTTGTATGGAGAAAACAATCCCATACACTTCGCAGCGAAAGAACTCGATTTCAGTAAACTCGTTTATACTCCAAATGCACACACCGTAGTTATCAAAATCGACGGTAAATCTATCAATGCCATTTTACAAGACATTCAATTTCACCCTGTGAGTGATCAAATTCTTCATGCTGACTTCTATGAACTCAAAGATGACAAAGAAATTTCAATGAATATACCAGTCACAGTTCAAGGTGCTGCTCCTGGAGTATTGAATAGTGGTGGAACACTTTCACTAAACAAAAGAAAGTTACGTGTTCGTGCGATTCCTTCTAATTTACCCGATACCATCATTGCTGATATCTCGGAGCTTGAGTTAGGAAACAAACTGACCACTTCTGATCTTAAAAACGATGCATATTCATTTTTACACCCAGATAACACTGTTGTTTGTCAGGTTCGTACTTCTAGAGCTTCGATCCTTGAAGTTGAGGAAAAAGTAGAAACTGAAGAAACGGAAAACGAAGAAACAGAAATTGAAGCTGCAGAATAAGCCCAGTTATCGATTTAAAAAAAAAGCATCTGTTGGATTCCATCAGATGCTTTTTTTATATTTACGTTTTAGTAAGTAGATGAACTGTTTTAAAAAGCTTTTTAAACAAAACAACCAACCAAAAGAAAACATCTTGAAAAAATTTTTAATTGTTGGTTTGGGTAATGTTGGAACTTCATACAACAATACAAGACATAATATTGGGTTTCGTGTATTGAATACTTTTGCCGAAAAAAAAGATTTAACATTCGAGGATCTGCGTTATGGTGCAATTTCTAAAACCCGATTCAAAGGCAAGTCTTTGATTTTATTAAAACCTTCTACACTGATGAACCGCAGTGGGAAAGCTGTTCGGTATTGGGCATTAAAAGAGAATATCCAGATTCAAAATATTTTGGTTATTACCGATGATTTAAATTTACCTTTTGGGACACTGCGCCTAAAACCTAGAGGAAGTGATGGGGGACATAATGGACTAAAAGATGTTGAAGCTCAGCTAAACACTCCAAACTATCCTCGGCTTCGTTTTGGGATTCACAGTGAAGAAAAAGGATATGACACAGTAAACTTTGTTCTAGGAAAATGGTCCGAAAAAGAGGAAACACAACTCAATTTTAGAGTAGAAAAAACCATTGAACAAACCTTAGCCTTTGTTTCAAAGGGTATTAAAGAGGCAATGAATCAATTTAACGGCTCTCCTAAGAACTGATACTAAAAGTCTGAATTACAGATTCGGATTTGTTTCCGTTTCGATCCACCGTTACTATTTTCCAAAAATAGGTTTCGCCTATACTTAGAGAAGCTGAATAACTTGGAGTAGATAAATTGTCTTGAATCAATTGTAATTGACTTGGGCTTGTTCCTATGTAAATTTGATAAAATGCGATGTCGTTATCCAAATCGGAACCGGTCCATTCTAGATTGATTTGACCAGATGTAGATTCAAGTGTTTGTCCTTCTGAAGGGGAATTCAATTTTGCTGCAAAGGGTAAATGGGTTTGTTGTTGTATCCCCTCAATGTAAAAGCTCCAAACTTTACTTTTTGTTTTCACTGAGCTGATTTGTGATGAGGATATTACCCACCAAGTGTAGGGGAATCCTCGTTCAAGAACAAGGGTTGTTGAGGTCAAATCTACTACTTTTTTTTGTTCGGTTCTGGAAACATTATTTCGAACAACAACTTCATAAGAATCGGTATTCAGTGCGGTTTCCCAACTGAAATTTATTACTCCTGTTAACCCATCGGTAAACAAAGGTAGGCAAGCGTTGTTGTTCTGGGGTGTTATCAAGTTCGCTGCTTGAGGCTGTGGGATTGAAGGCTTGGAACATGACCAATAAAACATCAGCATTAATGTCAAAACCCAAATAGTTGAACTGTTTTTCATCGCTTTATGAATTTGATGGTTTCTTCGTTTTGATCTGTTATGATTTTGATAAAGTAATTTCCCGCAGTTAGCCTACTCATGTCTATGGGGATTTTTCTGTTTTCAACCTCCAATCGAATTTTTTGATCAACAAGAATATTTGCCTGCACATCATAAATGATGTACTGAACATCTAGACTTGTACCTCCTGCCAATACATAAGCTTCTTCACTGCAAGGGTTTGGATATAAAACGGAGTCCTCCGCAATATAAATTTCTTGCTTAAAGGATCCCTGACAACTCAAATTTGTATTTACCTCGACAATATTCATTCCTTTTCTCAACGAAAAATTCAGTTGATCTTTATGCTCAACTCGAGTTTGAACTTGATTTACAAGGACCGTATACTGAGTTGCACCCTCCAGAACCAGGGTCAAATTCAGGTTTCTTTTATCAACAAAAGAACTAACCTCTAAAGATTGTGGCTCTAAAATTGATGCCGTAAAACAGGGTTCATAATTTGGGGCTGCACTTGTACTCAAACATATTAAATAATCCCCACCATCAAGATTTTGAATGTTCAAGGTGTTGTTTGAAAATGTGTAGGTTTCATTAAATCTGTTGGGGCCTGTAATTTGTGCCTGATAATCCACATCAACGATGGCGTTTATCTGTATTGCTCCATTGTTTCTTGAAGCACAGGTTTCGTCAACTTTTGAAATTCTAAAGTTATTGAAGGTGCTTACATCACATAAATCTCCTAATCCGTTTCCGTCAGAATCCGCTTGATCTTGGTTGGGTACCAACGGACAATTATCGTATTGGTTTGCTACTAAATCAAAGTCATCATCGAAAAGAATCGAGCCATTAACACAAAAATTAATGTTAAACAATATAATTTCACCCGTATCCGCTCGTTCTCGATCTTCTACCTTAAGTCTCCATCTCCCATACGAAGATTGCCCATTGAAAACATCCAAACTTTCTGCAGGCTGGAATATCCCGCTAAAGGGAGCTTGTGCTTCTTGAATTGAGCCTCCATCTTGATCAAAAATTGTGTTAACAAAATTGCTTTGTCTTTCGCCTATGTTTTTTACCAACAAAACTTCGGTGCCATCGGGGGCAATCAAAGTAAGTGTCATATCCGATAAATAGGTATGTTGAATACTGATTTCTACACTAATATCAGCTATGGAATAGTCATTTGCCATGAATACATCAGTATATGTAATGCCACTACCTCTGACAGTAGCATCTTCTAATTCAATGGGTAAGTTTGCTGCTCCAATTGCTTGACAATCGATTTGATCTGTATTAAAATTTTGAATACTCGAATAGCTGCTTTCTCCACATTCATTAATAGACTTTACCCTCCAATAATAATTGGTTACTGCCGAAAGACTCTGTGAAGGAGTAAATGTTGATGCTGTGGTGGTTGAGGAAAGAACTAAGGATTCAAAAGTATCCGTTAAAGAAATTTCAATTACATAGTTGTTTGCATTTGCATCTGATGACCACACAAAATTGGGTTGAGTAAGCTGAATTCCATCGGCAAGGGTTGGAGATAAGTTTGTTGGTGGATCAATAAAACTTTTTTGATGTTTGAACTCAAATACTTGCTGAGCTTCAATAGAACCTGCACTTGAAACTAAAATCATTTTATAATTTCCCGGAGCTAAATTGGATAGGTTTCTTAGGGTTATTACCCCTGTTGATTGATCGTTGGATAGTGTTTGGGGATTGATAGTGTAATCAACTCCCGAGGGTACATCATTTAAACTCAAAGAAACTGCACCAACAGATTCTTGATATTTGTTTAATTTAAATTCAAAACTTACCTCAGATAAACCACATTCGTCTTTTTTAACCGATTGTAAAGGGGTTGCAAAGGATCGCTCGAGAATACCAAAGCGTTGACTGTTGACCGCAAAGTATATCCCGTTTTCAGGGACAATCTTAATTCTTGCATTTACCGTAGTAATGTTTCCTGGGACAATAAAGTCGAAATGCCCGTCATTGAGTACATTTGAGGCTAAAAGTGTTGAAAAATTTTGACCTTTGTCGAGGGATAAATACAGGGAAACCCTTTCGGTGTTTATGGGGGCTAAATTTGTGTTTGCGACGTCCCAACGGATTACCTCATTTGCACCTGCTTGCCATACAGTGGCGTTGGTGTTCTGAGACAATACTTTGAAGGGTCCAGCAGATTCAACTACAGAAATTGTTTTATAATCCAGTGCAGTTTGCCCAATGCTCCCAGAGCTTGTTAGGGTTCTATCCCGAACTGTAACCCCCCAAAGTAAATTCCGTTGAAGTGAAGAAACAGATTGCCAATCCAAGGCAGTTTGTGGATTTGTTTGGACCAATTTACCTGCCAGAACTCTTTCCATTGTAGGTATGGTTCTAATGTGTGAGGTTGTCGGGGGAAAAGATCTGTTGGTGGATCCCGACAAAACAGTTGGGCCAAAATTAGAACGGGTAATTAAACCATCATTCAATTGTTCCCAACAATAGGTCAATTGATCGTTGTCAGGATCTGAAGCCGTTGCTTTTAGCTCATAAGCTGTGTCCTTTGGAATACTGATGTCTTGACCTGCAGAAACTACTGGAGGTTGGTTTTCAATTTCAAGGGATAATTGACAGCTGTTCCTGGCTATGTAATCTTCAATGTTTTTTATGCTTATGTAATGAAAATAAGGGTCGCTGTGGTTTTGAATATTGTCGCTTTGTGTTACTCCTGCATATGCCATAATGGTTGTCCCACTTCCTGGTTCAACGTGTGTTGCTGCACTTTCAAGTTGATGGGAAAAGGTATGGTATCCTCCAAATTGATGTCCTATTTCGTGGGCTACAAAATCGAGGTCAAAATAATCATTCAAAAATTCACCTTCTCCTTTTAGATCGACAAAAGGGTGAGAAGTAAAGGCTCTTCCTTTTCTTCCGTCTACACAAACATTTCCAACACTTCCTGCATTGCCATCAGCAGCACCAAAATCAAAAAGATGGCCCAGGTCATAATTGGATTCTCCTATTACATCGGTCAATACTTCTTGTATTTCACTATTAAAATCATTTCCATAGGGGTCGGTCTCAGGGTCATCGTAAATGAGATTTAGCGCCGAAACTAATTCTAGGTGAACTCCCAAATCAGTTTCAAAAATCTGATTGATTCGATTAATTGTACTTACTACTTTTGCAAAAGCATCTTCTCTATTGGTCCCATTGGAGTCGTCTTCATCACCCCAAAAATTTGTGAATTCGGCCGTGGTAGAAATGGCTATTCTATAGGTCTTGAGTCGTTGATCAGAACTTTTTTTTGATGCATTTCTTGGATTGAGTAGGGACGTTCTTTTCTTACTTTTAAATTCTTCCTCAGCATTCAACAAACAATTTAGATGCTTGAAATCGTCATAAATTTTTCCTCCTCTTTTATAAAATAAGTGTTCGCTTTGCTTACTTCCCTTTTTGGGCTGTATAAAAAATGTTCCTCGAGGAGATTGAATCATTGCATTTAATCCCATCGGTGAAACACTCCAACGAATATTGACATTTTGTCGATCCAAGCTTTTACCAATATAGGTCTTAATCTTTGGATGGGCTTTTGACAAAGCCGCGGAAATTACTTGAACTTCTTGAAGGTTAAATTTTTCAATGGCTCCTAGTTCGTTTGGCATTTCAACAATCCCTTTTCCTTCAGAGAAACGGATAACTGCTTCATCTTTTGAAATAAATGACTTCAACTGTTCTGGATCTAGAAATAAGGTTTCTATCTCATCTTGAGCAATAGGGTTTTCTAAAAAGGAAGAATGTTGTGAATTTTCTTTGAAAAAACTCAGCTCTTGCCCAAAAGAGAAGGAAGAAGTTAAAAGAAAAAATAAGAGAGATCTACTTTTCACAAAAGGAGGATAAATTTATATTTTGATTAAACATACAATAATTATACCTCAATTTTAAGTCTAAAAATCATAGTTTTGTAAAGCACTTCTAAATATATCTAATTTTAGTGAAGATAGTTAAGCATATTGAAAACTACCAGGAACAAACACCTAGTATTCTTACTATTGGTACTTTTGACGGAGTTCACGTTGGTCATCAAAAAATAATTGCAAATTTGGTTCAACAAGCCAAAGAAAAAAATCACTTATCTGTTGTGCTTACTTTTTTTCCTCATCCCAGGATGGTGTTGCAAAAAGATATTGATATCAAACTGATCGATACTCTCGAAGAAAAACAAAAAATACTTGCCTCACTCGGAGTGGACGTTTTGGTTATTCATCCCTTTTCGAAAGCATTTTCAAGATTAACCTCTTTGGAGTTTATTCGAGATTTATTGGTTAATACATTTAAAATATCCAAAGTAATTATTGGCTACGACCATCGCTTTGGCAGGAATCGCGAAGCTTCGATCAAGGACATTCACCAATATGGGGCTACTTATAGTTTTGAGGTTGAAGAAATTCCAGCTCAGGAAATTTCTTCGGTCAATGTAAGCTCTACAAAAATAAGAAATGCCCTTACTCAAGGAGATTTGAAAAAAGTAAATGTCTTCTTAAATCGTCCATATCAGGTGAGTGGGTTTGTATCCGCAGGAGCAGGGCTCGGGAGAACCATTGAATTCCCCACTGCCAACATTAAAATAAAGGAAACATACAAACTTTGTCCACCAAATGGGGTTTATTGTATTCAATCAAAAATCAACGATAAATCCATTCAGGGAATGATGAATATTGGAATGCGTCCTACGGTAGATGGTAAAACTAAAACCATAGAAGTTCACTTTTTTGAATTTAATGAAAATCTTTATGAACAATCTTTAACCATAGAAATACTTCATAAAATTAGAGAAGAACAAAAATTTGATTCCCTTGACGAACTTCAAAATCAACTTGAAAAGGATAAAAATAAATGTATTGAATTATTTGATTCCGAAAGCTTCAATCACTAACCATAAAACAATACCTTTGTAATACCCTATTAACGGATTTATGTTACAATTAAAATATCTCAGAGAAAATAAAGAAGCTGTCCTAGAAGCTTTGAAAAAAAGAAATTTCAAAGAAGTTGAACTGATCGATAATTTACTTGATTTGGATGAAAGCCGAAGAAAGACCCAAACCGAACTGGACCAACAACTTGCTGAAGCAAATAGTCTTGCCAAAGAAATAGGTGAACTGTTTAAAATTGGAGAATCTGACAAAGCACAGGAACTCAAAGAACGCTCTGGTCAATTAAAATTCAGTTCAAAAGAACTTCAAGAACTATTGCAAGACACAGAGAATAAAATGAGTGAATTGCGTTATCAAATTCCCAACGTACCCAAAGACAATGTTCCATCGGGAAGTTCTGAAGAGGACAATATTGAAGTTGAACGTAGTGGAAGAATACCAGAACTTTCTGAGGGAGCCCTACCGCACTGGGAATTAGCCAAAAAATATGATTTGATAGACTTTGAACTCGGTAGTAAGATTACAGGGGCTGGTTTTCCTGTTTACAAAGGAAAAGGAGCTAGATTACAACGAGCTTTGATCAATTACTTTTTAGACAAAAATGTTGCTGCTGGATATCAAGAAACTCAAGTGCCTCATCTTGTAAACGAACTTTCGGGTTATGGAACGGGACAATTACCCGATAAAGAAGGTCAAATGTATCACGTAACCGCCGATGATTTATACCTGATTCCAACAGCTGAGGTTCCTTTGACAAACATCTTTAGAGATCAACTTTTAGAAGAAAAACAATTACCCATTTGCTTAACGGGTTACACTCCTTGTTTTCGACGAGAAGCTGGAAGTTATGGTTCTCATGTTCGCGGTCTAAACCGACTGCATCAGTTTGACAAAGTAGAAATCGTTCGCCTGGAAACGCCTAAACGTTCTGAAGCAGCGCTAGAAGAAATGGTTGATCATGTGCGTGGTATTTTGAATGAAATTGAACTGCCATTCAGAATACTAAGGCTTTGTGGGGGAGATTTAGGTTTTACCTCTGCATTAACGTATGATTTTGAATTGTTTTCTACAGCTCAAGATAAATGGCTGGAAATCAGCTCTGTTTCTACCTTCGAAGGTTTCCAATCGGAGCGACTTAAACTTCGCTACAAAGCCAATGACGGAAGTAAACATTTGGTCCATACCTTAAACGGAAGTTCACTAGCATTACCCAGAGTTCTTGCCGGACTACTTGAGAACTGTCAAACCCCGGAAGGGATTAAAATCCCAAAAGTGCTTGTACCCTACACAGGTTTTGATATGATTTCATAAGATGATTTTATGTTTATATACAACGTAACCACGCATGTAGAACTCTCTATTGAATCTCAATGGATTGACTGGATGAATGTTGAATATCTTCCCAAAATGAAGAAAACAGGGAAATTCAATAAAGTTGTTTTATTTAAAGTTGTCACCGAAGAGGACATGGGAGGTGTTAGTTATGCAACCCAATACCATTGTAGCAATCGAGATGATTTTGAACTTTATCTTTCAGAAGATGATCTAAAATTGAGAAATCTGGCTGTTGAAAAATTTGGAGAACGCATCCTTTCTTTTAATACAGAGTTGGAACAAATTACTTCCTTTTAATGAAAA
>JAURBD010000064.1 GCA_030829155.1 Flavobacteriaceae bacterium
GTCATTGGATTGACAATCATTTGGTAAAAGCTACTCAATATAAAGGAAAATTCACTGAATTAGTTAATAAAGAAGTAACTATTCAGGTTTTTGATGATGGTATGAACGACAAATAAAACTTATGATTAAAGTACCGACAGTTGCAGAATTGACCGCTGAAGGAAAAACTCCAGAAATTTTATTTTGGGTGGGTTGTGCTGGAAGCTTTGACGAAAGAGCCAAAAAAATAACAAAGGCTTTTGTAAAACTACTACACAATACTGGTGTTTCATATGCTGTTTTGGGAGCCGAAGAAAGTTGTACTGGAGACCCAGCAAAACGCTCTGGAAATGAGTTTCTCTTCCAAATGCAGGCAATAGCAAATATTGAAGTACTCAACGGTTATGAAGTTAAAAAAATAGTAACAGCATGTCCTCATTGTTTTAATACCCTTAAAAATGAATATCCCCAATTAGGAGGATCTTATGAGGTTATCCATCATACTCAACTTTTAAAAGATTTATTGGATAAAGGAAAACTAACCATTGAAAGAGGATCTTACAAAGGCAAAAAAATAACCTTTCATGACCCCTGTTATTTGGGGCGTGCAAACGATGTTTATGAAGCTCCTCGTGATCTAATTAAAAAATTAGACGCTGAGTTGGTTGAGATGAAAAATTGTAAAGCAAAAGGGCTTTGTTGTGGTGCTGGAGGTGCCCAAATGTTTAAAGAACCAGAAAAGGGTTCTAAAGACATCAATATTGAAAGAACCGAACAAGCTCTTGAAGTTAAGCCCGATATTATTGCAGCAGGATGTCCTTTTTGTAACACCATGCTCACCGATGGAATAAAAAACAAAGAAAAAGAGGGTGAGATACCTGTTTTTGATGTTGCTGAACTTATCGCTACTGCAAAAGACTTATAATCCATGTTAATTCCTTTCTCTGATCTTCCAAATTATGCTCGCGTCTGGATTTATCAAGCTTCCCGTCCTTTTTCCTCTAAAGAAAAAGAAAAGCTAGACCAACAACTTCAAGAATTTTTAAAAAAATGGACTGCTCACGGAACTGATTTAATAACAGGTTATGAGATCCCTTATGATAGGTTTATTGTAATAGGTCTTGATGAACAAAATCAAGGTGCAACAGGCTGTTCAATTGACTCCTCTGTGAGATTTATTCAAAGCATTGAAGAACAATACCAAATAGAACTTTTAGATAAAATGAATGTTACTCACAAAAGAGGGAATGAGCTTTTGTACACCCCATTAAAAGAGTTTCGCTCTCTTGCAAAAAAAAGAAAAGTAACTTCAGAAACAATTGTTTTTAATAATTTAGTAGTAGATAAAGAAGAATATTTAAGTCATTGGGAAGGACCAGCTGGAAATAGTTGGCATTCCCGTTTTATAAAATAAAACCCAACATCATATGCGGTACCTGCTTTTTTTATTCTTTTGTGGATATACACTTTTTGCTCAAACTCCAGATCCACTTCTAGCATCAAATGTTAAAGACCAAATCAAATGGGTTGATAGTGCATATGTTTCTTTGAGTTTAGAAGAAAAAATAGGCCAACTTTTTATGGTAATGGCTTTCTCAGAACAGGGAAAAGAACATTTTGAAAAAATTACCAATAATATTGAAGAAGACAAAATTGGAGGAGTCGTCTTTTCTTTGGGAGGTCCTCTTGGTCAAACAAATTGGCTGAATCAATTTCAAGATAAAGCTAAAACTCCCTTACTGATAGGAATGGATGCTGAATGGGGGGTCGCAATGCGCTTAGATTCTGTACAAGCATTTCCTTGGAACATGACTCTTGGGGCAATTCAAGAAAATGATATCATCGAGGAAATCGGCTTTAGAATAGGGGAACAAGCAAAACGCTTAGGGGTTCATATTAATTTTGCTCCTTCAGTTGATATCAATACTAATCCATCAAACCCAATCATAGGGAATAGATCTTTTGGTGAGGATAAAAATAATGTTTCTGAAAAAGGAATTGTATTTATCAAAGGAATGCATAAGGCAGGAGTTTTATCTTCTGCAAAACATTTCCCCGGACATGGTGATACAGAAACCGACTCTCATTTAGGCTTACCCTCAATTAATTTCTCTAAAAAACGAATTCACGAAATAGAGCTGTATCCATTTAAAAAAATCATTCAAGAGGGAGTTTCCTCAGTTATGGTTGCTCATTTAGATATAAAAGCTTTCGATCCAGGGACTCCATCATCATTATCCCCGAAAATAGTAAAAGAGTTACTCCTTGATTCATTGCAATATAAAGGCCTAGTCATTACTGATGCATTAAACATGAAAGGTGCATCTGATATTAGTCCAAAATATGGTATTGACGTAGCAGCTTTTTTAGCTGGGAACGATATTTTATTGATTCCAAATGACGTCAAATCAGCAATTAAAGAGATGAAGCGAGCTTTTAATGATCGGGTGTTTTCTGAAGAACGGTTAGCTCATTCAGTAAAGAAAATATTAAAAGCAAAGTATTTTGTTGGCTTAAATAAATCACAAGCGACTTCATCTATAAATTTAATTGAAGATCTCAATTCTCCAAAAGATGATTATTTAATTCAAAAGGCAGTGGAATCAGCTGTTACGGTTGTCCAAAATAAAAATAACATTTTGCCTCTTGATGTCAATACTACTTATGGTTACATAAAACTTGGTGATGATGATGGATTACATTTTGAATCGACTTTATCTTCAAAAATAAAGCTTCATAAGGTTAGCACTTCAATGTCAATCAATCAAATTATCGAAGCATTAAATCCCCACAAATCCATAATTATTAGTTTTCATCGTTCTAATGAAAATCCATGGAAAGCTTCAAGTTTCTCAAAAAAAGAAAGACGATTGTTTGCTGCTCTTTCAAAAAATCATAAACTAATTTTAAATGTATTTGTTAAGCCATATGCGCTTAGTAAACTGTCAAACTTGAATGAAATTGAGGGGATTGTGGTAAGTTATCAAAACAGTACCCTTGCTCAAAAAGCTTCAGCAAAAGTTTTTTTAGGTGAACATAAGGCAACAGGAAAATTACCGGTTTCAATTCATCCTAATTTCCCAGCAGGCACCGGGATTACCCTTGAAGGTCCAACCAAACTCAGAACGGGATCTCCAATGGAAGTAGGATTAAACCCGAAAGCTTTAGAAGAAATTGACAAGCTTGCGAAAGTTGCAATGGATTCATTGATGACTCCAGGAATGCAAATTCTTGTAGCTCGTTATGGGAAAGTAGTTTTTAACAAAAGCTATGGATTTCATACTTATGAAAAAAAAATACCCGTTACCAATAACGATATTTACGATTTAGCTTCTCTAACAAAAATACTCACCACTTTACCTCTTGTGATTCAGGAGGTAGATCAAAAGAAACTTTCTTTAGACGCCACTCTAGGTTCTTTAAAGGAAGAATGGGAGAATTCCAACAAGGCAAACATAAAGATCAAGGATATGCTTTCTCACTATGCACGCCTTGTCCCTTGGATTCCTTTTTACAAAGAAACATTAAAAAAAGGATCTACTAAATTGAATAAAAAATTTTACAGAAAAAGAAAAAGTAATCGTTATCCAATTCCAGTGGCAGACAATTTTTACGGGAAAAAGAAAGTGATTGAAGAAATTAGTAATCAAATAATTTCAAGTGAATTACGCGACACCTTGGAATATAAGTATTCTGATTTACCCTATTTCTTAATGAAAGATCTTTTAGAGGAGCGATACAAACAACCATTATCAGAATTGGCAAATAATTTATTATATAAACCAATGGGTTTAAAGAAGACTACTTTTAATCCAAAAACAAACCTCCCAAATTTGAGGGTAATTCCTTCAGAAATAGACACGTATTTTAGGAATCAAGAATTAAAAGGTGAAGTTCATGATATGGGTGCTGCAATGCTAGGAGGAATCGGTGGACATGCAGGTCTTTTTTCTAATGCAACTGAAGTTGCGGCCATTATGCAAATGTTTTTACAAAAAGGACTTTATAATGATAATCAGTTTTTTTCTTCTACAACTTTTGATCAATTCAATCAATGTCTCTATTGTGATGAAGGTAATAGAAGGGGTGTAGGTTTTGATAAACCACAGATTGAAGGAAGGGGTTCTACCTGTGGGTGTGTTCCAAAGACTAGTTTTGGACATTCTGGATTTACTGGGACTTATACATGGGCAGATCCAGAAAATGAATTGATTTATGTTTTTTTATCAAACAGAACTTATCCTTCAATGGAAAATAATTTGTTGTTAAAACATGATATTAGAACCCGTATTCAGCGTTATATTTACGATGCAATAATAAATTAAAATTAATCATTTGAAAATAGCAATTGTTTGTTATCCAACCTTTGGAGGAAGTGGAGTAGTGGCTACTGAGCTCGGTTTAGCTTTGGCTATAAATGGGCATGAAGTACACTTTATAACCTACAAGCAACCCGTACGTTTAGAAGCTTTGAGTGATAATCTTCATTTTCATGAAGTGAATGTACCTGATTATCCTCTTTTTCACTACCAACCTTATGAGCTGGCTTTGTCTAGTAAATTAGTAGACATGGTCAAATTACATCAAATTGACCTGTTGCATGTGCATTATGCTATTCCTCACGCATATGCTGCATATATGGCAAAAAAAATGTTGGAAGATCAAGGAATCAAATTACCTATTGTTACCACTCTACACGGTACTGACATTACACTTGTTGGAAGTCATCCTTTCTACAAATCTGCTGTTGAGTTTAGTATTAATAATTCCGACTGTGTAACTTCAGTTTCTCAAAGTTTAAAAGAAGACACACTTGCTTTATTTGATATTAGAAAAGAAATTAATGTTGTTCCTAATTTTGTTGACTTCAATAAGCATTCAAGCCACAATGAAGATTGTGAACGATATGTTATTGCTGAACCCCATGAACGTATTGTATCACACGTAAGTAACTTTAGGTCGGTCAAAAGAGTTTTAGATGTTGTAAAAGTATTCGAACAAATCATTAAAAAAGTCCCTGCAAAATTAATTATGGTTGGGGAGGGACCAGACAAACAATCAGCAATAGACTATTGCAGTAAAAAAGGGATTTCTGATTCTGTTAAATTTCTAGGGAAAAGCAATCAAGTTTTTGAGGTACTCTGTTATTCCGACCTTTTTATTCTTCCATCCGAAAAAGAAAGTTTTGGGTTATCAGCACTAGAGGCTATGATGATGAGAGTTCCTGTAATTTCTTCAAACGCTGGTGGACTCTCCGAGGTAAATATAGAAGGTGTTTCGGGTTATCTTTTTGATGTAGGTAATATTGACGGAATGTCCAAGAAGAGTATACAATTATTGTCAAATGAAACAATTTTGGAAAAATTTAAGGACAATGCACAAAAAGAAGCGCGTAAATTTGATTTGAACATGATTGTTGGAAGCTATATTGAAATTTACAAATTAGCGTTGGTGAATCAATAAATTCTATTCTGGGTGATAAATGCGTTTAGCATTTTTATAAGTATCCTCCTTACTCAAAGACATTTTCTTAGTTTTAAATTGTGAGTAAATCTCCATTTGATCATCAAAATGCGGTGAATCTGGATGATCTGAACTACCGTATGAAATTGAAGATTCGATCAAGGTTCCTTGGGGAGTAAAGCGTACAAGCTCAATGTATGATTCTCCACTAACAATCTTTACTTTTCCATCTTTATGTGGTTTTGCGCTCATTGAAGTTATCACATCGGGAAGACCATAAATTGGAAGTTCTTTTTCTCCTCGAACCAGTTTTTGAAAGTCTCCCAATGTAATATCCAATGTTTTGAAGTATTTAAGTAGATATGCTTTACTATCTCTTAATCCTTGAACCAAAGTAGTTTCTGGAAAAATTTTAGTTTCTGGTAAAGCATCATAATACGGATAAAGATTATAATACAAAACCCCAAAAGTCCCAGCACCCATCGAGTTTGCATCTGCCTTTCTATCCCAATTTTGAATTCGTTGAATCAGGGAAGCTATATCCGGATATCTTTTTGAGTCAATTTCAAAAAGTGCATTTATATCCATCCAAGAGAAATTCATTTTTTTGGGATATTTTCTATCGTATTTAATTCTTTTAAAGTCTTTATAGGAAACTTTATCCTGAGCATCGATTAACTCTTTTAATCGAATAGAGCGATTATTGTCATAACGTTCAAAACCCATATCCAATGAAAACAATTCTCCATCAGGATTATTTTTTTCATCAGTTGATTTAAACGGAGAATGGTTTGTGTTGTAAAAATATCCTGATTTTGGTTGAATTACTTGAGGAAGTTTTTCAATCTCATAAGTCTCTGTCCATAATGTCTTCTTAGTGTTCCCAGGAACAACTTCTTTCCAATCATAACCTTCAACTCTTTTAGGAATGAGACCATTAGAGATATAAAAGATGGTGTCGTTTTTATCTGCATATCCAATGTTATAACCCGGGAGTGCTTGCATTTTTAATATATCATAAAATTCCTTGAAAGAAGTAGCCTTGTTCATTCTCCACCACTGCTCTAAACCTCTTATTTCAAAAAGAGCAGGAGTTCTCACTGAATAATAACCAGATTTGTTTTTTAGGGTAGGGCCAAAAATACTTCTGTAGTATTTTTTTGAAATTCCTAACGGAATACCAAAAACTTTAATATTCATTTTAGCCTTGTAGGTTTCCAGCTTAAATTCTTCACCATCAACAATATAGATATTTTTCTTTTTTGGATGCATTTGCAATGCATAAACATCGGTTTTATCAGGTTGGTTAACTGTATGTGCCCAGCCAAGATGTTCATTTGCACCAATTAGTATACTTGGACTACCTGCAAAAAGGGCTCCCAAAATATTGGTTCCTTCTTCACTACAAAGATGTGCTTCATACCATGATACAGGCCCATCAAGAGGTTGGTGAGTATTGATTGCCAAATATATATTCCCATCGGTGGTCTTCGAACTATTAAAAGCAAATGTATTCGAACCCTTCAAATCCTCTTTTGAGGGGGTGTAGTTCAAATCATTTTCAATTATTTTTGAAACCCAATAGTCACCTTTTGATGAGATGAACAATTGTAATTGCCCGTACCTCATCATTTTTTTCGGGGTAACTGGGAATAGTTCTTTGGAAAGCACTTCCTCTGGGTGCTTTTCTGCATAGCTATTCATTCCAGCTGCATATGCCTCTAGAATTTTTTTGTATTCAGGGCTTGTTTCTTTTTCATATTGAAGATTTACCAATTCCTCGGATCGAATAAATTGAGATAAAAAATCTGCAGGAATACCTTTTTTTCCAATATGTTTGCTTAGCAAGAAGTTTCCTGCAAGATAAGATTGCTGTATGGTTTTGAAATCATCTTCAGCATGTGCCCATGCTAACCCGTAAGCAACTTGAGCATCTGTTTGTGCGAAAATATGCGGTATCCCGTAACCATCTCGAACAATTTCTATTGATTTTGGACTTATTTGTGAAAAAAGACTCTGGTTTAGACTGAAAATTATAAATAATACGAGCTGTATTTTAATTGAATTTGACATTAATGTAAAATTATTTAATTTCCAAATTTAGAGCTTTTTTCACAGGTAAATTTATTAGAAATTCAATTATTACTAAAATAATTTCAGAATAAATTAATTGAGCACTTTATTTTTATGATATCATCATTTTTTATCAGGAAGTTTACGTTTTCTTAATACGAGCTTTTTAAGCTTTTCGATGAATTTTCACCATTCTTACTAATATTTTGAGAACCATGCATTTATAATTGCCTAAATTTTATTTCAAATTGAAATCAAACTTTGAGATGTTTAAATTACCTGTCAAATAAAGGAAGTAATATTTTTATATAATTATTTATTTACTATATTTATGCCCGTAAAACAACAACTATATTTAATCAAAACAACAAAAAATGAAAAAAATCAATTTTGCTGTGACTCTAGTTCTTCTTTTTTGCGGACTATTGTTACATGCCCAACAATCAACTACTGGAGTAGTTTTTGATGCTGCCGGAGTTCCTATTCCTGGAGCAACAATTATCATTTCTGGAACCGATAAAGGGACAACATCTGACTTCGATGGTAACTTTTCAATAGAAACAAGTTCAGAGGACTCTCTCGAAATTTCTAGTATTGGTTTTGAATCACAAACATTAGCAGTGAATGGTTTAACCAATTTGACAATTTTCCTTCAAGATTCTGTTAGCCAACTTGAAGAAATTATTGTAACTGGTTATAGTACTCAAGCACGTGGAAGCGTAACTGGAGCTGTTGCAACTGTTGACGTAGCTGACGCTGTTAAAGTTCCTGTTGTAAATGCTGCTGAAGTGTTACAGGGTAGAGTTTCTGGGGTGTCTGTTGTAACAAACGGTCAACCTGGTTCTGCACCAACAGTGAGAATTCGTGGATATGGTACTCCAAACAACAATGACCCACTGTACGTTATTGACGGAGTTCAGACCAACGATGCTTTCGTACTTAATAGTTTGAATCCTTCCGATATAGCACAGATGAACGTTCTTAAGGATGGAGCTGCTGCTGTATACGGATCACGAGCTTCGAATGGTGTAATTGTAATCACAACTAAAAGTGGCAAAGCTACAAGAGGATCTAAAGTTTCTTTGGAAATTTCTACTGGGATGTCTCAAGCTGTTAACCTTCCACAATTATTGAATGCTGAACAGCACGGTCAAATGATTTGGGAAAGTAAAAGAAATGATGGAAGTGCTCTTACTCACCCTCAATATGGAGTCGGAGCTTCTCCCGTTATACCGAGTACTTTACAAGGTATAAGCGCTGAGCAGGCATCAACTGTAAATCCAAACGGGACTGATTGGATGGATGCAATTTTCGATGCAGCACCAACAACAAATATTTCTTTTTCTGTTCAAAATGGAACTGAAAAAGGTAGCTCACTCTTCTCTTTAAACTATCTCAAACGTGATGGTATTCAAATTGAAACTGGTTATGAAAGAGCTGGTATCCGTGCAAATTCATCTTACAAAGTTGGAAACATCTTAAGAGTAGGTCAGCATTTAAATGCAACTGTTGATAAAGAACGTAACAGAAATCAAGTAGAGGAAGCATTGCGCTCTTCTCCCTTAATTCCTCTTCGTGAAGACGATGGAGACTTTTCCGGAATTTATGCAACCTCTCTTGGATTGGGTAATGCAAATACACCTTATGCAACACTAATACGTGGCAAGGATGATTACAATAAATCTCTAAGATTACTAGGAGATGTTTATGCTGAGTTGAAACTTGGAGATGATTTCAGATTTAAAACTTCACTTGGTGGACAAATGAGAAACTTCAGTAGACGTTCATACTCTCCTGCAACACCAGAAGCAGAGACAGGTGGGTCTCAAACTTTGACTGAGCAAACATTTAATCAATACGAA
>JAURBD010000083.1 GCA_030829155.1 Flavobacteriaceae bacterium
AATTTAACACTTGAGTCTCGTCCGTTCCTTCTGGAAAATCACTGTAAGAATATTGTACAGAAGTTTTGTCCCAAGAACCAATACCTTCAGCATAAGCATTTGAGTACGAAATTTTACCATCAACAATATCAATTTTTGGGTGGGGATAATCCATAACAGAGGCTCTGTCGTTTGTACTAGCAGCAAAATTATGTGCAAAACCAAGTGTATGCCCAATTTCGTGGGCAGATAGCTGTCGAATCCTAGCAATAGCAAATTCGGACATTTGGCTTTCGTCAGTATTACCATTTGCATAAGGTGCGTGGGTTAGTCCTTGTGCAATCAAAAAATCTTGACGAATCCGCAAACTCCCCAAGCTTACATGACCTTTCAAAATTTCTCCAGATCTCGGATCTACAACACTAGCACCATAACTCCAACCTCGAGTGGATCTATGAACCCATTGAATTACATTGTAGCGAACATCCAAGGGATCTACTTCATCGGGCAACATTTTAATCTGAAAAGCATCCTCATAACCAGCTGCCTCAAAAGCTTGATTCCACCAACTTCCCCCTTCCAAAAGAGCAGATCGAACGGGTTCTGGAGTACCGTTGTCTAAATAATAAACTATGGGTTCTTTAGCCTTACTAGAAGATGCAGTGGGATTGACTTTTTCTAAACGGTGTCGCAAAGTGTAAATTTGTCTAGTAGATTCTTCAACAGGAGTAGAATAATCATAAAATGAGAATGGAATTGCCCCGCTTCTGGGGTCAAATTTTCTAGGTGTTAAAGGAATTTTTGGTAAAGCAACAAACGAATGATGCTGCTTTACACTCACACTATTAGGAGACGGAGTAACCGATCGAATCCATCCACCCGTTGCTTTACCACCAAAAGTCAACAAAACATCCAATTCAATATTTTCTGGGAATGCTTTGGTTCGTGGAAGTGAAATTGCCGAACGAGATTTGTCTACGGTAAAACTCCCCTGCTTGGTTTGTTTTAAACGTTGAGCAACCCCGTGGGTATCTCGCATCAAAAAAGGTGTTAAATCTACAAGATAATCAGATGCTGATGTTTCGATAATCGAAAAACCAAACAAAACAGATTCGGCGAATGCCTCTTTTACAGATTGTTTTTCCAAAAAATTAGAAGTGCTGGTACGATATTTTAAATTCGGCTGAATCAAAAGAAGCTTATTACCAGCTTTAGAGAAATAAACTACTCGCTCGTTGCCCAGTTGCCCCCGATCCAGTCCAATATCATTACTGCCGATTCCTGCACTTAAACTGTTGATGTACAGAAATTCAGTATCGATTTGATTTTTTTTATTGACCATTAAATAAACCTTTCCACTACTGTCATCGTAGAAAAAGTCAAAAAAACCTTTAAAAGATTTTGTGGTATTAACAAGGCTTTCCAATTGGGTTGCTTGACCAGAAGTTCCTTTTTTCTTGGAACGTTGCGCTTGTAGCGAAATACACAAAAAAAGAGTTAGGATAAAGGTAAAACGGATTAATTGTTTCATCATTTAAAAAATTTATCCTAAGCTAAAAAAATAATGTCAAAAAAAGGGATTCCAAGAGTTTAATTCTATTTTTACAAAAAATAATGTTTATGATAACAACAGATCAACAGAAAGGTCTTTTGGAGCGTCTCGGCGCATTAAGGAGGTATCTTTGACATTGATGTCAAACTGATCGAAATTCGAAATCAAGAGGAAGTAACTCTCGATCCTGAATTTTGGAATAAGCCCACAGAAGCTGAGGCTCACATGAAAAAACTACGCACACTAAAAAAATGGGTGAGTGATTACGAAAATCTTGTTCAAAAAACTGAGGACTTGGAAGTCCTTTTAGAATTTTTTAGATCGGATGATGTTTCTGAAGAAGAGGTAATGAATCTTTATCATTCCATAACCAACGAGTTGGAAGATGTCGAGTTCCGAAACATGCTTTCCGATGAGGGAGACTCACTGAGTGCTGTAATACAAATCACTGCAGGAGCTGGAGGTACTGAAAGTTGTGATTGGGCCGAAATGTTGATGCGTATGTATTTAATGTGGGCTGAAAAACAAAATCATAAAATCAAAGAACTCAACAATCAAGCTGGAGATGTTGCAGGAATAAAAACAGTAACTCTAGAAATTGATGGAGATTTTGCTTTTGGATGGCTAAAAGGTGAAAATGGAGTACATCGTTTAGTTCGAATATCTCCTTTTGACAGTAACGCTAAACGCCACACCTCTTTTGCATCGGTTTATGTTTATCCCTTAGTTGATGAAAGTATTGAAATTCAAATCAATCCTGCACACCTATCATGGGAAACCATGCGTTCTAGTGGAGCTGGTGGGCAAAATGTAAACAAAGTAGAAACAGCGGTACGGTTGAGGCACGAGCCCTCTGGTATTGTAATTGAAAATTCCGAAACTCGATCCCAATTGGACAATAAAACCAAAGCGATGCAACTTCTCAAATCTCAATTGTACGAGATAGAACTACATAAGAAGCTTTCAGCTCGCAAAGAAATTGAAGCCTCCAAAAAGAAAATTGAATGGGGTTCTCAAATCCGCAACTATGTTCTTCACCCATACAAATTAGCAAAAGATGTAAGAACGCAATACGAAACAGGAAATGTAGATGATGTTCTTAATGGAGAAATAGATCCTTTCTTAAAATCCTATTTGATGATGATGGGACAAAATGAAACTAACTAAAAACAACTTAACCTAAAACAATGAAAAAAAACACCAACATAAAAAATATAATTTTTGATCTCGGAGGAGTACTAGTCGATTGGAATCCCGATAAGGTCTTCATAAAAGTATTTGAGGGAGACAAGCAAAAAATGGAATATTTTTATGCTGAAGTTTGTACTCATGATTGGAATGAAAATCAAGATACAGGATACCCCATGGCCAAAGCTACAGAAGAACGTGTCGCCTTGTTTCCAGAATTTGAAAAAGAAATTCGAATGTACTACGATCGATGGGATGAAATGCTTGGAGATCAAATTCAAGGAACTGTGGATATCCTCAAAAAACTTACTAATTCAACTGAATACAAGGTTGTAGCACTGACCAATTGGAGTCATGAAACCTTCCCCAAAGCAATAAAAAAGTTTGAGTTTTTACAGTGGTTCGAGGGTATCTTGGTTTCTGGAGTAGAAAAAACACGAAAGCCATTCCCTGAAATTTATGAACTTACCCTAAACCGATTTGACCTCAAAGCCGAAGAATCTTTATTTATCGATGATAATTTGAGAAATGTAGAAGCTGCAAGGGCTTTAGGTATCCATTCAATTCAATTTCATAGCCCTGAACAACTGGCACAAGAATCAAAAGATTACATTAAATTTTAAATCCCTGGAATGAAATACACAATTTACCACAATCCTCGTTGTAGAAAATCTAGAGAAGGATTAGATTACTTAAAGTCCAAAGGTCTTGAAGTAGAAATTATTGAATATTTAAAAAACCCTTTGACAATTTCAGAACTGGAAAATTTAGTTGAGTTGTTGGGAATTGAGCCGCAATATCTGGTCAGAACCAATGAAATTATTTGGAAAGAAAATTTTAAAGGACGTGATCATTCACAAAAACAAATCCTTAGCATACTTGCTAATAACCCAAAACTAATTGAAAGACCTGTTATTTCTAATGGATCAACCGCAATCGTTGGAAGACCATTGGAGAATTTAATAGATTTTTTGAAGAGTAATTAAACCTTATCTTCAATCTCAAGTCCAAAAGGCAAACATATTTAATGAAATACTTTTTCTGTTTAAGTAAACATAGTTTAATAATCTTATTTTTATTTATTTCCGTCTCAACTTTTGGACAAAGACCACAAAACATATCAAAGTTTGTTCTCAGCGGAGTGGTTATCGATCAAGAAACAGAACAACCACTGGAGTACGCTACCATAACTCTAAAAAATCAACGTCGTCCAGAAATGCTTCAAGGCAGTATTACTGATATTAATGGGCGTTTTTCTTTTGAAGTTTACCCCGGTAAATACGATATCAATACCGAATACATTTCTTTTAAAACCATTACTCAAGAGGGAGTACTTATTCGTTCAAACACCAATCTGGGTACGATTAGAATGGAAATTGAAGCTTCTAATTTGGATGAAGTTGAATTAGTAGCTGAAAGAACTACCGTTGAGATTCGTTTGGATAAGCGCATTTACAACGTAGGAAAAGACATTACAGTACGAGGAGGAAGTGTCTCCGATGTATTGGATAATGTTCCTTCGGTTTCTGTTGATGTGGAGGGAGTCATTTCACTTCGAGGGAATGACAATGTACGGATCTTGATCAACGGGAAACCATCGGGTTTGGTAGGTTTATCAGGTCCAGAAGGTTTACGCCAAATTCCAGCAGAATCTATCGAAAAAGTTGAAGTAGTAACCTCTCCATCTGCTCGTTATGATGCGGCAGGAACCGCAGGAATCCTAAACATCATTCTAAAGAAAAACAGTTTAGAAGGTTTTAACGGTACAATAATAGTAAATGGTGGAATTCCCAAAAACAACAGAGGGAGTGCTTCTTTGAACTGGAGAGCAAAAAAATTAAATCTTTTTAGTACCACAACCCTTGGCGATTCGCAATCCAATGGTGGTGGCCTTTTTAACAGTGAATTTTTTGACAACACAAACCCGAACAATTTTTCAAATGAAAAAAGAGATTACGATCGAAACCGTAAAAATTTATTTGTCAATCTTGGTGCAGAGTACAATTTAAATGAAAAAACCTCTTTGACAGTTTCAGGTTTTTACAGGGATAGTGATCGCAACAACTTGGTTTCTACATTCATAGAAACAATTACTTCTACTGGGACTTTCAATTCTGATCGCTTTGAAGACGAGGTAGAGTTAGATCAAACCAAACAATTAACGGCAAACTACACCAAAAAATTTAATGATAAAGGACACGAACTGGTAGCTGAGTTTCAATACGAAACAAGTGATGAAGATGAAGATTCAGATATCAGAAGCTCTATTCCTGAAGAGGTGTTTACCTTAGAATCTCAAAAAAGAATTTTGTACCAAGTAGATTACGTATGGCCAATTGATGAGCAAACACAATTTGAAATTGGATATCGAGGGAATTTCAAGACTCAAAAAAATGACTACGAGGTTACCCTTGAAGAAAACAATGTTTTTGTTACCAATACAGATCTTTCAAACGTTTTGGTGTACACCGAAAATGTGAATGCTGCTTACTCGCAATTTGGAAAAAAAATAAATAAATTCTCCTATTTATTGGGTTTACGAATGGAGCATTCCAACATCATCATCGATCAACAAACTACTAACGAAAAAGTTGAAAAAAAATATTTGGACTGGTTCCCTACCTTTAATTTGTCCTATGAACTATCAGAAAAAGAAAGCTTTACACTTGGATTTAGTAGAAGAATTAGACGACCCAGAAGCTGGTCGTTGAATCCATTCCCCTCTCGCTCCAGCATTACCTTTTTTCGACAAGGAAACCCTGATCTGGATCCCTCCTATTCCAACACCTTTGACCTTGGATATTTGAAACGCTGGAAGAAATTTACATTCAATGGCTCTGTTTATTACCAAAAATCAACTCAAAACATCGAACGTATTACTGAAGCAACAGGCGAATTTGTAGATGTAACAGCAGACGATGGTACAGTAAATTCGGTTCCTGCACTGCGTTCAATATCCGTTAACCTCTCAAAGAACATAAGAACTGGTACCGAGTTTACATTGACCTATTCCCCTTCCAGAAAAATCCGATTAAGCGGAAACTTTAATATTTTTAACTCTCAAACGATTGGGGATTACAACGGAGCTAATTTTGATGCTGAAATCATAAGTTGGTTCAGTAGAATAAACGCCAGTCTAAAACTCCCGAAGGGATTTGATACTCAAATCCGCGGTTTTTATTTTGGACCTAGAGCAAATGCACAAACAAGGTCTCAGGGTATTTTTACGCTTTCTGGTGCAATTAATAAAAGTATTTTAAAGAAAAAAGGAACACTTTCTATTCGTGCAAGTGACTTGTTGAATACCCGAAGACGTAAAAGCACAACCACAAACGAAAATTTTACAACCTATTCTGAATTTCAATGGAGACAACCCACCTATGTCCTGACATTTACCTACAAAATAAATGAAAGTAAATCGCTTAAAAAACGTAGATCTAATCGAAATAACTCTGGTGGCGGAGGAGATGAATTTGACTTTTAAACCTTCTGTTGTTTTTTGTAATAAAAAAGCCTTACTAACTCAAAGTTTGTAAGGTTTTTTTAAATTATTAATAAAGCCAAATTAAAAGACTTATGCTTTACTATTATTTATTCCTGTAGCTCAGCTTTCTTAGCTTCTTTACGTTCTTTTAGCCACTCCAAAAGCGCTCCAGTTAACCAGTAAGGGATAACGAAGGTCAAAAGAAAGATCATCAACCAAAAACCAATGGTTAGAATGGTTAAAAAAGATAAAAAACCTAGGTATTGATCGAATTCAAACATTTTTGTAAAATTTTCTATAAAATTAAGTTTTTTACTCTATTAATCCCAATGTTCTATTTGTTTTTTACAGAAGAATTTAATTCCGAATCCATACAATCTTATTATTCCCCTAATCTAAAAATTAGTATTTTAGTGTTCACAAATTTTAAACCAAAATAGAAAATGAAATATCGCATAGAAAAAGATACCTTGGGAGATGTTAAAGTTCCAAAAGACGTTTACTGGGGGGCACAGACAGAACGTTCACGTTCTAATTTTAAGATCGGGCCATCGGCCTCTATGCCTATTGAAATTGTTTATGGATTTGCATACCTTAAGAAATCTGCTGCATTTGCAAATCATGAATTGGGTGTCTTGGACATCACAAAACGAGATTTAATAGCTCAAGTATGTGATGAAATACTTGAAGGGAAACTCGACGATCAATTTCCTTTGGTAATTTGGCAA
>JAURBD010000139.1 GCA_030829155.1 Flavobacteriaceae bacterium
TCTGTATATCCAGGACACACTGCATTTACACGAATATTTTTAGTTGCGTATTCCATCGCCGCAGATTTTGTCATCCCAACCACAGCAAACTTACTTGCACTATAACTGATATTATTAGGCGAGGCTTTCAACCCTGCCAGCGAGGCGATGTTTATAATATTCCCTCCCCCTTGTTTTAAAAATTGACCCAATGCTACTTTCATACAATAAAAAACTCCGGTTTGATTCACAGCAATTACTTGGTTCCAGTCTTGTAATGTAGCCTCATGAGTTCTCAACAAATTAGGACCAATACCAGCATTGTTTACAATCACATCCAACCTTCCAAATTCTTTTACTGTTTGAGCGACCAAATTTTCTACAGCTTCAAAATTGGTGACATCTGCTTCAATTTGCAAAGCTGTTCCTCCATCTTTTACAATGAGTTCGACAACTTTATTTGCAGAGGCCGATTTCCTATCAGATACCACAACTATTGCTCCGTGTTTGGCGAAGTGAATTGCGGTTGCTTTCCCAATTCCTGACCCTGCACCCGTAACAATGACTATTTTATTTTTTACTTCCATACTTATTTATAAAACAGGTTAATTTTAATCTATTTTTTTAGTTTCTATAGCTTTTAAAGCCAGTTTACAACACAACTCAGCTGCTTTATTCAAATTGGCAAAACGAGGATCTGTTGTCCAACCTTGTTGGTAACGATAATAAATTTGTTGGGCAATTACAGCTATCTTAAACAATCCAAAAACATAATAAAAAACGAGATTATCTATGCTCCTCCCAGACTTATCAGCATACATTTTTGCAATTTCACTTCGTTTGGGATTCCCCTCAAAAATGGTAGGTGATGGAATTCCTTGTTTTACGAATTCGTGATCTGAAGCTACGGTCCAATATCCAAGAGAAGTCCCTAAATCCATTAAAGGGTCTCCTAAAGTTGCCATTTCCCAATCTAAAACAGCAGAAATTTCCTGCCATGAATCGTCTTTAAAAACAACATTATCATACTTATAATCATTGTGAATTAAACAATGATCATAGGTTGTTGGTTGGTGCTTTTCCATCCACTGCATGACCTCTACTGCAGCTGTAGATGGAGTCTTTGTTGCTTTCAAATACTGCTTTCCCCAATTGAAAACTTGTCTTTCTAAATAGCCTTCCGGTTTTCCTAAATCTGACAAGCCAATTTCTTTATAGGGCACCCGATGAAGGTCTACCATAACATCCAACCATGTGTTCGCAATAATTTTATAATCGTTTGCAGCTATTTTCCGTTGTTTTGCTTCTTTATAATTGAGAATGATACCCGATACTTTCTCCATCAAATAAAATTGACTTCCTAGCACACTTGCATCCTCTGTAAACGCATACATTTTTGGAACCTTTAAAAAATGGGTTTCCAAACTACTTTGTACTTTGAATTCACGACCCATGTCATGCCCCCTTTTGATTGCGCCAATAGGTGGTTTTCTCAAGACAAATTCTTTATTTTCAATCTGTAATAAATACGTTAAGTTAGAAAATCCATGTGTAAACTGCTCCACAAACAAATCGCTTTCAATTGAATTAATTAAGTTGTTTTGTCGCAAATATTTTTTTAATAATATGGCATTTAAATCCTCTCCTTTTCTAACTTTCTGCTGTTCCATTTTTAATTATTTCCATATTTTTTAATGCAACTTTTCCCTAATTGATACATATGAACTTCATCGGGACCATCAGCCAAACGCAACATTCGTGCAATTGCAAAATAATGGGGCAGATAAGTATCTGGGCCAACTCCTTTCCCTCCTAAAATTTGTATGGCTTTATCAATGACCTTGAGGGCCATATTTGGCGCAACAATTTTTATCATTGCAATGATATCTTTTGCCTCTTTGTTGCCCAACTTATCCATTTTATCTGCGGCAGAGAGTGTTAAGAGTCTTGCTTGCTCAATGTCACATTGAGCCGTTGCAATTTCGTGTCTAATACTACTATACTCATAGAACTTCTTCCCAAAAGTTTCTCTTTCGAGTGTTCTTTGAGACATCACCTCCAATGCATATTGAGCCATTCCCACAAGACGCATACAATGATGAATTCTTCCTGGACCCAAGCGTCCTTGGGCAATTTCGAAACCCCTTCCCTCTCCTAAAATTAAATTTTCGACGGGTACGCGAACGTTGGTTAATTGAATTTCTGCATGTCCTTCAGGAGAATCATAAAATCCTAAGACAGATAGTGGTCTAATAATTTCTAAGCCAGGGCTGTCCATGGGAACCAATATCATACTTTGCTGTTGATGTCTAGATTTGGTTGTGTCTGTTTTTCCCATCACAATTGCTAATTTGCAATGTGGATCCATCGCACCAGAGGACCACCATTTCCTACCATTGATGACATATTCATCTCCATCTAACTCAATAGATGTTTCAATGTTTGTTGCATCCGAAGAGGCTACATTTGGTTCTGTCATTAAAAAGGCCGACCGAATTTCTCCGTTCATTAAAGGAGTTAACCATTTCTCTTTTTGTCTATCATTTCCATATTTAGCCAATACCTCCATATTCCCTGTATCTGGAGCAGAGCAATTAAAAATTTCTGAAATCCAGATTTTTTTCCCCATAATTTCGGCCAAAGGGGCGTATTCTAAATTTGTTAAACCAGGGCTCAAAGCACCATATTCTTTTGGTAGAAACAAATTCCACAAACCGGCTTCTTTCGCCTTCTCCTTTAAAATTTCTATCTCCGGGAAACGAAGCCACATATTGTTTTTATCTGCATGAAAAGCGATGTAATCATTCTCTATAGGCAGGATGTACTGCTCTATAAAGGTGGTTAATTTTTGCTGAAGTGCTATTGATTTTTTTGAGTATGCGAAATTCATTGTTTTTTGTTTTATCCGGCAATCATATATCCACCATCGGCAGTATAAACCCCTCCTGTCATATAAGCCCCTGCATCAGCAGCTAACAAACAGGCCAACCCGATCATTTCTTCTGGCTGCCCCATTCGGCCACTTGGAATTGCTTTTTGAATTTTTTGAACTATTTTTTCGTTTTGCCATAGAGCTGCACTAAACTTTGTTTGAATCAATCCTGGACAAATCGCATTTACACGAACACCGAATTTCCCCCATTCTTTTGCCTGAGTTTTAGACAACATTAACAGGGCTGCTTTACTGGTGCTGTAGATCCCTAAGCCTGCTCCGGGAGTTAATGCCTCTACAGAAGCAATATTAATAATACTTCCTTTTTTATTCGTTTTTAAATGTGGTAATACTAGATTAGACAGACTCCAAGGCGCCTTCACATTTACCTCCATGATTTTATCAAATATTGAAGGATCGATCTCTTCTACCGGGCCAAAAA
>JAURBD010000070.1 GCA_030829155.1 Flavobacteriaceae bacterium
ACAAATAATAATAGTAAATAAAAAACGTGTCATTAAAATGAATAATATGAATTGATTACAATGTAGTTAAAATTTGATACTTTTAAATTCCCTCTTGGGTAACTTTCGTGACTAAAATTAACAGCAAATGTTTAACTTTATTAAAATCAGTACTTCGAATTTAGGCTTTACTTTATTTCTAATTGGCTTTTTTACTTTTCAATCAATAAATGGTCAATCTACTAATAAAGAAACTAGGTCTGAGCTTATTCAGTTGTTCAACGACTGGAGAAACTTTGAGTCTCCTCCTCTAGTTGACGGTGTGCCCAATTATTCTCAAAATTCATTCGACAACAGATGGGGGACTTTCATGTTGCTTAAAACAAAATTAGAAGGTTTTGAAAAAGATGATTGGAGTGTTCAAGAACAGGTAGATTGGTACTTGCTTTGGGCAGAAATGAATGGTTACATTTTTAATACTAAAATTTTGAAGCCATGGCAACGTGATCCTGCTTTTTATAAGTCCATTTGGACATATAAAAGCGATGTTCCAGCACATGAAGGACCAACGAATCATTTTGTAATTGAACTATGGCAATACAACTTCCCTCTAAATGAAGAGAATCGGAATAATTTGATTTCTTCGTTAACACTTATTCCAAAATTAAATCAACAGGCTCAACAAAACCTTACTGGAAATGCAAAAGATTTATGGATCACTGGAATACGAGATATTCAAAATCAAGCCAAAGTTTTGGAGAGTATCCTTTCTAAACCTAATGTAATTGGGGATTCTGCTCTTGTAACTGAAATAAACAAAGCATTGAGTTCAACAAATAGCTTTGTAAATTGGCTTCAAAAGGAAGCTCCAAAAAAGAATGGTCCTTCGGGAATTGGTAAAGAAAACTATACTTGGTATCAACAAAATGTACACCTTGTTCCTTTAAGCTGGGATGATGAAGTAATTCTCTTGAAAAGAGAACTAGCTCGCGCCTGGTCTACACTGAAGCTAGAAGAACATCGAAATCTAAATTTACCGAAATTAACGGCTGCTGATTCTGCTGATGCCTATGCTCTGTTAGCTCAAAATGCAGCAAAAGAATTAATTGAATTTTTGGACGAAAATGATATCGTTACGGTCAAAGATTATTTTTCTGAGGCGCTAAAACCTCATCTAGGCAAATATATTCCTGTTGAAAAAAGAAATTTCTTTTGGATTACTGCGCATTTAGATCCCAAACCTCTTTTCTCTCATTTTTATCATTGGTTTGAATTGGAGCGTATGAAAAAAGAACCTAACCCAAATCCGTTACGTAAAAATGCCTTATTGTACAATATTTTTGATTCAAGAAGCGAAGGTTTGGCTACTGCAGTTGAAGAAATGTTTATGCATGCTGGACTTTACGATAAAAATCCGAAAGCTAGAGAAATTATTTATATTTTGATTGCCCAGAGAGCCGCAAGAGGGCTAGGTTCATTATATGCACATGCAAACATAATGTCAATGGAGAATGCTGGTAAAATCCATTCTGAGTACACCCCACGAGGATGGATGAAGACTGAAAAAGAACTGTTGATTTTTGAGCAACACTTATATCTCCGACAGCCTGGTTATGGTACCAGTTACATTACAGGAAAGTATTTAATTGAAGAGATGATGATGGATGTGGCAAAACAGCAAAACAAAAATTTTACCCTAAAAATGTTTTTTGATGCATTGAGTGCTACTGGAAATATTCCTGTTTCGCTGGGAAGATGGGAAATGACTCAAGATTCTTCTCAAATTGAAAACATAAGAAATTCTTTTAGACCACTCATGGCTAAAACCAATTGACTTTTGTTTGGTGAACATCAAATAAGGGGTGATTATTAATTCACTACTTTGAGCAACTAAGTAGCGGATAATTTTCCAAAATCATTTGCAGCTTTAGGGCTGTATCCCTAAAAAAAATTTAACATCAGTTAATCCACCCCCCTACTTGTGTTCTTAATTCTGCACCATATGCTTTGGCTTTGGCTTTGAGTTCCTCTGAAGTATCTCCTGAAATAATAACCTTTTCAAGAGTAAACAAAGTCATAAATTCTTTGGAGTAGTCGCTTTGTTCAAAATTGTTGAGGTGATGAACAAAATCAGCAGCCGTATAATATTTCTCAACTAGATTTACACGTCTTCCATCTGCCGATATAAAGTATCCAAAGTCATAAGTGTTGGGTTCTGTTTCTCGCACAAATTTTGTAAAACGCACCATAAATTCCTCAACATCTGATTTCTTAAAACCTTTATTTATCTTAAGCTCTGCAAGGCCTAGCACTTTGGCTGAGCTTTTGTTTATGCCTTCGTATGCGGCAACTTCTTTATTGAAAGCCGTGGGATCCATATATCTCCATATTTTTGCTATTTGATTGCCTTCCCAAAGACTAATAACATAAAAGGGTAAAGTTGTTTCTTTGCCCGTAAAATTCCCCTTTCCTGACCACATGGACCAAAAAGCAGTATAAATTCTACCGTCATTTAAATTGTATGTTTGAATTTTATCAGTGGTAACCTTAACATCACTAAATAATATATGAGCAAATTTATCTCCCTCTATAAGGCCTTGACGTCCTCCGGGATTAACAACAGTTTTATTTTCTTTTTGATTATTAGAAAACTGATCATAAAGCTCTAAGTTTTCAGCAAACAACTTTTCAGCAACACTTGAATCTTTATTCATGTATGCCTCCATATGACTTTTGACCATTGATGTTTTTTGATCTGATGTAGTAATGATTCCTGTACTTTCCCCTGATATACTGTTGCAGGAAACAAAAAGAACGGATGCTAAAAGTGTGATGAAATTATTTTTCATTGGTTTTGATTTATTGTTATCTTCAAATATATTAAATTACTTTTTATTGATTGCTAAACAGAAGTGATTTGCTTTATTAGAATTTTAAAATCTTAAAGGTAGATTTTCTATTGAGTTGATATTCGGCTTCTGAACAGTCAATGTTATCAATGCAAATGTTGTCTAAGTTTTCTTCACCAAGGGCTTTAATGAGTAATCGACTTGGGTCAATCCCCTTGTTGATAAGCCAGTTTTTGGTAACCTTAGCTCTTTTTAAGGAAAGTTTCCTGTTGTACTCTTTAGATGCTCTAGAATCTGCATAAGAGCTTATTTGTAATACCATTTCAGGATATTTGATTAATGCTACCAAAACTTTTTTCAGCGATAAAATAGAGTTTCTTTTTAAGGTTGCCTTATTCAATTCAAAGAAAATAGGATCAACACCTAAGACGCAAATTAAATCGTTGGGCAAACAGTCGGTTCTCCAACTCAAATCGATGTTTTCAACCAATTTTTGTCCCTCAGAAGGATCTAATTGTATTTGTCGAGTGGAATAACTAATTCCATTAGATGCTCTCAGATAATAGGTTTTTGAGCAGTCAACTTTATTATCAAACAAAAAGTTTCCATTTTCATCAACAATTAGCTTTCTTATTACGTTTTTGTTTGCATTTAAGAGTTCTACTTTTGCGCCAATCAACAACTCTTTTGTGTACAAATCGTAAACCTTGCCTTCTATGGTCAAACCACATCCTGATTTTTTAATTGTGGGGGTTTTTGAATAATTTGTGTTTTCTCTTTTAATTATTTTATATACTTCGTCTGATGAACTTCCGTTTAATCCGTTTCGGTTAGATGAGAAATAACCAAAGTCTCTATTTTGGTTGTAAACATATCCAAAATCATCAAAGGCTGAATTGACAGGGATTCCAAGATTGGTGCTTTTTAAAGGATACCCCCTGTCGTTTAGTTTTGATGTGAAAATATCAAAACCTCCAAGGCCTAATTTGCCATCACTAGAAAAATAGAGATGATTTATTTTATCTATAAAAGGAAATGATTCTCTAAACTCAGTATTGACATTAGGGCCCATATTGATGGGCTGACTGTACTTCCCGTCCTCAAAAATATAAACAAACCATATGTCTGATTTTCCGTAAGAGCCCGGCATATCCGAAGAAAAATAAAGTTTCTTATTGTCTGGACTCAATGCTGGGTGAGCAGTTGAATATTGATTTCCATTAAAGGGTAATTCCTCAATTGATCCCCATGAGTCATTTGTTTTTGTAGCCTTGTATATTTTTAATTTTACTTCTTTATCTCGTGCTGATTTTAATCTCCCCTTAAAAAAATTATTTCGCGTAAAATACATGGTTTTGCCATCATTGCTGATGGTTGCCGTAGATTCATGATACTTAGTGTTGACCTCTCCTTGAAGAGCTTCACGTTCTGAAAGATTGCCCAAAGAATCAATTTTAGCGATGAATAAATCCAAGAAAGGTTCGTTTGACCATTTAAAGTTTTTATCTCCCGTAGTTTCTAAACTTGAAGCAAAAATTATACTTTCATCATCATAAAAGTTGGGTCCAAAATCAGAGTTTTCTGAGTTAATATCTGTTTTGTAGAGGCTGTAATTTCCACTGTTTTTTATAATTGTGTCTAAGTAGCTTTCGTTGACTTTTAGGTATTTGTCCGATAAAGGAGAATTTTTTAATTCAATGTATTTTTTCATGAATTGATCGGCAACATCATAGGCCTCGATGCTTTTAAACGATATTGATGCTCTGAAATACATTTCGGGGTCGAGACCTTTGGGATATGAATCGATTAGTTTGTTGAACCAAACCGTAGCTAAATCATATTGGCTGTTATTAAAGTAAGCCATGGCCAAGTATTTATAGATTTCTTTGGTTTGTTTCCCTGCCCTAGCAAGCTTCAGATATTTCTTAATAGCAGGGGAAAATTCATAATCGTCATAATTATTTTGAGCATTAAAAATATTGTTGGTTCGAGGTTTAATTTCTTGATTGACAAGAGTTGATAAAGAGTCTATTGGTTCTGCTTCATTGGTGAGATTATTCTCTTGTATTGGGGTTTGAGGAAATAAAACAGGGCGTTTGTTTTCCAATTTAAAATTAGTTTTCTTTTGGAAAAATGATGAATCAACTTGGGCTTCACCTTCATTGAACACAATTGGTTTTTCCTTCTGCTCCAGAAGGATCGGCTGTTGGGTTTGTTCTTCTACTTTTTTGGGAATCGTTTTTTCGTTTTTTCGAGTCGGTTTGGTTTTTAGAGTTTTCAGTTCAGGAAGATTTTGTTGAGCGACTTTTGGCAGGGTATCTTTCTTTTTTTGTAGAATTATATTCGGGGTTTTAGATTCAACAACCTCCTTTTTTGCGGAAGTTTGTTTTACTTTTTTTATAGAATTAGTGTCCGATTTTATCGCTACTGTTTTTGGCTTTGAAGGGGTTTGCTTTACAACAGATATATTGGTGTAAAGCAACCAGTAGTGATCTTTATCAAGATTATTGGTATTAATAAACTTATCGACTTCTTCTTTTGATGCCAGCTGATTTATCGAGACCCGATACAATCCATTTGTTTTCTTTAGGACTTTTACTTCTTGAAACCCTTCTTTTATCAGTTTTCGTTTTAATATTAATGCATTAAGTTCATATCTGTAAGATCCTACAATAAGCTGTATTGACTGATCCTGCAATTTTTTTTGAGCAGCCGTTTTTTGCATAGGAAAAAAGAAGACCAACAACAAGATGGTTGTGATGTACTTTTTGATATGTAATGTTCTTTTGTTCATATTAAAAAAACCGTGGTGTCAATATTTTTTTATTTGTTCCTAAATCAATTCTAAAGAAAACTTCGAATGACCCAGTCGCATATTTTTGAATTTCTGTAGTAGAAAAATCGTAACTAAATCCTATCATTAGGGCGTCAGAAACTTGGATGCCTGCCATAGAAGTAATGGCAGAATCTAATCGATTGGCCACCCCAAAAGAAAAGTTATTATTGATTAAAAAGTTTAACGATAAATCCCACTGAACGGGACTTCCTTTTACCACTTTTATCAATGAGGCTGGCTTAATTTTTAGTGATGGTAGTGCATCAAAAACATAACCTGCAATAAAGTAAAAATGAATTTTTTCAGAAAAACTAGAGAAAAAACTCGACTCGTTTTGAACCAGACTAAAATATTGTTTTTCAAGAAGATTTGGAGCTGATAGACCAAGATAATACTTTTGGGTATTGAAGAAAATTCCTGCTCCAATTTGAGGTTGGTATTTGTTATCTACAGCATAGCCGATGTATGGATCTGTTTCGTCATAAATATTCAAGCGGTTAAAATTAATGTCAAAAGCGTTGACACCCACTTTTAGTCCAAAAGTAAGTTTTGAAAACATGAAGCTTAATGAATAGGCGTAATCAATAGCAATATTGGTTTCTGTCAAGGGTCCTATTTGATCATTAATTATGGTCAGCCCTAATCCCATTTTTTCATTCTCACCAATAGGGGTGTCGAATGAAAAGACCGATGTTTTTGGTGCTCCCTCAACATCAACCCATTGAGACCTAACAAGTGCCTTTAAACTCATTATACCCCTGTTTCCCGCAAAGGCAGGATTAAAAACCTGCGTCATGTACATATATTGCGTGTACTGTGCTTCTTGTTGTGCCTTTGCAAAACAAGAGATTAGTCCCACTAAAAGGAATAAAATTTTTCTGCTATGTCTATTTTTACTCTTAATCATTTTGTAAATATAAATAGCCAACAAATTCTTTCTTACCCGGATTATCGGCTCCTGGGAAACTCAATACATAATAATAAGTCCCTGAAGGTAATTTTTCATTTTTGCTAATGGTTACTCTTCCATTTGAAAAGCCTCTAAACGCCTCTGAATTTCCACCTCCAGGGTAGCCCTCCACTTCGAAAACCAATACACCCCATCGGTTGTAAATTTGTAAAATATTGTCTGGATAATCTTCTATGCCAGTAATAATGAAATAATCATTTTTTTGATCATTATTAGGAGTAACCAATTCAAATATCTCTATGTTCGGAACATACTCACCATTTAATTCAATTTCCGTAGGGTCGTCCACTGTATTATCGTCTTCATCATCCCCGTCATCACTATAGTCAAAGACTTCTCCTTCATAATATAAAGCTGTTCCAGCTACCCTTACACTGTTGAAAATTTCTCCAGAAATAATATCCGATTGAGTAATACTGTAACTTGCTCTGAAGACAAGTATTCCGCCCGGGGCAATTGAGTTTGCGGAAGAACCAGATGTTGCTGATACTAAATTTGGATCGGTGGATAAATAAATAGTAGTGCCGTCACCATTGGTCATAAAGTCTTCTATTAATAAGTCTTCTATTTTTACATTTCCTTTGTTTTCAACTACAATTGTAAAGACGATCACATCGCCCTCCATTGCAATACCATCGTCTCTAATTGTTGTGGATGCTGTCTTTGTTACTTCAATTAATGGATTTGGAGAAATCAATACTTCGGTCGGGTCATCTTGTGTGTTTCCATCGGTATCATCCCCATCATCAGAAACATCAGATACTGTTATTGAGCCGTCAATATTTTCAGCCGTTGCCATCACAGTATTGATTATTTTACCCGAATCTGCTGCCCCTTGCTCAATAGCATAAAAAGCAATGTAGGTAGCACTTTCTCCTATTTTTAAATCTCCTTCAAGAGAGCCCATTGTAGATCCAGTAAAGTATGGGCCGTTGGACAAACTAAGTGCGTTTCCATTTCCATCAGTCATTGTGTCTTCAAGCACCAGATTGGTTAATATTGTGTTTCCTGTGTTTTCAACTGATATTTCAAATGAGATCATATCTCCAGTATCAATCAAATCATCGTTATTGTTATCTATGAATGCTGTTTTAGTTACTTCAATAGTTGGAACTTCCTGTAAGAATACGATTGTTGGATCATCGGTGGTGTTTCCATCAGTATCATCTCCATCATCACTAATATCAGAAATACGTGTTTGTTGATTTGGCCCTGTCGCAGAGGCTACTGCTGTATTGATGATTTGTCCAGAAGCAATATCGTTTACTTGAATAATGTAGAATGCTATGTAAGTTGCCGTTTCGCCTTGTATTAATATTCCTTCTGAAGAGCCTTCTGAGGAGCCCGAGAAGAATGGACCATTACTTAAGTTCAAGACATTACCATTTCCATCTGTCAAAGTATCTACTATTTGTAAATCACTTAAGGTTGAGTTTCCTTTATTTTCAATAGTAATGGTATAGGTTATAATATCTCCTGCTCCTGTTTCGTTATCACCATTGTCTGTAATTTCTGCTGTTTTGGTAACCTCCATACCAACATTAGATACAGTAAACACTTCTGTTGGATCATCAGCTATATTCCCATCGGTGTCATCTCCATCATCACTCACATCAAACACATTACCTACATTCCCTGGACTATTCCCTCTAAATACGATAGTGTTCCTGATTACACCTGAATCTGCCGCTCGTTGTCCAATAATGTAACTTGCTGTGTAATTTGCTGTTTCTGATGGAGCAAGAATGCCTTCGGCAGAACCTTGAGAAGCTGATCTAAATGTTGGCTGTGAGGTTAATATAAGTTCTCTTCCACTTCCATCTGAAAGTGTATCAACATAAGATAAACCACTGACAGTAATGTTCCCTTTATTTTCAACTGTAATAATGTAATCTATTCTATCTCCAACATCATTAATTCCATTGTTGTTGAGGTCAGTAACCGATGCTACTTTTGTTACCTCTATTTTAGGCA
>JAURBD010000053.1 GCA_030829155.1 Flavobacteriaceae bacterium
CTATTGTATGCTATTTCTAGGTGAGTGACTACATTTAGTGTTTTGTTTCCATCGGTAAATGGAACTACTATTTTTTCATACTTATTACTAGGATTCTCATAAACTTGCTTGATAACCGGAAAGGTTAGTGTTGCGTTAATTTCAGTTTTTTGTTGGTAATATTGATAGACCGTTTCATATAGCTTATCGATCAATTCTCTATCTGACATAAAAGAAAAATCCTCTTCCAGAACGGGAGCAGTAATTGAGAAATTGCTAATAATTTCAAATTCAAAATTTTTAAAATCCTCTGTTTGCTTATTGTTTAAAACAATTTCTTCACAAAGTTCAAATAACATGTTTGCAATATCAACCTTTAAACGATCTCCCTCTAGTGCATGTCTTCTTCGTTTATAAATTACCTCACGTTGAGCGTTCATTACATCATCGTATTCTAAGAGTCGTTTTCGAATTCCAAAATTGTTTTCTTCTACTTTCTTTTGAGCACGCTCAATGGATTTTGTCATCATTGAGTGTTGAATGACTTCACCCTCTTCTAACCCCATTCGATCCATTACTTTGGCTACTCGATCTGAACCGAATAATCGCATTAAGTTATCTTCTAACGAAACAAAAAACTGAGAGCTTCCTGGGTCTCCTTGTCTTCCAGAACGACCTCTCAACTGTCGATCAACTCTTCTCGAATCATGTCTTTCTGTTCCAATAATAGCAAGTCCTCCAGATTCTTTAACTTCATGAGATAGTTTGATATCTGTTCCACGACCAGCCATATTGGTTGCAATAGTCACAATTCCTGGATTACCAGCTTCAGCAACAATATCTGCTTCTTTTTTGTGTAGTTTTGCGTTCAGAACATTATGGTGTATTTTTCTGATGTGTAACATTTTGCTCAAAAGCTCTGATATTTCAACGGACGTTGTACCAATCAAAACAGGTCTTCCTGCTAGGGAAAGTTTAGTAACCTCTTCAATGACTGCATTGTATTTTTCTCTTTTAGTTTTATAAATGAGATCATTTTCATCTTTTCTGGCAATGGGTCTATTGGTAGGAATTTCGACAACATCAAGCTTATAAATTTCCCAGAATTCTCCTGCTTCTGTAATTGCTGTTCCTGTCATTCCAGAAAGTTTGTGATACATTCTGAAGTAATTTTGAAGGGTAACAGTAGCAAAAGTTTGAGTGGCGGCCTCTATTTTTACATTTTCTTTAGCCTCTATCGCCTGGTGTAATCCATCAGAATATCTTCGACCATCCATGATTCTTCCTGTTTGTTCATCAACAATCATGACTTTGTTGTCCATAACAACATATTCTGTGTCCTTCTCAAATAGAGTGTAGGCCTTAAAAAGTTGATTCATGGTATGAATTCGCTCACTTTTGATTCCAAAGTCTTTAAATAAGATATCTTTTTTGGCAGCTTCTTCCTCAGAACTCAAGCCAGAATTTTCAATCTTGGCAATTTCCATTCCTATGTCTGGAAGGATAAAAAAGTTTTCTTCTTGAACACTTTTGGATAAATATTCAACTCCTTTTTCACTTAGATCTACTTGGTTATTTTTCTCATCAATCACAAAATAAAGATCAGCATCTATGATATGCATTTCTCTATTATTGTCCTGCATGTAATAATTTTCTGTTTTTTGAAGTAATTGTTTAATTCCTTCTTCACTCAGGAATTTGATCAAAGCTTTATTTTTTGGTAATCCTCTGTATGCTCTTAACAAAAGTATTGCTCCTTCAGTTTTGTCACCAGCTGCGATTTTCTTTTTTGCTTCGACTAATACTGAAGTAAGTACGGCTTTCTGTTTTGCAAATAAGTCTGCAACTTTTGGCTTCAACTGATCAAATTCATGTCGATCTCCTTGGGGAACAGGACCAGAAATAATCAAAGGTGTTCTTGCATCATCAACCAAAACTGAATCTACTTCATCAACGATTGCATAGTGGTGTTTACGTTGAACTAAATCTTCAGGTGTATGAGACATATTATCTCTTAAATAATCGAAGCCAAACTCGTTGTTTGTTCCATAAGTTATATCTGCTAAATATGCTTTTCTTCTTTCAGGACTGTTCGATTGATGATGATCAATACAATCAACGCTTAATCCATGAAATTCAAACAAAGGAGCCATCCAAGCACTGTCTCGTTTTGCTAAATAGTCATTAACAGTAACCAGATGCACACCTTTCCCTGTTAGTGCATTGAGATACATAGGAAGAGATGCCACGAGGGTTTTACCTTCTCCAGTTTGCATTTCAGCAATTTTTCCTTGATGTAAAGTAATTCCTCCAATCAATTGAACATCGTAATGAATCATATCCCATATAATGGGCTTTCCAGCAGCATCCCAACTGTTTGCCCATAGAGCATAATCACCTTCAAGAGAAACGTAAGTTTTTTTTTGAGCAAATTCACGATCTTTTGTAGATGCTTTTACACGTATTTGAGTGTTGTGAACAAATCGTCTTGCAGTTTCTTTTACTACGGCAAATGCTTCGGGAAGAATTTCATTCAAACATGTTTCTGTTTCTTTCAAAGCTTCTGCTTCAAGAGAGTCAATATTATTGTAAAGCTCTTCTCTTTGATCGATATCAGTTAAGTTTTCTAACTCTTTTTTAATGTCAATTATTTGTTGATCAATCGATTTTCGTGCATCATTGATTTTATTTTTAAAATCTAAAGTTTTATAACGCAATTCGTCGTTTGAAATTGCTTCATATTCGATTTGATTTTTTTTGATTTGATCAACCAAGTGTTGAATTGAACGGATATCTTTTTTCGACTTGTCGCCGACGAAAGTTTTTAATAATTTATTTAAAATACTCATAGTGCCTCTAAATTAAGCAATCAAATTTAAGTAAAAAAAAAGCCTCCGAAGAGACTTTAGTGAGATAGTTGTTTAGTATTCGTCTTCATTCCAAAGATAATCTTCATCAGAGGGAAAGTCTGGCCAAATTTCTTCAATTGATTCATATATATCTCCCTCATCTTCCATTGATTGAAGATTTTCAACAACTTCAAGTGGAGCACCTGTTCGAATAGAAAAATCAATTAACTCGTCTTTAGACGCAGGCCAAGGTGCATCACTGAGGTAGGAAGCTAGTTCTAATGTCCAATACATGAATTTCTTTTTTTGCAAAAATAAATTTTTATACCATACTGACAAACTAAATCTATTTTTTTTGTGATGGGGTCCATTTTATTTCATTAATCTCAAAATCTTGAGCAAATTTTCTTGAAAGCGTAAATAAATAATCAGAAAGACGGTTGATATAAAATACAATCACAGGGTTGATTTTACTTGTTTCATTCAGCTCAGTGATAAATCGTTCAGCTCTTCTACAAACACATCGCGCTAAGTGTGTATTAGAAACACAAATATGACCACCAGGAATCACAAAATTTTTTAATGGTGGTAAATCGTCAGTTATTCGATCGATCCAATTTTCTATTGTTTCAACATCTTTGATATTGATAACATCAATTCCGACGATTGAAGAATCATTTGCAAGTTCTGAACCTATATGCATAAGATCATTTTGAACTTTCATGAGTTCCTGAAGATGCTCATCTTTTATTCCTTGACTTCGGATAAGTCCAATCCAGCTATTCAATTCATCAACCGTTCCGTAGGCCTTGATTCTAAAATGATGCTTGGGTACCCGTTCACCCGAAAATAAACCTGTTGTACCATTATCGCCTGTTTTTGTATAAACTTTATTCTTTTTCATTTTCCTTCACCTTTTTTCTTTGTTGATAGCGTCTATGATAACTCATTTTTTTGATGTTTTATTTTGTAATAAAAATTTCCGGATCAATAAATAACTGACCATAAGTAATAAAAGTTTTAAAATGCTATAATTCATCTATGCGAAATTAGTCGTTTTGGAATAGTTAGCTTAAAAAATTTTAAGAAAAAATGATTCTGTGCGTTGCTGATATCGATGAATAACAATTCCATAAAAGAAAAAATCCAAATACACATATTTTTTTTTTTTAATAAATGAATTCCAATTTTCTCTTTGAAGATGTATGTTATTTATTAAAGTAATATGAGGTTCTTTTTTAAATTTAAATTCTTCAATCCATTCATTCAATAGTTTACCGCTATTAAAATTTAATACAGTTTTTTCAATTTGAAATTCAACAACAGATTCATCATTAAATTTTTGCAGTTTTTCTGTGATACAGTTATAGTAAAAATCTTGATTTAATTTATTTAAGGATAGTTTTCGAATACTTTTCCATGAATTATTATAAAAGCAAGTACATACTAGTGCATAGATATATGGAGAGTGAACACTGTGTTGATTCTTTGCTTTTAATTTAAAAAACAAGTATTTGATGTAGAACAGATTCATTTTTTTGTAAATACTTTGCCTAGGGCATATACTAAAATTAACAAGAAAGTATAAAATGAAAATCGAGCGATATAATCTCCAAACCGAGAATAAAATGTCAACTCATGATTAAGACCAACAGTTCCTTTCAAACTTCCTTTATTATTGTATTTAAGGGAATTTAAGATTTCTCCTTTTAAATTAATAAAAGCACTGATCCCGGTATTTGCACTACGAGCAATAAATCTTCTGTTTTCAATAGCACGAAGTCGGGCATAACTCAATAATTGTTTGTGACCCTGAGTGTTTCCCCACCAAGCATCGTTGGTAATGATTGAGAAAAATTCTGCTCCATTACGAGCATATTCGGTTACAAACTCTCCATAGATGGATTCATAGCAAATAATTGGAGCAGTTAGAGTGCCATGTACAGAATGACTAAAAACTAAACGTTCATTTTGTGTAGCTCTACTAGAAACAGTTCCACCTAAATCTAGCATAAACTCTCCTAAAAGGGGTCTAAAGAAGCTTTTGTATGGCATATTTTCAACACCAACAACTAATTTTGATTTGTGATAAATCTGAGTTTTTTTATCGGGTGCTATTTGTACCGCTGAGTTATAAAAATCAACCCAAAATAGATCTTGAATTTTATTAGCTGTTGGACTGGGTTCATTTTCAGTTCTATAAACTTGATAAAATTGTACTCCAGTTAAAAGATTTAATTTCGAATATTTTTTAAGTTGATCTTCAAGAGATTTATTAAATGGATTGTTTTGAAAAGTTTCTAAATCAAACCCACTACCTGATGCAAAATAGGTTTCAGGAGCTAGAAGGTAATCGGTTTGATTTGATATTTTTATCTCAGAAAGTTCAAACATTAGATTTTTAAAGTCCTCATTTTCTAAAGCATACTTTTCTTGATATGGATCAATATTAGGTTGAAGTAACACTATTTCAGTTTTAGCCTCAGGTTCTTCTTCAGTGACATAGATTGCCAATGAAAATAGAATTGGTAGTGCAATCCCTAACAGACCCGGGATACTTTTTTTGATCAAATTTTTCAAAGAACGATCTTTTTTAAAAACTTGATAACAATTCAGGAAAAAGAAATTGAGGATTAATACCCAAAGAGTTCCTCCAAAAACACCAGTGTATTCATACCATTGAATCCAATAAATGTGTTCCGAAAAAGCATTTCCAAGATTCAACCATGGCCATGAGAAATCCCAAAATAAATGGAATTTTTCGAATGAAATCCAGAGAGTAATTAAAAAAACTGAAGCTAGAACCCGAGGTAGGTATTTTAGTGCCCAGTGATAAAATGTGATTATTAAAGCATAGAAACTAGTGTTACATAAAATAGCAAAGATGGCTCCAAATACAGATGAATTATATATCCACCAAGTTGTACTTATATTCCAAATAAGAAAGGCCAGATAGGAGTAAATGAAAATAATTTTGTTTTTATTGCTAGAAGAAGTTATTCGATTACTTTGAACAAAATCAAGCAAGGGAACCAAAGCAACAAATAATAGAATTGGGAAACCATAGGTCGGCCATCCCAAACTTAATAATATACCGGTAAGAAGGATGAGTTTGAATTTATGTTTCAAAATAAAAATTTGGTAAAAGTTAATTTTTAATTTTTAATTATAAATCTCTTTGGATCATTTTTTTAGTTCAGAATTTTAAATAAATCTCTATTATTATTTAAAATTAAACTATAAGTATGGGCTGATACTTATTTTAAAACTATTATTTTCGTTCAATATTTTATTATTATGATTAGAAAGGGTATTCCACATATCTTCACATTATTAAATTTATTTTGCGGTTGTATAGCTATTTATTTAACTTTTTTGCATTTTTCTCATGCAGCTTTAGTAGCAGTTATGCTTGGTGTTTTTTTTGATTTTTTTGACGGATTTTTTGCTCGACTACTAAAGGTTGAAAGTGATTTAGGGGTTCAGCTAGATTCTTTAGCAGATATGGTTACAAGTGGTTTTGTTCCTGGAGCTGTAATGTATCAAATGTTTATTATTTCTGGAGCTCGAAATATAGACTATGCTTTCCAAATTAATGAATTCTCGTTCGTTTTTACAATCGCTCCTCTGGCTTTACTAGGATTTATCATCCCATTGGGTGCTGCATTCCGTTTAGCAAAATTCAATTTGATTTCAGATAAAGTCACTTACTTTAGGGGTTTACCAACTCCGGCAAATGCTCTTTTCATATGTGCATTACCATTATTAATCCAGCACCCATTAATGATTAACTTCAAAGATTATCTACTTACCCCAATAGCACTGTCTGGATTGGTTGTTTTGTCTGTTTTTTTTATGAACATACATTGGAAAATGATTTCACTGAAAGGAGTTGAGAAATCAAGTATTCAAGAAATTATTTTTGTTTTTTTTCTACTACTTATTTCTATTTTGATGTTTCTTTTTCTTGGATTAGCTTCTTTTGTAGGGATTATCGTCACTTATGTTATCTTCAGTCTATTAAAAAATGTTTTTAAAATTTAAAACTTTATTTTAATTTTTCTTAATTCAAAGTTTTGACCCAAGTATACTTTTCTTACCATTGGATCTGAAGCCAACTCTTCAGGACTACCAGCCTTGAGTATTCCACCCTCGAACATCAAATAAGTTTTATCTGTTATCGCTAAGGTTTCTTGAACATTGTGATCTGTAATTAGAATTCCAATATTTTTGTTTTTTAGATGAGCAACAATCCGTTGGATATCCTCTACGGCAACTGGATCAACTCCTGCAAAAGGTTCATCGAGTAATACAAATTTAGGATCAGTGGCTAAAGCTCTAGCAATTTCTGTTCTTCTTCTTTCACCACCCGATAGTAAATCCCCACGATTTTTTCGTATGTGGGTTAATCCGAATTCCTCTAAAAGGGATTCCATTTTTTCTTTTTGTTGTTTTTTGTTCAAAGATGTTAATTGGAGTACACTCAAAATATTATTTTCAACACTTAGTTTTCTGAAAACAGAAGCCTCTTGTGCAAGATAACCAATACCATTTTGTGCTCTTTGATACATAGGGTAGTCTGTTATTTCTTCATCATTAAGATATATTGATCCAGCGTTAGGTTTTACCAAACCTACGATCATATAAAATGATGTTGTTTTCCCTGCTCCATTAGGCCCAAGCAATCCAACAATTTCCCCTTGTTTTAGTTCTATTGAGATTCCTTTGACAACTTCACGTCCCTTGTACGATTTAATTATGTTTTCTGCTCTTAGCTGCATTTGATCTTATTTTACATCTGAATTTGAATATCTTAAAGTTTTCCATTAAACTTTCTGTTTCTGCTGCTTTAACATCTAAAGTAGCGAATTCTTTGCTTCTTTGTTTGATCAGGTTGGATATTTTTTTTGAACGATCAACAAAGAAAGTGTTGAAAAATTCTCTCAATAGTACATATTCAATTTTTTAATACAGAGCTTTATTTTGTTTGCAATCAAACATTTTTTAACTCTTTTTGTTGACGTTTAAAAACAACTTTTGAGATAAAAATACTTACTTCATATAAAATTAAAATTGGTATGGTAACAATAACTTGACTAGCAATATCAGGAGGTGTAATTACAGCTGAAAGAATAAGAACTAATACAATTGCAAATTTCCTGTTTTTTTTTAAAAATTGAGGTGTAACAATCCCTATTTTAGTTAGGAAATACATGAGTATCGGGAGTTCGAATATTAATCCAGATGAAAGAACAGAAGCTCGAAGTAGACTTATGTAACTGCTTAGATCAAAGTCATTAAAAACTTCATTGCTTACTGTATAATTTCCCAAAAAATTAATTGAAAGTGGTGTAACAATATAATAACCGAAAAGAACACCAATAAAAAACAAGATCGAAGCAATAAAAATAAAACCTCTTGCATTTTTTCGTTCATTAGAATGAAGTCCGGGGCTGATGAACCTCCAAACCTCAAATATAATATAAGGAAACGCTAGTATAAATCCTGCAGTTAATGAAGTCCACAAATGTGCAGAAAATTGCCCAGACATTGTTCTACTTTGTATCCTGAAAGGCATCTCTTCTATGCAAAGACTATTTCCTTGTCCCAAGGATTGTGAGAGTTCACAAAACAACCGATAAGTAAAAAAATCAATTTTTTTAGGACCAAATAAAATGGTATCAAAAATAAAGTCTTTGGCGATAAATGCAACTGAGCCAATGATTACAATAGCTAGAGTTGAGCGAATTAAGTGCCACCTGAGCTCTTCAAGGTGGTCTAAAAACGACATTTCATCGGAGGCATTACTCATTATTGCATTCCTTCTTTAATAAGATCCAAAATATGAACCATACCCAAATATACCCCACTAGAATCTTGAACAATAAGCTGCCCAATCCCTTTGGTTTTTAGGGTTTTTAAAACATCAGTTGCTAAAATTTCTGGATCTACTGTAATTGGATTATTTGACATGATGTCTTTTGCAATCAAAGTTCCTATATTATCAAATTTTTCAAGCATTCTTCTGATATCACCATCAGTAATAATTCCTAAGATTTGACTTTTATCCATCACAATGGTAGCCCCTAATCTTTTTTGAGTTATTTCAGAAATTACATTTTTAACTGGAGTATCAATTGTTACAGAAGGTCGCTCGTGTTTTTTAGCTAATTCACCCACAGTAAGGTATAGCTTTTTACCAAGAGCGCCTCCAGGGTGATATTGTGCAAAGTCTTGGGCATCAAATTTCTTGAGTTTTAGAAGACAAACTGCCAATGCATCACCCATAGCTAATTGAGCAGTTGTACTTGTTGTTGGAGCTAAATTATTAGGACAAGCCTCTTTCTCAACATACGTACTGATTACTTTGTCTGCTGCTTCAGCTAAATATGATTTAGGATTTGCAGTTAATGCAATTACTAGATTTCCACGTTTTTTGATAAAAGGAATCAATGCCTGAATTTCAGGCGAATTACCACTTTTGGATATGCAAATGACAACATCAAGTTTTTGAATTATTCCTAAATCACCATGAATAGCATCTGCAGCATGCATAAAGACTGCCGCAGTTCCCGTTGAGTTTAGGGTTGCAACAATTTTCATAGAAATGACTGCACTTTTACCTATACCTGTAATGATAACTCTTCCTTTAAAGTCTGACAAATGTTTTACGGTTGACACAAATTCATCATCAAGTGTTGAAATAAGGTCGTGAATTGCCTTAGACTCGAGCTCAAGAGTTTTTTTAGCGTTCTCTATAATGTTATTTTTATCTAGCAATAGTTTTGATTATTTTATGGAATTAGCAAACTAAGTATTATATTTATTGATACAAATGTAAATAATTTTGATTCAAAGACGTAATTAAATGTCGCATTCTCCTCTTCAAAAAGAACTTAAAAAACATTTTGGTTTTTCTGACTTCAAAGGACTTCAAGAACCCGTCATTAAAAACCTGCTTGAAGGAAAAAATTCTTTTGTTATTATGCCCACAGGGGGAGGTAAATCACTTTGTTATCAACTACCAGCTTTGGTTTCATCGGGAACTGCGATTGTGGTTTCCCCTTTAATTGCTTTGATGAAAAATCAAGTTGATGCAATTCGTGGAATTTCATATCAAGAAGGAATTGCTCATGTTTTGAATTCTTCCCTCACAAAAACAGCTATTCAGCAAGTTAAAAAAGATATTATTGATGGAGTAACGAAATTGCTTTATGTTGCTCCAGAATCTTTGGTTAAAGAAGATACAATTGAGTTTTTAAAAACAGTGAAACTCTCTTTTTTGGCAATTGATGAAGCACATTGTATTTCAGAATGGGGGCATGATTTTAGGCCTGAATACAGAAATTTAAGGATCATGCTTCAAAAGATCGAAAAAAATCTTCCA
>JAURBD010000155.1 GCA_030829155.1 Flavobacteriaceae bacterium
AAAAGAATATTAGCAGAGTATTCAAATTGCTTTTTTATAGACACGAAAATAGTCTATTTCCATTTTTGTAGGGAAATCGCTTTTCTCCACTCCCTTTTCTCCACCCCAATTTCCACCAACAGCGATGTTGAATAAAAAATGAAATTTTTCATCAAAGGGCCAATGTTGCCATTTTTTATCGTTTTTTTGATATTCGAATATTTTTTTGTTATTTATATACGTTGTTATTTTTTCTTCATTCCATTCTAATTTATAGTCATTGAAAGTATCGCAAGCATCTTTAAAAAATAGGTTGTTCTGCTGATCTGATTTATAGAGGTCTCCTGATTTTGCAATGTTGTGCACAGAGCTAACAATATGACCTTCATTATGCCCAACGTGCTCTAATACGTCAATTTCTCCACTGTAAGGCCAACCACCATATTTCCAATCGGTAGGCAAACCCCAAAAAGCAGCCCATGTTCCAACGCCTTTTGGCAATTTAGCTCTCATTATAAACTTGCCATATTTCCAGCTTTTTTTTGTTTTAATTCTAGCTGAAGTAAAGTCTGAACCCTTATAATATTCATTTTTTGCTTCTATTATAAGGTGTCCTCTTTCTAACCGAACATTATCTTTCTCTTTTGTATAATATTGTAGCTCCTTATTCCCCCAACCGCTTCCGCCAGTAACCCAGTTTATTTCTTTGTCTATTCTGGTGAATGTGTCTGTTGATTTTTTGAAGTTCTTATTTGAAAAATAAGTGCCGGACAAACCAACTGAGCCGTTAAAAGAAAGATGATTTTCGTTAATTAGCATTTTGGGGTTGTGCTTACACTCCCAACCTAATATTGCGGCTTCACCACCACCTTCTTCAAAATATTCGATAACAATTTTGTAATCTTTTTGATCTAAATACTGCTTTGCCGAATATTCTGTTGCTGGTTGATTTTTCCAGCCATTAATTATTGACTTTTCATTTAAAAATAATCTTATCCCGTCGTCAGCAATCAAAAATATTTCATAATTACATTTATGATCTGGAGTTAGAAGACCATGCCACCTAACACTAAAGTTGTCTTTCGGAAATTCTTTAGGAACAAAAATAGAAGAACTCGGAGAAAAGTCTTCAAAAACTGGCGCACCAGTACCTAGGTCAAACCCCCAGTTTGAATAATTAATATTTTTCCCATCAAACTCATCGCTCCAAATTAAATCCCATCCTTTTATATTTTTTTTATGTTTCGAACAACTGCTCATAAAAATCAGAGTTAAACAAATAATAAGTGAAGTTTTTTGATACACGTTATGAAAACTTAGCTGGCTAAGCTTTAGTGCTTTTTCTTATTTTAATTTCAACAGGGATCATTGAAATTTGACCGACGATATCACTTTTATCATTGATCATATTTTCAATAGTTCTAATGGCTCTTTTTGCTAAACCTTCAAAATTAGTAGAAACAGAGGTTAGTTCAGGTGTAATGGATTCACAAAAAGAAAGGTTGTCATACCCGGCAATGATATAGTTTTCAGGTATTTTATAATTATTTTCAAAAGCTTCTTTTATAAATCCAAAGCACATGTGGTCGTTGGAACCAAATATTGCAACACCATCCAAATTTTTTTTCTTGAAATTCTTAAACGCTGCTGTTCCAGATTTACGCGTAAAGTCTCCTTTGTAGCTCCAGACCAAATCAAGATTTTCATGTTCATTTATATGATCAATAAACCCATTTTTTCTAAAAGAAGCGTCAACCACTCCACTTGGCCCTTCAATTATTCCTAACTTACTATAGCCAAGTTCTTGAAAGTGTTTTGCTACCATATATCCACCACTGTAAGAGTCAAATGATATCGAGTCAATTTTTAAGTTTTTACCTGGAACAACGGAAACAATTGGGTAGCTACCTACACTATCTTTTATCTACGAATAGTTGTTTTTACTAAGGCTAGGTAAAAATAAGCATATACCACTATACTTTTTACTAAGATCAGTAATAAAATCCACGGGGTCTTCTAAATCGGTCGCCGCATTTACAAAAATAACATCTGAGTTTGAGTTTTTACTTGCTGCATAAAAACCATAAAACAAAGAAGAGTAAAACTCACCCTCATGAATTTCGGTTACCAACGCAATAGACGAAGTGTCTTGGATGTTGTCGTTTCCAATAAAGGGGTATCCAAGTTTTCTTGCTAGCGCATAAATTTTCTCCTCATTGGAAGTGTATGTTCTTTTTTCTCTTCTTAAAGCTCGA
>JAURBD010000025.1 GCA_030829155.1 Flavobacteriaceae bacterium
GCTCCAGAACAAGTGCTTGCTAATGAGCGAAAAAAAGAAGCTGATGCTTTAAAAAAAATAGAAGTATTACAGAAAAGCTTGGCAGCTTTATAAATAAATTTTTATTTCTTGGCGATACAGTGTATTCCGCCTTTCACAACTTGATTCAAATTTACTTCAATTTTGGTGCCAACAGGAAGGTATAAATCTACCCGAGAACCAAATTTGATGAAGCCAGCATCGGTTCCTTGAATTATCTCCTGACCTTCTTTTGCATAGTTTACAATTCTTCGTGCTAGCGCACCCGCAATTTGACGATAAAGTACTGATCCAAAAGATTTATTTTCGACAACAATTGTTGTTCGTTCGTTTTCTTCAGAAGCTTTTGGGTGCCATGCAACAAAATATTTTCCTGGATGGTATTTGCTAAATAGCACTTTTCCGCTCATACAATAACGTGTTACGTGAACGTTTATTGGTGACATAAAAATGGACACCATAAGTCGTTGATCTTTAAAATATTCTTTTTCATAAACCTCTTCAATCACAACTACTCTCCCATCAACTGGGGCGATTATGTGATCTGAATTTATAACTGTGTTTCTCTTAGGATTTCTAAAAAACTGTAAAACCAATACGAGTAAACCAAGACTCAGAACTTGTAAGGATAATTTTAACCAAGAAATTGGAACAAAGTAATCAGCACCAAGTGCAATTCCCGCTGTAAAAGTAAAAGTAAAAACAATGATTAAGTGGCCTTCTTTGTGAAACATCTTAGATGAATTTTAAAAGTAAATAATAATAAGGTGCAACAAAGATAACACTATCCATGCGATCATAAAACCCTCCGTGACCAGGAATTAGATTCCCACTGTCTTTAACCTCAGCTATTCTCTTGAAATAAGATTGAATAAAATCCCCTAAAGTAGCTAATATGGGAACCATAAAAGCAAATAGGATCCATAACTTATTTTCAAAAAGATTTAATTCTTTTTCAATGATATATGTTAAAAGAATAGTAGCAATCATTCCTCCAAAAAACCCTTCCCATGATTTTTTTGGAGATATTTTTGGATGCAACTTGTGCTTTCCAAATTTTGAACCAAAAATATATGCAAATGAATTGTTTACCCAAATCGATAAGTAAAGTAATGTCAGTAACCACGGTGAATAAGTCAATCCCTCATAAGCTGATTGACAAATGAAATAAGATGAAAAAACTAAATATCCAATACTAAGAATAAGTTTCATTGGATAGTTGTAGTTTATTTTTTTTGAAAAAAAGAGTAGTATGATAAGAGCTGAATTAAGAACCAAAGCAGTGTAAAGCATAATATCCTCAGTTTGTCTAGTCATCAGGCCTAATAAGGCATACCCAATTGAAAGAGGTAATGTAATAAGTGGGATAATGCTTTTGAATTGAATTAATCGTTGGAATTCCCACAAAGCTAGGCTTGAAAAAATAAAAATAACTGCCGACATTGTAAATGGGGAAAAGAATATTGCCACTATTAATATTGCAGCATAAAGTGATCCAGATACAGCACGAATTTTTATATCTTTCATTTAGTATGACTCTTCTTGAACAAGTAAATATAAGTTTTTTGTACTACTTCCATAAGAAAGAAAGTTTTCTTCTTTATCTGGATCGAACGCATTTAGGGTAGTAATATTTGATGGTAGATTTTCTTTATATCGAGTATTTATCAATGTCATCGCTTCACTAACGTCATCAACAAATTGAGCTGAACTTGCAAGAATTATCAAATTTTCAGGAATTTCATTCAATTTCAAATCTTTTATTTGATGACTACAAATCAATATAGCTCCTTTATTTGCAATTAAATATTCGCAGCTTAAAACTTGTGTTGAAGGAATTTTATTTTCAGAAAACTCTTGATTTGTATCGAGTTTTAAAAAACTGTTTAGACTTTTTGAATCACTTTTTAAATCTAAGTTGCCCCATCCGTTTTCAGCTAGTATTTGGCGGAAATATTTTAAAGTATCTTTTCTATTCTCACTAAAAATAAATTTCCCACCCTTTTCTGTGAATTTTTTCGCAAACTCAATTTCTTTAGGATCTTTTTGAGGAGCTAAATAGGGGCTATCTTCTTTGATTATTTCCTTTTTGTATTTCCCGAAAATATTTTTGAAGAAATTCACAAAAAGATTATTCAGTTATTGTTTTTTTTTCATCCTCATTTTGTTCTTGATCAAAAGGTCTTTTTCCAAGAATATTTAAAAGGTCATCTTTAAACAAAACTTCTTTTTCTAAAAGACGTTCCGCTAGTGTTGTTAACTTTTCTATGTTGTCTGCAACAAGCTTACACGCTCTTTCATATTGACCTTCTATCAGTATGGATATTTCTTTATCAATTTTTTGAGCGGTGTCCTCAGAATAGGGTTTAGAAAAACTATAATCCGATTGACCACTTGAATCGTAGTAGGTCAGGTTTCCAATTTCATCGTTAAGACCATATATGGTTACCATAGCCTTTGCTTGTCGGGTTACTTTTTCTAGATCACTTAAGGCCCCAGTGGATATTTTGTCAAAAACCATTTTTTCTGCTGCTCTTCCTCCAAGAGTTGCACACATTTCATCAAGCATTTGCTCGGTTCGGACAATCATTCGTTCTTCTGGAAGATACCATGCAGCTCCTAAAGATTGTCCTCGGGGAACAATTGTTACCTTAACTAAAGGTGCAGCATGTTCAAGTAACCAGCTCACCATAGCATGGCCTGCCTCATGGAATGCAATCGTTTTTTTCTCTGCCGGAGTGATAATTTTATTTTTCTTTTCAAGCCCTCCAACAATTCGATCAACTGCATCTAAAAAGTCTTGTTTTCCAACTGATTTTTTGTTTTTTCTAGCAGCAATTAGTGCTGCTTCATTACAAACATTTGCAATATCAGCTCCTGAAAAACCTGGAGTTTGTTTGGATAAAAAATCCATATCTAACGTTTTGGTTGTTTTTAGAGGAGCAATATGTACAGAAAAAATCTGTTTACGTTCTCTCACATCAGGAAGATCGACATAGATTTGTCGGTCAAAACGACCAGCTCGCATCAATGCTTTGTCTAATACATCAGCTCGGTTTGTTGCTGCTAAAACAATCACATTGGTGTTGGTTCCAAAACCATCCATTTCGGTTAGTAGCTGATTCAAAGTATTTTCACGTTCATCATTTGAACCTGTCATATTACTTTTCCCACGTGCTCTTCCAATAGCATCAATTTCATCAATAAAAATAATTGCTGGGGATTTATCTTTTGCTTGTTTAAAAAGATCCCTAACCCTTGAAGCACCTACTCCTACAAACATTTCCACGAAATCAGATCCTGATAAAGAAAAGAAAGGGACTTTTGCTTCCCCTGCTACAGCTTTAGCTAGTAATGTTTTACCGGTTCCGGGTTGTCCTACAAGAAGTGCTCCCTTAGGAATTTTTCCACCCAGTTTGGTGTATTTTGTTGGGTTTTTAAGAAAGTCTACAATTTCTTGAACCTCTTCTTTGGCTCCTTCTAATCCAGCAACATCTTTGAAAGATGTTTTGATGTCTGCTTTTTCATCAAAAAGCTTAGCTTTTGATTTCCCAATGTTAAAAATTTGACTTCCACCTGCACCTCCTCCACTTCCCGACATTCTTCTCATCAAGAAGATCCATATTCCTATGATTACTATTATAGGAAGGAAACTAAGTAAAACGTCAAGCCACTTATTTTCAATGGTTGTAAAATCATATTTAAAAACAATACCGTTGGATTCGGCTTTCTCTAATTTTCGCTGAAATAACTCCAAGTTTCCTACTTCAAATTGATAATGAGGACCTTTGATGTTGTCTTGCCCTAAAATATTTTTTGTTTTTGTTCCAGAGTGAATGGATTTTTCTAGGGCTGATTCCGTTAATGAAACTTTCGCGAGGTTTTTATTGTAAACAACAATACTTTTTACATCTCCTTCATTCAGGAAACGCTCAAATTCTGATATGTTAGTCTTCTTAAGAGACTTTGAACTTCCGTCACCAAATATACTAAACCCTAGAAGTAGAATGATTACAATTCCGTAAATCCAATACGTATTGAATTTCTGTTTTTTCGGTTGGTTTTCTTTTGCCATAATTTTTTTATTGATTTGAAGCGATTAATGTAGTTTTTGCATCACCCCAAAGTTCTTCAATATTGTAATACTCTCTAATTTGTTTTTGAAAAACATGAACAACGACATCTACATAGTCCATTAATACCCATTCCCCATTATCTAGTCCTTCTGTATGGTAAGGTTTTTCATGTAATGCTTTGCTTACCGTTTTTTGAACAGATCCAACAATTGCAGATACGTGAGTATTCGATGTTCCTGTACACACAATGAAATAATCACAGACTGTGTTTTCAATATTTCTTAAATCGAGTAAATTTACTTCAACACCTTTAACTTGGTCAATTCCTAGAAGTATTTGGGTAATAAGATTATCAGCACTATTGGAAGCTTTCGTCATTAATTTTTTTTTTACACAAATTTATTATAATATAGGCAGACACAAGTATTTTTAAGATGCATTATTTCAATTTAATCAAAATTAATGCCACTGATTCAACGAATTCTTGGATGAAAGAGCGCTATTCATCAAACAAGTGTTTTGATGGTGATGTTGTTTGGTCACAAACTCAGAATATTGGCAGAGGGCAAAGCAATTCTATTTGGATATCTGAGAAAGGTAAAAATCTAACATTCAGTATCTACAAGGAATTTACTGATCTTTCAATTCAAACCCCTTTTATACTAAGTGCTGTTGTTTCTTTAGCAGTTGTGGCAACATTAAATTCCTTTATGATTCCTAAAATAGATGTAAAATGGCCAAACGACATTATGTCAGGTGACAAAAAAATTTGTGGAATTTTGATTGAAAACATGTTCAAAACCTCTTCACTTCATGCAAGTGTAATTGGTGTTGGACTCAATGTAAATCAAAATCATTTTGAAAATCTTCCTACTGCTAGTTCTATGTTCAAAATCTCAGGAATTTCATATGATCTGGATGAGGTGATGAATTGTTTTCTAAAACTTCTAAATCAAAAACTTGAACTTTTAAATCACCCCCAAGAACAAATAATAAAAACTTATGAGGCTTCGCTTTACAGGCGAAATTCACCTAGCACTTTTGAATCAAAAGGGAGAATGTTTAAAGGAATTATAAGGGGTGTTACCCCACAAGGATTGTTGAAAGTTGAACTGGAAGATCGTAAAATGTGTACTTATGATTTAAAACAAATCAAATTGAAAAATTAGGGACTCCAGTTTGAAGGGTCTTTTCTCCAATTGACAAGCGTTTCTTGTTGGCTTTTTTCTATAATTTTATTATTTCTAGCAAATTCGATTAAATGGTCATAGTCACTCAAAGTGTGAAGTTGAACACCAGCTTTTTCAAAATTATTTTTTGCAACTGAAAACCCATATGAAAATAAAGCAATCATTCCTAAAACTTCAATACCTTCAGCTTTAATTGCAGCTACTGCGTTTAAACTACTCATTCCAGTACTAATCAGGTCTTCAATTACAACTACGGCCTGTCCTTCTTGAATAAATCCTTCAATTTGATTTTGACGCCCGTGTTTTTTAGCTTGAGGGCGAACATATACAAAAGGTAAATTCAATTTTTGAGCAACCAGTGCTCCAATTCCAATTGCACCAGTAGCTACTCCTGCAATGGTAACCTCAGTTCCATACAAAGATTTTACTTGTTCAGCCAATATATCTGTCAGGAAATCTCTAACTTCTGGATATGATAGTGCTAATCGATTGTCACAATATATTGGAGATTTCCATCCACTCGCCCATTTAAATGGATTTTTTGTTTCCAATTTAATTGCATTAATTTGTAGTAAATGAGCAGCAGTTTTGTAGGCTATTTGTTCGTTATAAATCATACACAAATGTATAAAGTATTTTTCAATCAAAAACCAATTTTCTTAATAACTGAATTGGTTGCTCAAACTGATGAAATTCCAGTGCTTTTTATCAAATTTTCATCGTCTGAAGGTATTATAAAAGCAGTGAAGTCTAAAAAAGTCAATTCCTTGTATTTGTATCATCCCTCTGAAGAAAAATTATGGATGCATTTTTTAAAATATTTTCCAGTTATTGAAGCAGCTGGAGGTATGGTCCGGCATCAAGATCAACGCTTATTGTTTATTTACAGAAATAAAAAATGGGACTTACCTAAGGGTAGAATAGAGAAAAATGAACCTGTTAAAATAGCGGCAATTAGAGAAGTAGAGGAAGAAACAGGGGTTGAAGGATTAGAAATCATTAGACCATTAATTAATACGCTACACATTTTCAAAAGAAATGGTAGGTATAAACTCAAAAAGACGTTTTGGTTTGAAATGAGAACATCTTCAAATATAGATTTGATTCCCCAAACAAAAGAGGGTATTGAGCAAGCAGTTTGGATTAATGAGTCAGAAATTCCAGAAAAGTTTGAGAATGCTTATGAAAACATCAAACTAGTTTATGAAAATCTTTAAGACTGGATTACAGATTTTGGAACGAGGTGCTTGTAGTCTCCTTGATTCTGAATTACCTCTCGAACTATACTGCTACTGATAAAGGAAGTTTCTGTTGAAGTTAACAAGAAAACGGTTTCAATTACTGAAAGGCTACTATTTGTATGCGCTATTGCTTTTTCAAATTCAAAGTCTGCTGGGTTTCGAAGACCCCTCAAAATGAAGGATGCTCCAATATTTACACAAAAATCAACAGTAAGTCCATTGTATGTTTGAACAGAAATTTTATTTTCATTTTCAAAAGTTTTTTCAATAAAACGTTTGCGTTCTTCTAAAGAAAACATGTATTTTTTGTTCGAATTAATTCCGATTGAGATTATAATCTCGTCAAATAAAGGAATTGCTCTTTTAATAATATCCACGTGTCCGTTGGTAATTGGATCAAATGAGCCTGGAAAAATTGCTTTCTTCATAATCCTAAAGGTATTCTTTTTTTTTCATTGTTTCAGATATGAGTTCTTCCATGAATTCTGTTAATGAAATTCCGCTGGCTTCTAATTGTTGTGGAATTAAACTTTCTAAAGTCATTCCGGGGATTGTATTGATTTCGAGCAAGTGAGCAATACCGTTTTCAAAAATGAATTCACTTCGAACTACTCCTTCAAGTCCCATTTGTTTGTATATTTTTTTTGATAAACCCACAAGTGTTCTCTCCCATTCTTCCGGAATTTTGGCAGGTGTTATTTCTTGTGATTTCCCACCATATTTTGCTTCGTAATCGAAAAAATCATTTTCACTGATGATTTCTGTGATGGGCAGCACATTAATTTTATTTTTCCATTTGCATACTCCAACGCTAAACTCTCTTCCTTCTAGAGCTGTTTCAATAAGGACTTGATTGTCTTCTTCAAATGATTTTTCAATGGCTGAAGGAAGTTCTTTAGCCGTATATACCTTGGAAACTCCAAAACTACTTCCAGCTCTGTTAGCCTTCACAAAACATGGAAACCCAACAGCTTTCTCGATTTCTTCAATTGTAAATTCGTTACCTTGATCTAAAGTAAAAAAACGAGCAGTTGGTATTTTACTCGATCGAGCAACAGCTAGGCAATCTCTTTTATTGTAGGTTAGTGCTGCTACATAACTAGAGCAGCTGGTTTGTGGTATCTTAAGTAACTCCAACATTCCAGCTAGTTGGCCATTTTCTCCAGGAGCTCCATGAATCATATTTACAATCACGTCAAAAGTTATTGATACTCCATTTTTCACAAAAGAAAAGTCTCCTTTATTCAGTTTGAAAACATTTCTTGACCTATCAGAAACAGACCAGTCTTTTCTTGTAATATGTACTTTATATAAATCAAAAGGGCTTTTTTGTAGTGCATTGAAAACGGCATTACCACTTTTATTAGAAATATTGTGTTCTGAGGTAAAACCTCCCAAAGCAACACCAACTACTGTATTCATGCTTTTAAATTTTGAACATTTAGAATTTAACTTTAAAAATTGCTCAGGTAAAGGTAATTGTTTTCAATCGTTTCAAAACAAGTCGGTTTTATTATCTTTACTCCGTATTAAAATTATGATAAATTTCTTTCGCTTCTTTTTAAGCAAACTCTTTCTAAAGCAACTGCTTTGGGCTGGATTACTTTTAGTATTACTCATTGGCATATCTTTTTATGGATTAAACAAGTTTACTCAACACAGAGAAAACATTCAAGTTCCAGATTTAGAGGCACTTGACATTCAAACTATCGCTTCGGTATTAGATCAGTATGAACTGCGTTTTGAAGTTCTTGATTCAACAAAATTTAACGCTTTATACCCTGCTTTTTCAGTAATTGAACAGTTCCCTTTAGCAGGATCTGATGTCAAAAAAGGAAGAAAAATATATTTGACAATCAATCCGTCGGGTTTCAGAAAATTAAGCGTACCAGATGTAATACAAATTACGAAAAGAAATGCTGAAACTAAACTTACTGCTGTAGGGTTTCAGTTGGGCAAAATTACATATAGAAACAACATAGGAAAGGATATGGTTCTTCAAATTCGATATCAAGGTAAAGCAATTAAGCCAGGAACTATTTTACCTAAAACATCAAAAATTGACTTAGTATTAGGGAATGGAAAACGATAATTTAGAACCTGAATTTCAAGATGAACAAGTACTTCATGAACATTTTTCTTTTACAGCTGATCCAGGTCAAGAACCCTTAAGAGTGGATAAATACTTAATGAATCGGGTTGAAAATGCTTCTAGAAATAAAATTCAAAAAGCAGCAAAAGAAGGAAGTATTTTTGTGAATGATATTACTGTAAAGTCCAATTATAAAGTTAAAGGAGGTGATACCGTACGCGTACTTTTTGGGCATCCTCCTCCTGAAAATTTATTGGTAGGAGAGGACCTACTCCTTGATATTGTATATGAAGATGAAAGTTTAATTTTAGTTAATAAGACCGCAGGAATGGTAGTCCATCCCGGTCATGGGAACTACTCAGGTACTTTGATAAATGCTTTAATGTTTCATTTCGAAAACTTACCTAAAAACGAGCAACATCGACCAGGTCTTGTTCATCGAATCGACAAAGACACCTCAGGTCTTTTGGTAATAGCTAAAACTGAGCATGTAATGACTCATCTGTCCAAACAATTTTTTGATAAAAGTTCCAAACGAAAATACCATGCTTTGGTATGGGGGGATGTCAAAGAAGATAGCGGTACAATAGAGGGTAATATTGGACGTCATCCAAAAAATAGACTACAGATGACCGTTTTTGAAGACGGTGAAGCTGGAAAACCAGCAATTACTCATTTCAAAGTTTTGGAACGTTTGGGATACGTTACATATTTGGAGTGCGAATTAGAAACGGGGCGTACACATCAAATCCGGGCACATATGAAACATATTGGGCACACTCTTTTTAATGATGAGCGTTATGGCGGTAACTCAATATTAAAGGGAACCAGCTTTACTAAATACAAACAATTTGTTGAAAATTGTTTTAAACTTATTCCTAGACAAGCCTTGCATGCAAAAACTTTAGGTTTTGAACACCCCTTAACAGGTAAGTGGGTGGAGTTCGATTCTGAAATCCCAGGTGATATTAAAAATGCACTTGATAAATGGAGGCAATACGCAGTGCATAAAAATTTATAATGTGGATATAAAATGTTAGAATCCATATGATTTGCAATTTTCGTCTAACCCACTTACATTTGATTAAAATGCTGTTCTATGAAAATGATTATCTCACCGGCAAAGTCTTTGAATTTTGAAAAAACATTACCTACATCAACATTTACGCTTCCATTATTTTTAAGTGAGGCTGAGCGGATCAATAGTTTATTGAAAAAAAAATCGGTAAAATCTTTAGGAAAACTCATGGGGATTTCTGAAAACTTATCTCAATTAAATTGGGACAGAAATCAAGCGTTTGAATTACCTTTTACCAGTCAAAACGCACGGCCAGCAGTTTATACTTTTGACGGTGACGTATACACGGGTCTTGATGTTTACAGTCTCTCGTCAAATAAAATAGAACAACTTCAAAGTCAACTTAGAATTTTATCCGGTTTGTATGGTCTACTAAAACCTTTGGATCTGATTCAGGCCTATCGCCTTGAGATGGGGACTAAACTTTCAGTTGGCACAAAAAAACATCTTCCTGAATTTTGGAAACAAAAGGTAACAGAAACCTTAAACCAAGAAATGGGAGAAAATAAAAACTTAATTAATCTTGCTAGTAATGAATACTTCAATGCAATTGATGTTAAAACATTAAAGGCTGAAATAATTACCCCTCAATTCAAAGATTTTAAAAACGGAAAACTCAAAATGATCTCTTTTTTCGCCAAAAAAGCGCGAGGTATGATGGTACGTTATTTAATTGATAACGACTTTAAAAATAAAAGGGATCTCTTAAGTTTTAATACCGATGGGTATCAATACAGCGAAGAGTATACTTTGAACGAAAATCAGCCCGTTTTCATTCGTTAAAAAGCTTTACTCTCCAACTAAATTGGCTATTCATTCAAAGGTTTTGGAATCAGGCTTTTGCCTTTTTTCTTAGTTTGTTTTTTTTTTGACTTCGACGTACCCCAGAGGTGCCTCTAGTTATTTTTCCACGCTTTGTTTTTTTATCACCTTTTCCCATAAGTATTTGATTATCTTTCCTCTAAATTATTTATTTTTATACTAAACTCCAAATATGTGGTTTCATAAACATCCATACCCACCCTTCATTCCAGAAACTGCTACTCGTTTGATTGTAGGTACATTACCTCCTCCACGTTTTTCAACAGGTAACTTGAACGCCCAAGATGTGGATTTTTGTTATGGCAGCAGTAATGGAATGTTATGGAAGATTTGGAATCGTTTGTATGATTTAAAACTTGATTTTGAAAACACTCATTTTGCTATTGAACAGCGCAAAGCCTTTTTGAAGCTCGAGCGGTTTGGAATTTGCGATATTGTAGGAGGAGCATATCGCCATAAAATTGATGCATCTGACTTGGGAATGCATGGTGTTCAGCTTCGAGATATCCTTTCCATTTTGGAGCAACACCCCAAAGTTGATACCTTGATTTTTACAGGTGGGAATAGTAAAAATGGTCCTGAGTATTTTTTTCGTAAAATTTTGAATAAGGCAAAGATTCCTTTTGATTGTTTGGATAATCAAGTTCCCAAAATACATCAGTTTAATTGGGCAGGGAGAAACATAAAAACACACAGTCTAACAGCACCGTCTAAAACCGCTAATCGTGCAATTGGGAGTATGCAGGCATACAAAGAGGCTAAGCAACGTGACCAAAACTACAATACCCTAGATTTTAGAGTGGAACAATACAGAGTTGTTTTTAACCTTTAATGGTTTTGATGAAAGATTCAATTCGATCGACCCCTTTTTCTTCTAAAAATTTAATAAAAGCTGAACCAATAATAGCGCCTTTGGAGTGGGTAGTAGCGGCGGTGTAAGTAGCTGCATTACTAATTCCAAAACCTACAACGGTTGGGGTGATGAGATTCATGTTTTCAATGCGCTCGAAATAAGAGGTTTGTATTGCTCCAAAGGTGCTTTTAGCGCCCGTTACCGCTGCACTCGATACCATGTAGATAAATCCATTTGACACCTTATCGATGTAGCGAATTCGCTCGTCAGAAGTTTGAGGGGTAATCAAAAACATATTATAAAGTCCGTGTTGGTCAAATAGGTTTTTGTACTGCTCATGATAAACATCTACGGGTAAATCGGGGATGATGAGTCCGTCGATGCCAATGGTCTCACAGCGTTGGCAAAATTTCTCAATTCCGAATTGCATCATGGGGTTAAAATAGCCCATGAGTACTAAAGGAATATCAATATACTTTCGAATACCTTTGAGTTGGGTAAATAATTTTTCTGTTGTCATACCATTGCGTAGGGCTTTTGTCGAACTTTCTTGGATGGTAGGACCATCTGCAAGGGGATCAGAAAATGGAAGACCAATTTCAACCATGTCTACTCCTGCAGCTTCTAAATTTCTTAAAATGGGAACGGTATCATCAAGATTTGGAAAGCCTGCAGAAAAATAGATGGAAAGTAGTTTTTTATCTTCCTGAAATTTAAGTTCTATTCTATTTTGTTTCATTTATAGTAGTCTTGTTTTTTAGAGCTTAAAGTAATTAATGTAGGTTTCTAAATCTTTGTCTCCACGTCCTGAGCAGTTGAAAACAACTATTTCTTTGGGTCCAAATTTGCGAATATCTAAAGCTGCAAAAGCGTGGGCTGTTTCTATTGCAGGAATTATCCCTTCCAACTGAGAGAGCGTTAGCCCCCAGTCCATTGCTTCTTGATCGGGAACTGAGATAAATTCGGCACGTTTGCTTCTAAAAAGATGTGCATGCATGGGACCAACACCTGGATAGTCAAGTCCAGCCGAAATGGAGTAAGGTTCTGTAATTTGTCCATCATCAGTTTGCATCAAAAGTGTTTTACTTCCGTGAATGATTCCTTCTTTTCCCAGGGCAGAAGTTGCTGCACTTTCTCCAGAGTCAATTCCTTTTCCAGCTGCCTCTACTGCGATGATGTTAACTCGGTTGTCATTGAGATAATGATAGTATAAACCTGCAGCGTTGCTACCACCACCAACACATGCAATTACATGATCGGGATAGTCTCGTCCTTCGAGTTCTAGGAGCTGGGTTTTTACTTCTTCACTAATTACGGATTGAAAACGGGCTACCATGTCAGGGTAGGGATGCGGCCCTACGACAGATCCAATGATGTAGTGTGTGTCAACGGGGTTGTTAATCCAATCTCTGATGGCCTCGTTGGTTGCATCTTTAAGGGTTTTACTTCCCGATTGTGCAGGACGAACTTCTGCACCCAACATTTTCATTCGAGCTACATTGGGCGCTTGGCGTTTGATGTCGAGTTCACCCATGTAAACGATGCATTCAATACCCATCAATGCACAAACTGTAGCGGTAGCAACCCCGTGTTGACCTGCCCCAGTCTCGGCGATGATTCTATTTTTACCCAAGCGCTTAGCTAAAAGAATTTGACCAACGGTATTGTTTACCTTGTGTGCTCCTGTATGACACAAGTCTTCTCGTTTGAGGTAGATTTTTGTGTTGTATTTTTCAGACAAACGTTTTGCGAAATATAGAGGGGTTGGTCTTCCAACATAATTTTTTAATAAGGCATCAAATTCTTTTTTAAATTCTGGTTCTGCCGTAAATTTTAGATAATTCCTTTTCAATTCAGCAACATTAGGATAAAGCATTTCGGGAATGTATGCTCCGCCAAAGTCACCGTAATATCCTTTTTCATCTACATTATAGTTCATACAATTCGTTTTTAAATTGTTTTAATTCTTTAATTTTTTTAATTGCTGGGGCACTTTCAAATTTACTGTTGACATCAATAGCATAAAGCGGTAAATTGGTCTTTATCAATTTTTGAAGTTCTTCAACGTTTTCGATTCCAATTCCTCCACTAAGAAAAAAAGGTTTTTTAGAGGGATAAGTTTCTAGTATGGACCAATCAAAACGATAACCATTCCCGCCAGGAAGCTCACCCTTAGTATCAAAAAGGAAAAAATCACAACAGTTTTCATAAACCTCTAGTTCAGAAAAATTAAACTCATCTCGGATACTGAATGCTTTGATTACCTCAACTCCCAAATTCTGAATCTCTTTGCAGTGTAACGAAGTTTCTTTTCCGTGTAACTGAACAGCTTGAAGTTTATGTTCGTTCATGCTTTGTTCAATATAGTCGATGGAGGCATCTACAAACACCCCAGTTTTTTTAATTTTTTCAGTTAAAGCAGGAGTACTTTGGTTTACGAAACGAGATGAGGGTTCCCAAAAAACAAATCCCATGTAATTGGGTGCTAGAGTAGCTATGGCGTTAATATTTTTAGGTTCACGCATTCCACAAATTTTAAGCTTCATCATTGATGGTTTTTATGAATTCAACCGCACTTTGACCGGGATCATCCGTTTTCATAAATTTTTCGCCCACTAAAAATCCTTGATATCCGTATTTTTTAAGATCCTTTATAGATTCCGTTTTACTAATTCCACTTTCAGAAACTTTTATAAAATCCGAAGGAATCTTTTCGGCTAGTTCTCTACTGGTGTCTAAATTCACTTCAAAGGTTTTTAGGTTTCTGTTGTTCACACCTAGAAGATTTAAAGAAGGCATTATCGATTTTTCTATTTCTTCCAAATTGTGTACTTCCAATAAAACTTCAAGTCCAAGAGACTGAGCAAAATTGGATAGAGATTCAATTTCTTTTCTGGAAAGTACTGCTGCTATGAGTAAAATTAAATCAGCCCCATGAGCCTTTGCTTCAAGAACTTGATATTCATCAACAATGAACTCTTTTCTCAATAAAGGCAGTTGAGTTACAGCTCGAGCCAAGTTCAAATCTTCGAGAGATCCTCCAAAATATTTTCCATCAGTCAAAATAGACATCCCTGAAACTCCAGCAGCCTCATATCCTTTTGCGACATCAATTACAGACAAAGAACTGTTGATGTTCTGTTTTGATGGAGAACGTCTTTTGTGTTCAGCGATGATTCCTGTTCTTTTGGATCGTAATAAAGAAGTGATAGAATACGTATCTCTTTCGAATAGGGGTGATTTTTCCCAGAAATCAAGTGGAAAGAGTTTTTTTCTCAGATTAACTTCAACTTTCTTGTTTGCAATAATTTTTTCTAAAATAGTCATTGCTTGCTTAGTTTTTGTAGTTTTTTCAATGCTTCAAATGCTTTTCCCGAAAGGAGAGATTCTTTCGCTTTTTCAAAACCATCTTGTGGTGTTGATTGTAATGCTGTTGCAATAGCCATTCCTGCATTGGCACAAACTACATTGGTTTGGGCTTTTGTTCCTTTGTTTTGAATTATATTCATGAAAATCTCTGCAGAGGAAGCTACGTTTTCTCCTCCAGTGATTTCAGAGGGGCTAATTGCTTTGACTCCAAAATCGGCAGGAGTTAAAATTTGTTCACCATGGTTTCTGAATGCCTTTGTTGAACCCGTCAGTGATATTTCATCATATCCTTCCAAGGCATAGAGCACTGTGAATTTTTGGTTTGTTTTTTGAAACAGATAATGGTAGAGTCGAGCCAATTCTAAATTGAAAACACCGGTCAATTGATTTTTTGGAAAAGAAGGATTTACCAAAGGTCCCAGTATATTAAAAAAAGTTTTAACCCCTAAGTCTCTTCGAACTGGAGCTACGTTTTTCATTGCTGGATGAAAAAGTGGAGCATGCAAAACACAAATTCCTGCCTGATCAATACAGCGTTTTAAAAAATCTTCCTTATTTGAAAAATGAACCTCCAAATGTTCTAAAACATTACTCGATCCACAACCAGAAGAGACTCCGTAATTTCCGTGTTTGGCCACTTTTATACCTGCGCCAGCGGTAACAAAAGAGGAGAGTGTTGAAATATTAAAAGTGTCTTTTCCATCCCCTCCAGTCCCACACAAATCAATGGTTTCAAATTCTTTCAAATCGACTGCAATGCATAGCTCCAATAATGCAGATCTAAAACCTTCGAGTTCGTCCAAACCAATACTTCGCATCATGTAAACTGTTAAGAAAGATGCAATTTGACTGTTGTTATATTTCCCATCGGCAATGTTGATAATCATTTCTCGAGCTTCTTCTTTTGAAAGTTGCTCGTGTTTGATTAATCTATTCAATACTGTTTTCATGAGCTTATGAATTTATCCAGTTTTCAATTATTTTTTTCCCGTGTGGAGTTAGGACTGATTCAGGATGATATTGAACAGCACTTACTTTATAGGTTTTGTGTCGTAAAGACATTAATTGCCCTTCAGAATCAAAAGAAGTCGGAATCAATACCTCAGGAAGAGGCAAGCCTACAACCCATGAGTGATAACGGCCAACTTCAAAGTTTTTTGGAATTCCTTCGAAAAGTGGATCTTCTATTGAAACACTTACTGGAGTTGCAATTCCATGATAAACTTTATCAAGGTTTATCAATTTAGCCCCAAAAACTTCTCCTATGGCTTGTTGCCCTAAGCAAACTCCAAGGATATTTTTAGTAGGTGCATATCTCTCTATAGCAGCTTTTAGTAAACCAGATTCTTCTGGAATTCCAGGTCCAGGTGATAGTAGGATGTATTCAAAATTTTCGAGTTCATCCAGCTCGAATTGATCATTGCGTTTAACGGTTACTTCGCATCCCAATTCTTCCAAGTAATGAACCAGATTATAGGTAAATGAATCGTAATTGTCTATCAGGAATATTTTTTTCATATTATATTTCTTCGGCTAAGGACAACGCTTTGTCTAAAGCACCTAATTTATTGAATACTTCTTGAAGCTCTTTTTCAGGTACGGAATCAGCAACAATTCCTGCGCCAGCTTGGTAATGTAATTCTCGATTTTTTGATAAGAAAGATCGAATGATAATGGCATGATTGAAATTCCCATTAAAATCCATATATCCAATTGCACCGCCATAAAAATTTCTTTTCGTTTTTTCATATCGATCGATAAGTTTTAATGCATTGTGTTTGGGAGCTCCACTGAGAGTTCCAGCTGGGAATGTATCGACTACTATTTGAAAAGTTTTTGCTGCTTCTTTTATTTTGCAGGTAACTTTGGATACAAGATGTATTACATGAGAGAAAAACTGAACTTCTCTATTTTTTTCAATCTTAACATTTGAACCGTTTCTACTTAAATCATTTCGAGCCAAGTCAACCAACATGACATGTTCGCTGTTTTCTTTTGGATCTTTGGAAAGTTCCAAAGCGGCTCGTTCATCCTCCTGATCATTTCCAGTTCTTTTAAAAGTCCCTGCAATGGGATGAATCTCAGCTTTCCCTTGATTTACTATAATTTGAGCCTCTGGTGAACTTCCAAAAATTTTGAAGTCCCCATAGTCAAAAAAGAATAAATATGGCGAGGGGTTCACAGATCGAAGAGTTCGGTAAACATTGAATTCATCTCCTTTGAATTTTTGTGAAAAACGTCGAGAAAGTACAAGTTGAAAAACATCACCACGGTAGCAATGTTCTTTTCCCTTGTTTACAAATTCTATGAACTCCTTGTCCGTTAAGTTCGAGGTTTTTTCTCCAACTTTTTCAAAATTAAACTGGGTACTATTTTTTGCCTGAAGGAGTTGTTCAATTTCTTTAAGATTATGCTCTCCTTGATAAAGGTGAGAAAATAAATGGGCCTCATGATTGAATAAACTGATGGCAATTATATTTTGATAAACTGCATAATGAATATCAGGAATTTCGAGGCCTTTTTTTTCTTTATTGAGTTTTAAATTCTCAAAAAATTCTACCGCATCGTGAGCGATGTATCCAAAAAGACCGTTGCTTATGAACTTAAAAGGATAGTCTTCACTTTTGAATTGTTGTGAAAATTGATCAATACGCTGGGCAATATCTGCATTTTCATCTAAAATTTCATTCAAAACTTTTTCATTAGGATAGTGAATTGTAAGTTGTTTGTTTTTTAGACTTATAGAGGCGATTGGGTTACAGCAGATATAAGAAAAGTTTTTGTTGCTTGCATTATAGTCACTACTCTCTAGAAGTAAACTGTGTGGAAAAACATCCCTTATTTTCAGATACGCGCTTACAGGAGTAAGTGTATCTGCAAGTATTTTTTTATGTTGAGATTGTAAATTAAAAGTTTCCATAATTCTAAAATTAAAAAAGGCTTGTCGTGATGACAAGCCTTTTTTTATGTTTAAATAGCGTAGATCACGAATAATTGATTTATTCGGTCCACCATGCTATTGTATTTATAAAAAATTTCATTGGTTCAAATATAGTCTAAAAAATATTTTTTATGCAATGAATTTGAAATTATTTATTGACGTGTGATCCGTCGCAATACCCCTCAGAATTTTGAGTATTTCCACATCCACATTTTGGTCTTGTAATTTTCATAATTTTAAAGTTTTAAGTTAACGTTTAATTCAAAATCATCGTAAATCATTTTATTTCCTAAATTATCAAAAAATGATTTGGATCCATAACGAATGTCATAGAGTGAACGATTGATAGTAACTTTTGCACTAGCGTTTAGTTCACTTATTTGAAGGTCAAAAGTTGCTGGATTGGTTTTCCCTTTAATTGTAAAATCTCCCGTTATGCTGTAGAGTCCATTTCCTTTTGCTTTGACATTCGTAAAAGTCAATGTAGCTTGAGGATGTTCAGCAACACCAAAGAAATCATTGGACTTTAAATGTCCTTCTAATTTCCCCTTGTATTCGCCCTCTAGATCGATACAGTTTATAGAATTCATGTCAACAACAAAAGAACCACCAGAAAGAACTCCATTGCCATAGACTAAATTTCCTGAAGAGATTTTGATGTTACCCTCATGTTGACCTGTTACTTTCTTGGCTAACCAATGGATGGAGCTTTCAGTTGTATTAATTGTTTTTTCTTGTGCTTCTGCCTTTTGAAGGTTCAAAAGAATTA
>JAURBD010000132.1 GCA_030829155.1 Flavobacteriaceae bacterium
TCTATATTTCATTGCAGCTAAAGAAACCATGAACAATGGTTTGCTGCCAAAGATTCTCTCTTATGCAGGTTCAATACCAATTGAAAGAACCTGGAGATCTAATGGAGAAAACTTAAAAAGACCTGTTAATGAAGATAATATTAAAAGCATTGATCTCGCTCTTAAAGATGGTTGGGTAATTACCTTCCCTCAAGGAACAACAACAGCTTGGAAGCCAGTAAGAAAAGGAACAGCACACATGATATTAAAAAATAAACCTACAGTAATACCAATAGTAATTGATGGTTTTCGCAGGTCTTTTGATAAAAAAGGGCTTGTTCTTAAAAAAAGAGGCTCTCTTCAAAGAATGAATATAAAGCCTCCAATGAAAATTGATTACGAAAAAGACTCTGTTGAAGAATTAGTAGAAAAAATAGAGTTAGCTATTGAACAACACCACACAAACCAATAAGCAAAAAAAAGAGGCCCACTAATGTAGACCTCTTTATCAATTGCTCCCCCTCTAGGACTCGAACCTAGGACCCTCTGATTAACAGTCAGATGCTCTAACCAGCTGAGCTAAGGAGGATTTTAAAGCGAGCAAAAATAGGACAATACTCTAAATTATGCAATATATTTGCAAAAAAAACAAGATGACAAATTTAATCGTGGGTACCGTTGCTTTTGACGCAATAGAAACTCCGTACGGAAAAACAGATAAGATTATTGGCGGGGCAGCAACCTATATTTCATTGGCGGCATCATTTTTTACAGACAAACTAAATCTTGTTTCAGTAGTGGGAGGGGATTTTCCAGAATCTGCTATTAAGATGCTTGAAAATCATAATGTTGACACCAAAGGATTACAGATTAAAGAAGACGAAAAAACATTTTTTTGGTCTGGCAAGTACCACAATAATATGAATTCTAGAGACACAGTAGAAACACAGCTAAATGTTCTTGAAACATTTGACCCAATTGTTCCGAAAGAATTTTCATCTAGTGACTTTTTAATGCTTGGCAACCTGGTTCCAAGTGTACAACAAAAAGTTTTAGATCAAATGTCGCAAAGACCAAAACTTATTGTGTTAGACACTATGAATTTTTGGATGGATAATTGTCTCGATGATTTGTTAGAAGCCCTAAAAAATGTTGACGTTCTAACAATAAATGATGAAGAGGCGCAACAGCTTTCAGGCGAAAACAACCTGATTTCTGCAGCTAAAAAAATTAAAACGATGGGGCCTAAATACTTAGTGATAAAAAAAGGAGAACATGGGGCCCTTTTATTTGGTGAAAACAAGATGTTTTACTCGCCAGCAATGCCTTTGGAAAATGTTTTTGACCCAACAGGAGCGGGAGATTCTTTTGCAGGTGGATTTATTGGTTATCTGTCAAAGTCAAATAACCTTACTTTTGAAAATATGAAAACAGCAGTAATTTACGGATCTGTTATGGCGTCTTTTTGTGTAGAAAAGTTTGGAACAGAAAGGCTTACAGAAATCACACAAGAAGATGTTAAAAGAAGAGCAGAAGAATTTGTAAGTCTTTCTAATTTTAAGCTTTAATTAAAAGAGAGTATTGTTTTTTTGAGAGTTTTCATACCACTCATCAATTTTTAATCCACTTCCTTCTGCCGCTTCAACAGCTAGTGCATCACACCTCTCATTTTCAATATTGTTAGCATGGCCTTTAACCCACTTAAAAATTACATTGTGTTTTCGATAGGTCTTTAAGAATCGAATCCATAAATCTGGATTTTTCTTTTTGCTAAAGTTTTTAATTTCCCAGCCAAAAACCCATTTTTTTTCTACAGCATCAACAACATATTTTGAATCTGAATAAACCGTAACATTTTCAGGGGTTTTTGTTAGGGCCTCAAGAGCAACAATAACAGCAAGCAATTCCATTCGATTATTGGTAGTAAGCCGAAAGCCTAAAGACAATTCTTTTCTGTGCTTGCCCGACATTAGAACAACGCCATAACCACCATTTCCTGGATTTCCTTTTGCCGCTCCATCAGTGTAAATTATTACGCTCATTAATTATTCTCGTTTATAGTTTGTAAGATAATAGGAGAAAAGTGTTTGTGCTCCAGCTTTTGAATTGCATTAGCCAAAGACTCGGCGGTTTCTGAAAAAGAAAGAGCATACTCTTTTTGAAAGATTACTGCCCCCTTGTCGTATTCTTCATTCACAAAATGAATAGTTATTCCACTTATTTTTTCATTATTTAAAATAACACTCTTATGCACTCTTGAACCATACATTCCCTTTCCCCCATATTTTGGAAGCAGTGAGGGGTGGATATTAATAATTTTATTTTTATACTCAGAAATGATTGTATAAGGGATTTTTAAAAGAAAACCGCACAGAATAATGTAATCAATTTTTGATTTTTGAAACAATAAAAGAAGTTTTTCAAAATCATCTTTTGTAGCTCCCTCAATTAAATGAGATGATATGTTGTTTTTTTTACAAAAGTCAAAAAGAGGACTAGCTGAATTGTTTGAACAAATTAGTTCAACAGAAATATTTTTTGAGTCTTTAAAAAATGCAGAAATATTTTTGGCATTGCTTCCTTTTCCTGAGGCTAGTAGCGCAATTTTTTTTGTCATTTTGACTTTTTTTCAAAAATAAAATAAACAAACGGATGTTAATACAGAAAAAGATAAAGTTTGCACAATAGTTAATTAATGATTTAATTTGCACTTTATTAACACAAAAAATATAATTATGTCTGATGTAGCAACAAAAGTAAAAGCGATAATAATAGATAAGTTGGGAGTTGATGAGGCAGAGGTTACAGATAGTGCTAGCTTCACAAATGATTTAGGGGCAGATTCATTAGATACTGTTGAGCTCATAATGGAGTTTGAAAAAGAATTTGACATTCAAATCCCTGATGATAAGGCAGAAAACATTGCAACTGTAGAAGATGCTATTTCTTTTATAGAGGCTACTAAATAATTTTATGAGTAATAGAAGGGTTGTTGTTACTGGTATCGGGGCAATTACCCCTATTGGAAATAATTTAAAAGATTATTGGAGCTCGCTCACAGAAGGAAAGAGTGGAGCGGGGCCAATTACACTTTTCGACGCTTCAAACTTTAAAACAAAATTTGCATGCGAGGTTAAAAATTTTAACCCGAATGATTTTATTGACAGGAAACAGGCAAGAAAACTAGATAGGTTTTGCCAGTTCGCCGTAGTTGTTGCCGATCAAGCATTTTCTGATTCGGGACTCTCATTAGATAAAATAAATGGAGACAGGGCTGGAGTAATATGGGGTTCTGGAATAGGTGGAATGAATACTTTTTATTCTGAATCGGTGAGCTTTGGAACTGGAAACGGCACTCCAAGATTCAACCCTTTTTTTATTCCTAAGCTTATCTCCGATATACCTGCTGGGCACATCTCAATAAAGTATGGGTTTAGAGGCCCTAATTTTACAACCGTATCAGCATGCGCGTCATCAACCCATGCACTTATAGACGCTTATAACAATATAAAATGGGACAAAGCAGATCTCTTTATCGCAGGAGGGTCTGAAGCATGTGTCTTAGAGCCTGGGATAGGTGGGTTTAATGCAATGATGGCTCTTTCTACTAGAAATGATGATCCAAAAACAGCGTCAAGA
>JAURBD010000018.1 GCA_030829155.1 Flavobacteriaceae bacterium
AGTCAACTATTTAGTAGATAAAGAGGAATTGTTACCTGCGTTACGAGAAGCTGTGAAAATTTTAAGTGTTAATGAAGTTGCTACATTTCTTTTCCCATCATATCTTTGCTATGGATACCAAGGAGATGATGAAAAAGTTGAAATTAATCAGCCCTTACGATTTACAATAAAATTAGTTTCACATTCAGTGAAAAGTTAAAATTATGCATCTTTGCAACAACAACTTAAATTAATCCAATGAAAAAAATCACTTTTTTAATTCTTACATCGTTAATTTTAATAGGTTGCGCCTCGCAATATCCAGATCTAGATTCTGGGCTTTATGCTGATATTGAAACCAACAAAGGATCCATAGTTGTTTCTTTAGAGCTCGAAAAAACACCCATAACAGTTGCAAATTTTGTTTCTCTAAGTGAAGGAGAAAACGAAATGGTTAGTAATAACTTTTTAAATAAAAAATACTATGACGGCATCTTATTCCATAGAGTTATTGAAGACTTTATGATTCAAGGAGGCGACCCAACTGCCACGGGATCGGGTGGACCTGGATATAAATTTAATGATGAAATTAATGAAGAGCTAAGTCATGATAGCCCTGGGGTTTTATCGATGGCAAATGCAGGACCTGGAACCAATGGAAGTCAATTTTTCATTACCCACAAAGCAACTCCATGGTTGGATGGAAAACATACTGTTTTTGGGAAAGTTGTAATTGGACAAAACGTAGTAGACAGTATTGTTCAAAACGATATCATCAAAACAGTAACAATCCTCCGTAAAGGTTCTGAAGCAAAAAACTTTGATGCACCCGGAATTTTTAAAGAACATTTTCAAAAAATAGAGGCTGAAAAAGCTGAAAAAGAAGAAAATCAACAAATCATTAGATTAAATTCACTAGATAAGTTTGAGGCACAAAAAGCAAAAGCAACAACAACAGCTTCTGGACTTCAATACATTATTACAGAAAATGGAATAGGTCCAAAAGTAACTACTACAAACAAAGTTAGGGCGCATTATGCTGTTTACTTCGAAGATGGGACTTTACTAGAAACCAGTAAACTAGAAATTGCAGAAGCTTTAGATGCAGTAAACGAGCAACGAAAAATTGCTAACGCATACCGTCCTATCGAGGCAAATAGTAGCCTAGAGGCTCAAATGATTGAAGGTTTCAAAGAAGGCTTAAGACTTTTGAGAACCGGAGATAAAGCAACTATTTTTGTTCCCTACGCCCTTGGGTATGGTGTACAAGGAGTGCAAGGTATTCCTCCAAAATCCAATTTAATTTTTGAACTTGAAATTGTTGAGGTAATTAAGTAAAAAAGATAAAAAGAATAAGTAGAATTGTTCCCACAAAAAAACAAGCACAACCTGTAAAAAAACATCCTGACAAAACATCTTTACTTCTTATCATTTCCTCATCCATGATTGCAAAATAAGAATAAAATGAGAATAGTTAAAGCTAGTTAACTTTATATAGGTAAAATGAAAATATTGAAAATATTTTTGGCACTGAGTTTACTACCTCAAATACTGTTAGTCAATTTATTAAGTCAATACCCTGAAAAAGTAGAACTTTACTTTTCTCAAAAAATATATCCCATATTTTTTAATTCAAATCATTTTTTTTTAAAACACATCCCCTTTTCTTTAGGTGATTGTTTGTATTTACTACTCATCATTTTTTTGTTATACTCATTAGTATACTGCATTTTAAGATTCAGAAAACTAAACCTAAAAAGCTTAATCAAACTTGGAAGCATTGCCAGTTTAATTTTTTTCATTTTTCAACTCAATTGGGGACTCAATTATCACAGAACACCTTTGGGAAAGAAGCTATCTACTCAAAAACATTATTCGGATTCTTTGTTGGTAGATTTAACATGTCAATTTATTTTTTTGAGTAACAAGCTTCATAATCAATTAAGTGAATCTGACACATTGGCAATTGTTATTCCCTACTCTAAAAAAACAATTATTAAAAAAATAAAAAACAATTACTCAGACTTGTGGAATAGTTCAATACAAATTCCAAAAGTAAAAGCATCAATTTACAGTTTACCTCTCAGTTATATGGGATATTCAGGATATCTGAATCCTTTTACATTAGAAGCTCAGATCAATATGCTAATACCAAAAATCAACCTACCGATAAATATTGCACACGAAATGGCGCATCAGCTAGGATACGCTGCAGAAAATGAAGCCAATTTTATTGCTCTAGTCAATGTTTTGCAAAACAAGGATCCCTTCTTTAAATATTCTGCTGCTCTTTTTGCGCTAAGGCATTGCTATAGCGATCTCGTGAAAAGAAACCCAGATCAAGCTAAACTATTGGTTCAAGAATTAAATATTGGTATTTTTAAAAATTTAAAGGAAAATCAAATTTTTTGGGAACAATACAAAAATCCATTCGAACCCTTATTCAAGAATTCTTATGACAGTTATTTAAAATTTAATGGACAGGAATCTGGAATTAAAAGTTACAATCAAATTATTGTATTATTAGTTGCATTTTACAATGAAAAAAATTTAAATCTTTGAAATAAAAAAGTGTATCTTGAGATGGTAAATCTATCTCAATGAAACCAATTCAATACTTCTTTACTTTTGTTATCTCTTTTTCTACCCTGGTGGCTCAAGATTATTTTCCTACCAACAAGGGAGTAAAAACTACAAATTCGAAACAAATATTAATTACTGGAGCAATAGTTCACATTAATCCACTCATGCAATTAGAAAAGGGAATGATTCTAATTAAAAATGGAAGAATAATTGATGTTGGAACTTCAATCGAGATTCCTAGGAATGCTCTAGTTTACCATTTTGAAGGAAAACATATTTACCCTTCTTTTATAGAATTACATTCAAGTTTTGGGCTTGCTGCTCTCAAAGGTAGCTCAAGTGGACGAAGAAGTATTCAATATCAAGCAAAAAGAAAAGGATATTATTGGAATGATCATATTCTTGCCGATTACAACAGTCATGATGATTTTAAATATGACCCAAAAAAAGCAAAAGAATTACGAGCGTCTGGCTTTGGAGTTGTAAATAGTCACAGAAAAGAGGGAATTCATCGAGGAACAAGTGTACTGGTCTCACTGAACGATGTTCAAAACAATGGGTATCGAATGCTAAAAGATCGAGCTGCACAACACCTATCTTTTAAAAAAAGTAATACTTCGGGGCAATACTATCCGGGCTCAATTATGGGAGCTATGGCACTTATCCGTCAAGTTTATCACGATGCCAAATGGTATGCAAACGGAAATGCGAAAAATAAGGATATGGCTTTAGAAGCCGTGGTCAATAACTCATCTCTCCCTTCAATATTTGAAACTTCCAACAAATTGGATGTCGCTAGGGCTGCTAAAATCGGCTATGAATTCGGGAAAAAATACATTATCAAAGCATATGGAAATGAGTACGAACAAATCAATACACTTAAAAAATTAAACCCGCACCTGTTGGTTCCAGTCAATTTTCCTAATGCCTATGATGTTGATGATCCTTTTTTGGTACAAAAATTATCCTTAAATCAAATGCGGTATTGGAATCAAGCTCCAGCAAATCCTAAAGAAATTGCAAATGCAGGAATTAAATTTGCTTTTACATCTAGTGATTTAAAAAACATAAAAGATTTTTTACCAAACATTCGAAAAGCTGTTCAATACGGTTTGTCTCCTGAAAGAGCTCTAGCAGCATTAACAACAATTCCTGCTCAATTAATCAATCAAAAAGGGGAAATAGGTGAATTAAGAAAGGGGGCTTTGGCTAATTTAATAATTACCAATGGTCCTGTATTCAACAAGGAAACTGAAATTGAACAAAATTGGGTTCAAGGACAACAACACATAATAAAACCCATCCCAGAAAATACAATTGACGGAGAATATGATTTAAACATAAAAGACGATTTATACAAACTCGTCATTTCAAAAAGTGAATCCAAGATAAGTGCAAAAATTACTCAAGATTCTACCAAATTAAAAACAGCTACAAAATACATTAATGGTTGGTTAACTTTAAGGTTTTCTGATAGTACTAACACAAAATTTGCTCAACTGAAATCCAAAATAAATAATGTAAATAATTTAAAAGGTGACGGTAATTTCTTCGATGGAGCTTTAATTAACTGGAATGCTGATAAAGTTGAATCAACCCAGCAAAAAAAAGTTGAAATAAAAAATGAGGTTTTACAAAAAATACTTCCGATTACCTATCCCAATAATGGTTTTGGATATAAAACCCTTCCAACTTCTGAAAACATTCTTTTTGCCAATGTAACTGTTTGGACCAATGAAGAAGAAGGTATTCTTGAAAATGCAAGTGTTTGGGTTGTTGATGGAAAAATTAAAGCTGTTGGAGATATCAATAATGCTCAAGGAGCAAGAATTATCGACGGAACTGGAAAACATTTAACCTCTGGAATTATTGATGAACATTCTCATATAGGTGCTTCCAGTATTAATGAAGGTGGACATAATTCTTCTGCAGAGGTTACTATCAAGGATGTAATCAATCCAGACGACATAAACCTCTATCGAAACCTTTCTGGAGGGGTTACCACATTGCAAATCTTACATGGCTCTGCCAACCCAATAGGTGGTCGTTCCGCAATTATTAAACCTAAATGGGGAGCAAGTGCAGATGGACTATTATATCCCAATGCAGACCCCTATATAAAATTTGCGCTGGGTGAAAATGTAAAACAATCCAACTGGCAAAGTTATGGACGTTTTCCTCAAACTAGAATGGGAGTTGAACAGGTTTTTACAGATTATTTTCAAAGAGCAAAAGAATATAAGGCCGCGTGGAGAAAGTACAACAATTCACCAAAAAAAATTAAATCAAAATTGAAGGTACCTCGTTATGACATTGAAATGGAAACGTTGGTTGAAATTTTAGACGGAAAACGATTTATATCATGTCATTCCTATGTTCAAAGTGAAATTAATATGCTTATGAAAGTAGCCGATCGTTTTGGGGTCCGAATCAACACCTTTACCCACATATTAGAGGGATATAAAGTTGCCGATAAAATGAAAGATCACGGTGTAGGTGGGTCAACATTTTCGGATTGGTGGGCATACAAATTTGAAGTAAATGATGCAATTCCGTACAATGGTGCTATTATGCATAGTCAGGGAGTAACGGTTGCTTTCAACTCTGATGATTCTGAAATGTCCAGAAGATTAAATCAAGAAGCTGCCAAAGCAGTGAAATACGGAGGAGTATCAGAGGAAGATGCTTGGAAATTTGTGACCTTAAATCCTGCCAAATTACTACACATCGATCACGAGGTAGGAAGTATTAAAGTAGGTAAATCTGCTGACCTTGTTTTGTGGTCTAATCATCCAATGTCTATTTATAGTGTAGCTGAAAAAACCATGATTGATGGAGCCATCTATTATGATCTTAATCGAGCAACTGCTCAGGTTGAGGAGATTGCCAAAGAAAAAAATAAATTGATTCAAGACATGCTTTTAGCAAAAAACGGTGGAGCGCCTACTCAAAAACCAAAACAAAAAAAGATTGTAGAATTCCATTGTGAAACCCTCGATTAAAATATTCCTTATGAAAAATTATATTTACATATTACTTTTACTACTAAGCTGCACTAAAGGATTTACTCAACAAACACCTGCAGCTAATCAAAACAAATCTATACTTATCCTGGGAGCAACTGCACATATAGGTGACGGCAGCCTTATCGAAAATTGTGCTTTAGGTATCCGGGCAGGAAAAATTGTAGAAATAACAACTTCGGATCTTGTGAAAAATCAATACGATAAAACCATAAATGCAAAGGGTCAACATCTCTATCCTGGATTTATAGCTGCAAATGCTACCGTTGGAATGGTTGAAATCGATGCCATTCGTCCAACAAATGATCTTAATGAAATTGGTGAATATTTACCTCATATACGAACAATCATAGCCTATAATGCCGAATCTAAAGTAGTGGAAAGTCTTCGTCCCAATGGAATTTTATCAGCACAGGTAGTTCCAACACGAGGAGTGATTTGTGGTAGCTCTTCGATTGTTCAGCTCGATGCTTGGAATTGGGAAGATGCTGCATTAAGCATCGATGAAGGATTGCACATTAATTGGCCTAGGGCATATCTATCAAGCAGACGAAGTAGAACAACTGACTTGAAGTACAATCAAAAGTCTTATGAAGAAAAAATTAAATCTTTAGGTGAATTTTTAAAAGAATCACTGGTCTACAACCAAACCCAATCAAAAACAAAACACCTTCCTTTTGCTGCAATGAAAGATGTTTTCTCAGGAAACCAAACCGTTTATATTCATGCAGATAATCAGAGAGAAATTGTAGATGCAATTCAATTTTTAAAAGAGCATAAGGTCAAAAAAATAGTGTTGGTTGGAGGAAAAGAGGCACATTTAATAACTAATTTCCTTAAAGAATACGACATTCCTGTTATTGTTTCAAGACCACATCGTTTACCCACACAAGAAGATCAAGACATAAAGCTTCCTTTCAAAATGGCTAAAATCCTTATGGATGCAGGATTAACAATTACCATAGATGTAAGTGGAAGAATGGAAAGGATGAATACACGTAATTTACCATTTTATGCAGGAACTTTTGCTGCCTATGGTGTACCAAAAGAAAAAGCGGTTGAATTAATCACATTGAATGCAGCTAAAATTCTTGGGGTAGAAGAACGTTTAGGCAGTCTGACTGTGGGGAAAGATGCAACCTTATTCCTGTCATTAGGGGATGCTCTTGACATGAGGACAAACCAATTAACCCATGCATTCATCGGTGGTAAAAACATTTCCTTAGAAACACATCAAACTGAACTTTGGAAACGTTACATGGAAAAGTATTCAAGGAAATAAACAAATGAAACATATTTCGAGTGCTCAAAACCCCAAGATAAAAAACCTAAAAGCTTTACAAGAAAAACCAAAAAAAAGAAGACAAAACAATCAATTTGTCATCGAAGGTATTAAAGAGATTCAATATGCAATTCATGCCGGTTATCAAGTAGAGGAACTTTATTTTTCCGAAGAATATAGTGTCCGAAAAACAAAACTTTTAGCGCAAAAACTGATGAATTTAAATGTTGAGCTTTATCAAGTTGCCAAACCTTTATTTAAATCCTTATGTTATCGAGACAATACCACAGAAGCACTGGGGATTGCAAAAAAAAAAGAACACAGCCTCCACACACTTCAATTAAAAAAAAATCCACTTATTTTAATTGCTGAATCCCCCGAAAAACCGGGGAATATTGGAGCTTTGGCAAGAACTGTAGATGCTGGAAAATTTGATGCACTGATCATTACAGATCCAAAAACTGACTTATATAATCCGAACGTAATTCGATCCAGTGTAGGTTGTATCTTTTCAATACCAATAGCTTTAACAACAAATGAGGAAGTTTTTTCATTTTTAAAATCAAAAAAAATAAAGCTTTACAGTGCCACGTTATCCCAAAAAGCTAAACCCTACACACAAGAAGATTATACCTCAGCCACCGCAATAGCTGTAGGGAAAGAAAATACAGGCCTTTCAGAAAGTTGGTGTAATCAAAGTGATCATTATATCATAATCCCTATGAAAGGGGTAAATGATTCGCTAAATGTATCTGTAGCAGCTGGAATTATTCTTTTTGAAGCAATTCGTCAAAGAAATTTATAAGATATTTGTGGAAGCTTAATTTGTTTCCGTAATTTACTCTTAGATGATAATCAATGAAAAATTTGAAAATAAAGAAATTGCCAAGCAATACAAAGAGCTTCTAAGTATCAGTTATCTACAACTCACTAAGGAAGACAAAAAACTGATTCGTTTAGCTTTTGATACTGCCGTTGATGCCCATAAAGAGCAAAGACGTAAATCTGGTGAGGCTTATATTTTCCATCCCATTTCAGTAGCTAAAATAGTAGCTTCTGAAATTGGATTAGACGCAACATCAATTGCTGCTGCTTTACTTCATGACACCGTAGAGGATACAGAGTATTCTTTAGACGATATAGAACGTCTTTTTGGAAACACTGTAGCAAAAATTGTCCATGGATTAACTAAAATCTCACGACTTAAAAAAGATACTGATGTTTCTCTTCAAGCAGAAAATTTCCGTAAAATGCTTTTGACACTCAATGATGATATACGGGTAATTATTATCAAAATTGCAGATCGTTTACACAACATGCAAACCATGGATTCCATGCCGGAAAATAAACAAGTCAAAATTGCCTCTGAGACCCTTTATATATATGCTCCAATTGCCCACAGAATTGGTATGTACAACATCAAAACAGAGCTTGAAGACCTAAGCTTAAAATACACAGAGCCTCTTCGATTTAAGTCAATTAAAGATAAAATTGAAGAAAGTCAGGAGGAACAAAATAAATACATTAAAAATTTTTCAACCTTTATTGAAAAATCGCTTCAAGGAGAACGCCTTAAATACTTTATAAAAGGACGAAGTAAATCCATATACTCGATTCATAAAAAAATGCAAAAACAAAATATTCCTTACGAAGGAGTGTTTGATAAATTTGCAATCCGTGTAGTTTATAAATCTAATTCCAAAAATGAAAGGTTTTTGGCTTGGAAAATTTATTCCATCGTAACCGATCACTTCACTCCTAACCCTACTCGACTTCGTGATTGGATTTCGTCCCCCAAATCAAACGGATATGAGTCACTTCATATTACAGTAATGGGACCAAATAATAAATGGATTGAAGTACAAATTCGATCAGAACGAATGCATGAAATTGCAGAAAAGGGATATGCTGCACATTTCCGTTACAAACAAGGAGAACAAAAAGAAAATGGTATCGAGTCTTGGCTAAATCGTGTGCAAGAAGTCTTAGAAAATAAAGAAAGTAATGCAGTTGATTTTGTTGAAGATTTTAAACTTAATTTATACTCTGAAGAAATTTTTGTATTTACACCTCAAGGAGAATTAAAATCACTTCCAAATGGTTCTTCAGTACTTGATTTCGCATTCAGTATTCATACAGAAATAGGATCAAAGGCAAGGGGAGCAAGAATCAACGGAAAACTAGTTCCTCTGAGTCGAACTCTTAAAAGTGGTGAGAATGTAGAAATTATTACCTCAGTTAATTCTAAACCTACAGCCAACTGGTTGGATCACGTCATTACCTCTAGAGCACGCTCAAGAATCAAATCATCAATAAACGAAGAGAAAAAGCGCATTGCTGAAGATGGAAAAGAACTGTTGAGACGAAAACTCAAACAACTGCGCATTACCCTAAACGATAAAACAACCCGAAGACTAGTTCACTATTTTAAAGTCAATACCAGTTTAGATTTATTTTATAGAGTTGGAATTGGTACTGTGGATAATAAGAAAATAAAAGAGTTTGCAGCGAGTTACAACAATACATTTATCAATTTCATTAAAAAAAGAATTGGTTCAAATAGTCCAAAAAAAATTAAAGATCGAGATGAATTTACTTCAAATTATGACAAATTAGTTTTTGGTAAAAACAAAGAAGAATTGCCTTATTCCTTATCAAAATGTTGTACTCCAATTGCAGGAGATAAAGTTTTTGGTTTTTTAACGATAAACGATGGAGTCAAGGTTCATCGTCGTGATTGTCCGAATGCGCTATCCTTACAATCAAACTTTGCATACAGGGTGTTACCAGCTTGGTGGATTGACTCTTCAGAACAACGTTTTAGCGCGAAACTAAATTTAAGTGGTATAGATCAAATTGGATTGGTAAATCAAGTAACTCGGGTAATATCAAACAATATGAATGTAGATATTTTCAAAATCAACTTTGATACCGAAGAAGGGCTTTTCAAAGGAAATATAAATGTTCATGTAAAAAACAGAACTACCTTAGATAAACTGGTTAATAATCTGTTAAAAATAAATGGAATTGAAAAAGTTACCCGAGAATAGTTAAAGAAACAATACATTTGTATAAAATCATGAATATGACAGAAACACAGAATCCTCAAGAAGTTGTAAAAGGTGTTTTTATTAATTTTTTAGATCAAAATAAACATCGTAAAACTCCCGAACGTTTTGCAATACTCCATGAAATATATGAGAGTAACGATCATTTTGATATTGAATCGCTTTACATCATGATGAAAAATAAAAATTATCGTGTAAGTCGAGCAACCCTATACAATACGATCGAATTATTACTTGAATGTGGATTGGTAAGAAAACATCAATTTGGAAATAATCAGGCTCAATATGAAAAGTCCTTTTTTGACAAACAACACGACCACATTATACTTACCGATACTGGAGAAGTAAAAGAGTTTTGTGATCCCAGAATTCAAAATATTAAAAAAACAATCGAAGAAGTATTTAATGTTGATATTCATCATCATTCTTTATACTTTTACGGCACAAAAAAATCTTAAATAACATTCGCATACATGTCTATTGACTTATTATTGGGTCTCCAATGGGGAGATGAAGGGAAAGGAAAAATTGTAGATGTCCTTACCAAAAATTATCATATAATTGCTCGTTTCCAAGGAGGACCTAATGCAGGGCATACCTTGAAATTTGATGGCTTTTCTCACGTATTACACACTATCCCGTCTGGGATTTTTCATCCTACAGCGCTTAATCTAATTGGAAATGGAGTTGTTATTGACCCTGTGATTTTTCACTCAGAGATTGAAAAGCTAATTCCATTTAAAATTGATTTTCCAAAAAAGCTTTTAATATCCAAAAAGGCACATTTGATTCTTCCAACACACCGCTTATTAGACGCAGCATCTGAAGCTTCGAAAGGAAAAGCCAAGATAGGTTCAACCCTCAAAGGTATAGGTCCAACCTATATGGATAAAACTGGACGAAACGGAATCCGTGTAGGAGACATCTTACTTCCTGATTGGAAAAAACGATATGAAAATCTTAAAACCAAGCATTTGAAAATGCTTGAATATTATCAGGGTAAAATAGAATTTGACCTACCCGTGTTGGAAGAAGTATTTTTCAATGCCATTGAAGAATTAAAAAAACTGCCCTTCGTTGACAGCGAGAATTTACTTCACAATGCCATCAAAGATGGAAAAAAAGTTTTAGCAGAAGGCGCACAGGGATCTCTTCTTGATATTGATTTTGGAACCTATCCATTTGTAACATCATCAACAACTACAGCCGCAGGAGCTTGTACTGGATTGGGAATTTCGCCCAATTCTATTGGAGAGGTTTTTGGTATTTTTAAAGCTTATGCCACCCGAGTGGGAAGTGGTCCTTTTCCAACCGAACTATTTGATGCAGATGGAGAAAGAATGGGGAAAATAGGAATGGAATTTGGAGCAACTACAGGACGTGCCAGAAGATGTGGCTGGATTGATTTGGTTGCACTTAAATATGCAATAAATGTCAATGGTGTCACTCAATTAATGATGATGAAAGGAGATGTACTCTCTGGATTTAAAACAATCAAAATATGTACCTCATACAAAACAAAGGAAGGTTCAATAGAACACTTACCTTTTAATATTGAACCAGAACACGTAACCCCTGAATACATAGAATTACCGGGATGGAAAGAAGATCTCACCAAATTAACTTCTGAAGAACAGTTTCCTAAAGAATTTAATAACTATATCGCTTATCTTGAAAAAGAACTAGAAACACCCATTAAAATAGTTTCGGTAGGACCCGATCGTAAACAAACGATTTTCCGTTAGACTAAAATTAAATTCAACAACTTGAAGTTCATGAAAAAACTTGTTTTTTTATTTTTAATGGGTTGTTGGAGTCAATTTACAACTGCTCAAGAGCCTAAAATCATTGAAATTAGGCAAGCAGGTTCTTTCGAAAAAGATGAATTCTTATATCCTGAAGCAAATATTTTATCAAAAAAAGGAGAAACTCGGGTACATCTTTTTCATAAAGGAGCTTTGGTTGTTTCAGACAAGTCATTTTTTTATTCGAAAAAGAACTTCTTTGAAGCTGAAGGAAAAGTAGTTTTTACTCAAGGGGATACATTACGAATGACCAGCGAATACTTAGAATATGACGGGGTAAATGGAAAGGCAAAAGCATGGGGTAATGTTTTCCTCAAACAGCCTGACATGACCCTCGAAACCGATACACTTTACCTCAATCGAAATGAAAATATAGCTTATTATGAAACCCCTGGAACTATAATTGACAGTGCAAACATCTTGAAAAGTAATCGTGGGAAATATTTTATGAATGAAAAAAAATACCAATTCATTTCTAATGTTCGAATTAACAATCCCGAGTACTACGTAACCTCCACTCAATTGGACTATTTTACAGAAACGAATAAAGCATTTTTGTACGGACCAACAAAAATAGTAGGAGTTGATTATGACATTTATTGCGAACGAGGATTTTATAACTTAGAGGCACAACGCGGAAATTTCAAACAAAATGCCTTAATCAATTACAATCAAAAAATAATTGAAGGGGATAGCTTATATTTCGAAAACGACAGAGAATACGCATCCGCTAACTATGATGTAACGATCACCGATACCATAAACAACTCCATTATTCGCGGAAATTATGCGGAAATTTTTAAAGCAAAAGATTCTGCAATAATCACAAAAAGAGCATACGCAATAAATATTCTAGAAAACGATTCGCTATACATCAAAGCGGATACACTAATTGGAACTGGTCCTGCAGAAAATCGGATATTAAGAGGTTATTATGGTGTTAAAATTTTAAAATCCGATATTCGAGGTAAATCAGACTCTTTGTATCTTAACAACCAGATTGGTAAAATAGAATTACACAAAAGACCTTTGAATAAAAAACAAAGCCAAATTCTCAGCGATGATGAAAAAAACATAAAAAATCCTGTCCTTTGGTTTGGAGACAGTCAAATGAGTGGTGAAGTAATTCATTTGTTGACAGAACCAGGAGAAAAAAAATTAGACTCCCTTCAGATTTTCGGGAACGCTTTCATCATTGAAAAAGACACCCTGAGTAATGACGGTTACAACCAAATTGTTGGAAGTGAGCTTTATGGAAATTTCGAAGAGGGAGCCCTAAAAAATTTGGATGTGATTAAGAATACAATGGTAATATATTATTTGTACTCCGAAGCTGGTGAGCTCATTGGAATAAATAAAACCATTTGTAGTGCTTTGGATATTGTCTTTCTGAATAATGAAATCAATGAAATCTCTTTTTACATAAGCCCAGATGGGGAAGTATCTCCTGAAGATCAAATAGATAAAAATCTTAGAAAATTAAAAGGTTTTTTATGGAGAGAAAATGAAAAGCCCGAAACAATTGAAGACTTATTCAAAATTAATGATGTTAAACAATTGATGAATCCAGGTAATCCAAATTTAAAGGAATGAAAAGTTTTGAGGAGGATTTTTTGAAATATCAAGCCAAAACTACCCCATACCCTCTTGGAATTTCCATTGATTTTGCCAAAGGAAGTTATGTGTATGACAACGATGGTAAATCCTATTTAGATTTTGTGGCTGGGGTTTCAGCTTGTACTCTTGGGCATTGTCACCCTAAAATTATAGCTGCCATAAAAAATCAAGTTGATCGCTATTTACATGTTATGGTCTATGGAGAATTTGCTCTAAAACCAAGTGTAAATTTAGCAAAGGAACTTGCAAATGTATTACCAAAAAAACTTGAAGTTACTTATTTGGTAAACTCTGGGACTGAAGCCATTGAGGGAGCAATAAAACTAGCAAAAAGGGTAACTGGAAGGGCAGAATTAATCTCTGCAGACAATGCTTATCACGGGAGTACTCATGGGTCTTTGAGCCTACTTGGAGCTGAGCAACAAAAAAAAGCATATCGTCCTTTGTTGCCTGGCGTAAAATTTATAAAATTCAATGATCAAAATGATCTTGAAAAAATAAGCCCAAAAACAGCAGCTGTTGTGCTAGAAACCATACAAGGTGGTGCAGGTTTTATAACCCCAAAAAACAACTATTTAAAAAAAATTAGAAAACGATGTGATTCTGTAGGAGCCCTTCTCATCTTGGATGAAATTCAACCCGGGTTTGGAAGAACAGGAAAGCTGTTTGGTTTTGAACACTATGATGTAATTCCTGATATTTTAGTAATGGGGAAAGGAATGGGTGGGGGCTTACCCATAGGGGCATTTAGCAGTTCTACAGAATTCATGAATTTACTTAGCGAAAACCCTAAACTAGGTCACATCACGACTTTTGGCGGCAATCCTGTCATTGCAGCTGCTGCACTCGAAACTCTCCGTGTACTGAAACAAGAGAAAATAATTCAAGCTGTTCCTGAAAAAGAGATGTTGTTTAGAAAACTGTTGAAACACCCTTTGGTAAAACAGATAAATGGAAAAGGATTGATGTTAGCCCCACTTTTTGAAACAGAAGAAATAGCCAATAAAGTAGTTTTAAAGTCTATGAACAAAGGCTTAATCCTATTTTGGTTATTATGGGAAAAAAAAGCCATTCGAATTTCACCACCCTTAAACATTACAAAAGAAGAAATTGAAAAAGGTTGCACATTATTAAATGAGATATTTGATGAAATTCAAGATGATTTCTGTTAATTACTTTGTTAAAAACAATCTAGAACAACCCAAAAAAAAAGCAGACTTCTAATTAACTTTATTAGAAGCAATTATTTTTTATGCAAAACCCTTTTTCGAATAATTCGGATTCACCTATACCGAGGTTTGAGCATATGCTCAAAACCAATGAAATTTACTACTTTGATGCTGAGGATTTTGAATGTATTGCTCAATATTACATCGATTCGGGAGAAATTAATTTAGCAAAAAAAGCAATACATTTGGCAATCAAGCAACATCCCATTCACAGTGATTTATTGCTCTTAAAATCTGAGCTATTGATTTTTGATGGAGCCTTTGAAGATGCTCAGTTTCTTCTTGATTCAATTGAAGAAATCGATCCTCGTAATCAAGAAGTATTTGTGCAGAGAGCTACAATTTTTTCAAAAAATAAAAATCATCAAGCTGCAATTGACTTGTTGCTTGAATCTCTGGAACATTCAGAGGAATTACTAGAGATTTGGTGTCTTCTAGGAATGGAGTATATGATTCTTGAAGATTATAGTAAAGCAACAGAATACTTTAAACTCTACATAGAGCAAGATCCTGAAGATTATCAAGTACTTTACAACCTTTTATTTTGTTTCGAATTCCTCAGAGAATACAATCGAGCAATTGATGTTCTCAATTCAATTTTAGAAAAAAACCCCTACAATGAAATTGCTTGGCATGAAATTGGGAAACAGTATCTCAATTTAGATCGTGATGCAGATGCGTTAAGTGCCTTTGATTTTGCAATAATATCTGAAGATCGTTTTACAGGAGCCTATATCGAAAAAGGGAAAGTACTAGAAAAAATGGGACGAACAAATGAAGCCATCGAAAATTATCAAATCTCAATTCAAATAGATGACCCTAGTGCTTATGCCTACTTTAGAATTGGAAAATGTCATCAAAGCTTGGGAAATGATATGTTGGCAATTCAATACTATAAAAAATCGGTGCAAGAAGATCCCTCAAGTGAAAAAAGTTGGATTGCCTTAATCGATTTTTATATTCAAAAGGAAGATGTCAAAAAAGCATTGTATTACACTAAGAAAGCACTGTTAATAAACGAAAACAGTGTGGGATACAACAAAAGAAATGCTCTTTTACTTCAAACTTTAGGAAAATATATTGAAGCAGAAATTGCTTATCAAAACACCATTGAACTAGGTAATTATGAACTTGAAATTTGGATTGAGTGGATGAATACATTAATTTTTTTAAATGAATGGGAAAAATTGATTACCATTGGACATCAAGCTAAAGAATTTTATCCTAATGCAGAAGAATTAGATTTTAGAATTGCTGCCAGTTATCAAAAATTGAGTCGTTTGAATGAAGCTGATTTTTTTATTCAAGACCTCAATAAAAAGAAGAAAAAACCCTCAGAATCTTTTTTAGAGTTTTTCCCAGATTTTAAAATAATATTCAACAATTATTAAGATCTAAATACTAATCTTTATTTTTTGAAAAGAATCTCAAACACAAAATTAAGCCTCTTTTTCAAAGGGCTGGCTATGGGAATTGCAGATGTTATACCTGGGGTTTCGGGAGGAACAATAGCATTGATTACTGGTGTTTATGAAGAATTGATTATAACATTGGATCAATTAGGGTTTCAATCACTTTTAATCCTCAAAAAAGAAGGTTTTACTTCTTTTTGGAAAAGCATTAATGGGAACTTTCTTTTTATTTTAACTCTCGGAATTGGAATAAGTATAATACTATTTTCGGGGATTATTCACTTCTTTCTTCAAGAATATCCAATCCAATTGTGGTCATTTTTCTTTGGATTAATTAGCTGCAGTATTCTCATACTTTTAAAGGATAACAAACCCAAAGATGTAAAATCAACACTTTTTCTAATTATAGGATTAATAACGGCCTTCAGTATTACTCAAATCACAACAAATGGTGGAGAAATTAGTTTAGGTTACCTCTTTTTTTGCTCGATGATCGCGATTATAGCAATGATACTTCCCGGTATTTCAGGTTCGTTCATCTACATCCTCATGGGAGCTTATGAAGTTGTGATACATACCTCAAAAAACAGTATTACTGTTTTATTAAATTTTGAATGGGAAATTTTTTCTCTTGTATATTCTCGTCTCCTTGTAATTGGTCTCGGAATTGTAGTTGGTTTAAAATTATTTTCAAAACTGCTCAAATGGTTATTTCACAATCAAAAAGAAACTACCATGATGGTTTTGATAGGATTCATGATGGGTGCCCTACCTAAGATCTGGCCTTGGCAAAAGGCTATAGCTTTCGAAGTTATTTCTGAAAATAAGACCGTAACTCTCAAAACAGAAACCATTGCCCCTTGGAATTTTCAGGGAGAACCACAACTTCTTGCTGCATTAGTATTGATGATTTTCGGATTTCTTTTTTTATATTTCATCGAACGAAATTCGAACATCAAAGATAATGCTGTCTAAAAAAAGAAATCTCTCTCAAAAAATAGTATTGATTTGCAAAGGAATTGGGATGGGAGTCGCTAATAAAATCCCAGGAGTATCTGGAGGAATAGTTGCTCTTGCTGCCGGTTTTTATGAAGAACTTATTTTTTCTTTTTCAAAATTTAATAAAACGGCATTTTCCCTTTTAGCAAAACGTCAATTTAAAGCCTTTTTTCAACATGTAAATGGATTGTTTTTGAGCCTACTTTTTTGTGGAGTAATTATAAGTTTCTTCAGTGTTTCACTCATCTTAGATCAATTGATTCAACACTACCCAAAATATGTTTGGGGAATGTTTTTTGGCTTTATTCTTGCTTCGGTTTTCTTTATTTGGATCCAATTAAAACCCTACACTTACAAAGAATATATCTTAACCTTTTTGGGAACAATCGGTGGATTACTGGTTTCTTTTTTGACTCCTGGTCAAGAAAATGACAATCTGATTTTTGTTTTCTTTTGTGGAATAATCAGTATTTCTGGGATGATTTTACCTGGATTATCGGGTTCATTTTTGATTTTGGTATTAGGAAATTACACTTTACTTTTGGTTGATTCTGTTAATGCACTTTACTTCACATTAGTAGATTTAGCTTCCTTTAACTTAAGTTTCACTCACGATACTAAACGCATGGAGCTTTTGGTAGTAATGCTTGTATTTGCTTTGGGTTCGGTCACTGGCCTTCTTGTTTTATCAAAAATATTGAGATGGTTTTTGTTGAACCATAAAGAGAAAATTATTGCAACTCTAGTGGGTTTTATATTGGGCTCATTAAATGCATCTTGGCCCTGGAAAAGCTCCGATAAAATCATCAATAGTGACTTGAATCTTAATCGTCATGAACTATTTTGGCCGAAGTTCGATCAAATAGAAAACATCTATATTATCCTTTTTATATTTTTGGGCTTTGGAATTGTTACATTACTAGAAATTTATGGGAAAAGAGATTAAAAAAAATAACCGTTTTGGGCTTGTTGGAAAAAACATAGAATATTCTTTTTCTCGCTCCTATTTTAGGGAAAAATTCAACAGAGAAGGTATCAAAAATTGTTCATATAAAAATTTTGATTTGAATTCTATTGAAGAAATCAAAGCAGTTTTAAAAGAAAAAAATATAAAAGGATTGAACGTAACAATTCCTTACAAAGAATCAATCATCAACTATTTGGATAGCCTTTCTGAAGAGGCAAAAAAAATTGGTGCAGTAAACACCATTCGATTTTTAGAAGACGGAACTACCCAAGGACACAATACAGATGCTTTTGGATTTGAGACTGCATTACTTAAAAAATGGAATAATCAAAGTAAAAAGGCCCTTATTTTGGGTACAGGAGGTGCATCAAAGGCGATTGAATACGTACTCGAAAAAATGAAAATACAACCGCTGTTTGTTTCCAGAACCCCTTCAAAGGACCAGATCAGATATAATCAAATAGATCATCGTATCATGGCCTCGTATTTGTTGATAATCAACTGTACCCCTATCGGAACGCATCCCGATTTAAACAAAGCACCTAACATCCCGTATGATTTACTAACCGAGGATCATTTTTTATTTGATTTAATCTACAATCCAGAAAAAACACTTTTTTTAAAAAAAGGAATCAAAATCGGTTGTACAACACTAAATGGCTTAGATATGCTTAAACATCAGGCTGAAAAATCTTGGGAAATATGGACAAAAGTTTAAGTTTAATAATATTTTTGTAAATTCTACCTTAAATCAAAATATTTGCATATTCTAACTTGACAGATAAATAAAACTGATGATGGAAAAACCTACTGAACCTAATGAATCTAATTTAGAAGAGGGGCTCAATAAGACTTCTGAAATCAACACGGGAAAAAGTGAAGAAAAACAAGTTCATGAACCTCAAGCTGGCAATAAAACTGTCAAAACAATAATCGATTTTGACGCCCTCGAACTTGAAGCATATCCAGAGGTTTTAAAAAAATTAATCAGTTCGGAACAATGGATAAAAAAAGGAAAAGAAATTCAAGAAGTTGTTGCTCAATTTGAATCTCGTTTTGGCAAAATTTTAAGCGAGAAAAAAAAAGAATACGTAGACCAAGAAGGAAATGATTTAGATTTTGAATTTAGTCCAAACTATAAAAAAGAATTCAACTCTCTTCATCGAGATTATAAAAAAAACAAAAGCATTTATTTCAAAAATCAAGAAAAAACTCAAAAAGAAAATCTTGAAAAACGTCTTGAAATCATTGAACGTATCAAAGCATTAATTGGAATAAACGAAAACAACTCAAATAATTACAAAGAATTTAGAAGCCTTCAGGAAAGCTGGCATAATACAGGACCTGTTCCAAGGGCAGAAAGTAATAATGTATGGGAAACATACAAGCATCATGTAGAGCGTTTTTATGATTTCCTACATTTAGATCGAGCCCTTCGGGACAAAGATTTCAAACACAATTACCAAGAAAAATTAAAATTAATTGAGCACGCAGAAGCTTTGGTTGATCATCCAAACGTTATTGTAGCAATCCGTGAATTGAATGTGTTGCATCGCAATTGGAAAAATGATTTAGGTCCTGTTGCCCGCGAACACCGGGAAGAACTTTGGAAGCGTTTTCAGGAAGCAACTTCAAAAATCCATCATCGTAAAAACGAGTACAACAAGAATATTGATGCCATTCTTCTGGAAAATCTGGAGAAAAAAAGAGCAATTTTAGCTCGTATTCAAGAACTTTATAATAAAAAATACAATAACCATAATGCTTGGCAAAATGCCTTGAAAAAAGTAAACACGCTTAAAGAAGAATTCCATAGTATAGGAAGAATTCCTCGGGCTCAAAACAAAGAAATTTGGAATGAATTTCGTTTGGTATTAAAAAACTTTAATCATCAAAAAAACCAGTTTTATAAAGATAAAAAGAAGGAAGAAAAGGTTTATATTGAACAAAAGAAAGCTTTAATTAAAGAAGTGAAATCAATCCTTGAAAGTTCAGATTGGCGTTCTTATATCGATAGAATGAAAACCATTCAAGTAGAGTGGAAAAAAACTGGAAGAATATCCCGAAAACTTTCTAACCAACTTTGGGAGGACTTTAAAAAAGCTACCGACCTCTATTTTGATCGGATAAAAAATAAAGAAGAAGCTTTTACCGCCGAAGACCTAGCAATAATAAAAGCAAAACGGAGCTATTTGGAAGCTTTTAAAACACAAACTATCCCAAAAGATGAAAAGGCTTTGATTGATTATATAAGTCATGCATTTGTACAGTGGAAAGAATTGGGTAATCCCTCGGAAGGAGTTAATGAAAAATTAGACAATGAGTACAAGAATTTCTTGAGTGGACTTTGGGATCAAACCAAATTAACAGCAGAAGAGAAACAAGCAGCTCGTTTTAATACAGACCTCATTTTACTTAAAGACAATCGAGAGGGATTGAATAAAGAGCACATATCACTCAATAAGAAAATTGAAGAATCCAATACAGAATTGATTCAACTCCAAAATAATCTGGCTTTTTTCAGCTCTACATCAAGTGAAAATCCAATGGTACAAGAAGTCAATTCTAAAATTGAGAAACTAAATCAAAAAATTGAACATTGGAAATCTAAACTCAACCAAATCAAAAGTCTATCTCGAGCATTAAAAAAACAAAACGAAGCCGCTGTGTCTGATGCTCTCAAAGAAGAATCACAGAAAGAAGAGAGTCAAGATTAATCTCTGGAATTTTGGGGGATTTGCTGCTGCCACAAAGCATGATAACATCCTTTTTGCTGGAGTAAATTAAATTGGCTTCCAATTTCTACAAACTTACCTTTTTCCAAAACCACTATTTCATCGGCTTGCACCAAAGTAATCAACCGATGGGCGATTAAAATAATGGTTTTTTCTCATCACGAAGTTGCTGTTTTGTTTTTTGTAGCTATAGATTACTAAATTGGTTTTATTTGATTTTTACCAATTATTTGAGATCATTAATAAAGGACTGATGTTCTTCTAATTGTTATTGGTTTAATGCCTTTTTTTCATCCAAAACAGGATGAGCCAACTGCAAAAGATTGTCTCCTTTGTTAACCTGTTGATTTGGACTAAGAAGGGAATAATTTACTTGCCCCAGTTGGTTAATTCGTAAAGGAATAAGTTCCGCTTTGGGTTTAATAATACCCCGAGCAGAAACGTAAATGTTGACCTTAATAAAAGGTAAACTTGGTGCTGTTCCCAAAAAAAATAGCAGGAGAAGTATGTAAAATTTCTGACTCTGTTTGCTGTTTCGAAATTGATGAACTTCGTAATTATTTTCTGGAAACTCTTATGGGAAGGTCTGTTTTTTATAATGAGATTTTAGGACTCGGTAAAAAAACATATTATTTCAATAAAATCCTAATTTTCCTTCTTTGCTTCTTCCCAATAAAGATCCATTTCAGTTAGGGTCATTTGCTCTAAGGTTTTTCCTTGTTCTTTGGCTTTCCCCTCGAGATATTGAAAACGTTTAGTAAATTTTTGGTTGGTACGTTCCAGGGCTGTATCGGGGTTGATTTTAAGAAAACGTGCATAATTGATCATAGAAAACAACAAGTCTCCAAACTCGACTTCTCGGTCATTTCCAGAACCATTTTCTACCTCTGTATTGAACTCAGCAAGTTCCTCTTGAACCTTTTTCCAAACTTGTTCTGGCTGCTCCCAGTCAAAACCTACACCTGCTGCTTTGTCTTGAATGCGTTGTGCTTTTACTAGTGATGGAAGTCCTTTAGGTACACCTTCTAAAACCGATTTTTTTCCTTCCTTGAGCTTTAGGGCTTCCCAGTTTTTTTTGACTTCGTCTTCGTCTTGAACTACTAAATCTCCATAGATATGGGGGTGTCTGTGAATTAATTTTTCGGAAATACTATTAGCAACATCGGCAATGTCAAAGGTTTTTTCTTCACTACCTAGTTTGGAATAAAATGCAATGTGGAGCAATAGATCTCCCAATTCATTTTTTATTTCCTTTAAGTTTCGGTCCAAGATCGCATCACTCAATTCATAAGTCTCTTCGATTGTCAAATGTCGCAAGGATTCAAAAGTTTGCTTCTTATCCCAGATACATTGTTCGCGCAATTCGTCCATAATGGTTAGCAGACGATCTATGGCCTTGAGTTGTTGCCCTCTTGAATTCATTGATCTTTTGTTGTGGAATTCTTCTCTTCTTGAACCTCAGAAGCTTCAGGCTTAAGAAACCTTTTATCGATCAAAATATTGTACCATTGTATCATTTTTTTGATATCACTTGGATACACGCGTTCCTCGTCGTAATCTTGAAAAACTTCAAAAAAATAGGCTTCTAAATCTGATGGTTTTGCTTTGGGTTTTACCTTACATTTTGTCCCATTTTCATGGGTGAGCATTTTTTGTAAAACCTCAGCTAAAGGAACTTCTGCTTGTAAACCATAAATATTGATTTCGGATAACAAACTTACTTGATCACTAAGTGTAGCTGTGATTCTCTTTCCATCGGTCAATGAATGTGCAATAAACCCCGTACGGGTTTGAACT
>JAURBD010000114.1 GCA_030829155.1 Flavobacteriaceae bacterium
AACTCGGACACATCAAATTTCTACTAAAGTATCTAATTTTACGGCTACCTTCATTAAATATAAGCAAGGTTTCATCTCCTTGGTACATTGCAGTAATTAAGGATTCTTTAAGCCTCTTAAAACCTGAAACACTATTAGTAATTCGAAGTCGATCAATAACCAACTCAATGTCATGAGTTTTATACCGATCTAATTTCATACCATTGGTGAGTTCTAAAATAACTCCATCAATTCTTACTTTTAAAAACCCTTGACGAGCTAGATTTTCAAAAAGGTCTCGATAATGCCCTTTTCTAGATTTGATTATTGGAGCTAAAATAACAACACTTTGATCAGCATAATCTTTTAGTATAAGCTCTAGGATTTGATCATCAGTATAACTGACCATCTTTTCATGAGTTTGATGACTATAAGCGGTTCCAATGCGAGCAAACATTAGTCTTAGAAAATCATAAACTTCTGTAATCGTTCCTACAGTCGAGCGTGGGCTTTTTGATGTTGTTTTTTGCTCAATAGCAATTACTGGGGATAACCCATCTATTTTATCAACTTCTGGACGTTCTAAATTCCCTAAAAACTGACGAACATATGCAGAAAAAGTTTCCATGTACCGACGTTGTCCTTCGGCGTAAATGGTGTCAAATGCAAGGGATGATTTTCCACTACCAGAAAGTCCAGTAATTACAACCAGTTGGTCTCTGGGAATGCGAACATCAATATTTTTTAGGTTATGAACACGAGCTCCTTGAACCTCGATGACATTTGATTTTTTTTTCATATCAAAAATAAGATGTAAAAATACAACTTTAGGATGGACTAAATTTCCTGCTGACTAAAAAATAAAATATTTAAAATTGTAATAAACAAAACCTAGTAAGCTACTGCTGTATCGTCTCCACGATAATCTGCTCCTAAAGTTATTATTCCATCATTAACAAGAATGGCGTCAACTTTCCCAATAATTTTAGATTTTTTTTCTTCAGCATTATAGCCTATATTTTTCAAGTTTTGAAGAAGCCTTGGGTCAAATTTATTGGGTTCAAAAGTTATGCTGTCGGGTAACCATTGGTGATGGAATCGAGAGGCATTAACAGATTTCTGAATAGGGAAGTTATGTTCATAAACATTCAGTATCGTTTGAAATACAGAGGTAATTATGGTAGAGCCTCCTGGACTACCCAAAATCAGATATAATTCTCCTTTTTTCTCAACAATCGTTGGAGTCATTGAACTTAACATACGTTTTTTTGGTTCAATTGCATTGGCTAGATTTCCAATTAATCCAAACATATTTGGAACACCGGGTTTGCTGCTAAAATCGTCCATTTCATTGTTCATGAACACTCCGATTTCATCAATAAATACTTTTGAACCATATGCACCATTGAGTGTGGTTGTAACTGAAACAGCATTTCCATGATCATCAAGAATAGAAAAATGAGTGGTTTCATCACTTTCAAAATAATACGAATCTCCTGGTTTTATTTCAGATGAAGGTGTTGCCTTTGTCCAGTCAAAACCGCTCATTTTTTTTTTTATATATACAGAATCCAATAAAATGTTTAACGGAACTTGTACAAAATCAGGATCACCTAAAAACTCACTTCTATCAGCGTATGATCTTTTTTCAGCTTCAACCATAAGCTGAATGCTTTTTTGCGTGTTATGTCCCATATCTTTGATATTGTAAGGCTCAATCATTTTCATCATTTGATTTAAGCAAATGCCTCCACTTGATGGAAGTCCCATAGAAATTACTTTTAAATCTTTGTAGAAAAAAGTTAGAGGATCTCTCCATTTTGGTTTGTAATTGACCAAGTCTTTTTGAGTTAAAATACAACCAGACGTTTGAACACCAGAAACAACAGCTTCTGCTACCCATCCGGAGTTAAAACCTTCAATACCATTAGTTGCAATCTCTCTCAGGACTTTGGCGAGAGCTGGGTTTTTAATAATATCTCCAGCTTTGAAATCCTTGGCATAAAAAGTGTCAGGTCCATTTACTTCAATAAACACCTCTCTGTATCCATTAAGACTACTTACTTGTTTTTCAGTAACTGCATACCCATTTTCTGCTAAATCAATAGCGGGTTGAATTAACATACTAAGGGGAAGGGTTCCTAATTTTTTATGAATTTCTATGGTCCCTGCAACCGTTCCGGGAACACCAACAGCCAAGCCACCCACTATGCTTTTTTTTGGAATAACATTCCCTACTTCATCTAAATACAAGTCTTTGAAGGCTTTTTCTGGAGCTTGCTCTCTATAATCCAGTGTTCCAGAACTCCCATCAGCATTTCGATAGACAAAAAAACCACCTCCTGTAATGTTTCCTGCAACGGGATAAACAACAGCAAGAGCAAAATTTGTAGCCACCATCGCATCATATGCATTTCCACCAGCTTTTAGAATTTTAACACCTACTTCTGAGGCATACGGCATTGCAGATACAACTCCACCTTTTATTTTGGTTGAAGGTTTACAACCAATAAAAACAAAGGATAAAACAAAGAAGCATGTTTTTATTAATCTTTGAATGTTTTTCATGAGTATGATTAGGTTAAATTGATTGAATTTTGGAAGATACAAATATTTGTAAGTCCTGAAAAAATACAACGAATCCATTTTTGAAAACATCGTAATTTTCCAATAGATTTGAGATTGATTTTTTTAGATTTGAATCAAATTTTGTACGGTTTTCCATCTGCTCTAAAATAAGTTCTAAACCACTGATTGTTTCGAACTGTAATAACCAATTCTGTGATTTCATATATGGAAAAGCTCTTTTCATTTTGTCAGGAAGTAGCTCGAATTCTTCCTCAATTTGATCATAAAATTCTTTGGTAAAGTCTTCAAGTTTTTGAGAATTATACTGAGACCACAGGGAAGCTAAAAAATGATCGTAAAACAAATCAACAATTACCCTGCTGTAATGCCGATAGTCTTTAAACAACAATTTGGTGTGTTTTCTAAATATGTTATGGTTATCTGTGAAATCATCAATCGCTCGGTGCAATAAGATTCCCTTTTGAATTGTTTCCGAGTAGTTTTTATATTGCTTTCCAGCTACTGAATCAGCAATAAAATTACCAAACTTCAATTCACGATTTACACCAGATAAATAGATATGTGCTAAATAATTCATTTGCTAAAACTAGTTTTCTTTTTTCAAACACACTTTATTTAATTCAAAAACAAGAAAAAATTTTTAGAACTAGATTATCTTTGAAAAAAATAACCTCATGACATTAATTAAATCTATTTCCGGAATTCGAGGAACAATTGGAGGAAAACCTTCAAGTAATCTTACTCCACTTGATGTTGTTCGATTTTCAGCTGCCTACGGTGAATACATTAAATCTCAAGCTAAATTTGAAAAATGTAAGGTAGTAATAGGACGTGACGCTCGTATTTCTGGTGAAATGGTTCAAGCTCTGGTGTCAAATACCTTAGTTGGATTAGGGATTGATGTTGTTGATTTAAATATGGCAACTACACCTACAGTAGAAATAATGGTTCCAAAATTAAAGGCTCAAGGTGGGATTATTTTAACCGCAAGTCACAACCCTAAACAATGGAATGCACTTAAACTATTGGATTCAAATGGTGAGTTTTTGAATGCAAAAGCTGGGGAGAAAATTCTCGCAATTGCCGAAGAAGAGAAATTTAATTTTGCATTTGTAGATGATTTAGGAAGCATTAAACAAGATAAAACCAGTTTGGATATACACATAAAAGCTATTTTGGAGCATCCTTTGGTAGAAGTAAAGAAGATAAAAGGAGCACAGCTTAAAGTTGTTGTAGATGGCGTTAATTCAATTGGAGGAATAGCGATTCCAGAACTTCTTAGAGCTCTTGATGTGGAAGTTATTGAACTTTATTGTACACCAAATGGGAATTTTCCGCATAATCCAGAGCCTTTGAAAGAGCACCTAGGAGATCTTTCAACAAAAGCAATTGAAACAAGTTCAGATTTTGGGATTGTAGTTGATCCAGATGTAGATCGTTTAGCGTTTATTGATGAAAAAGGGGAAATGTTTGGAGAAGAATATACCTTAGTTGCCTGTGCAGATTATGTGCTTTCTAAGAAAAAAGGAAATACTGTTTCTAATATGTCTTCAACCAGAGCTTTAAGAGATGTGACAGAAAAACATAAAGGAAAATATTTTACCAGTGCTGTTGGAGAGGTTAATGTAGTTCAACAAATGAAAACTTGTAATGCCGTAATTGGAGGTGAGGGTAATGGAGGAATCATTGACCCACATTTACATTATGGTAGAGACTCATTAATTGGAACTGCTTTTTTTCTTTCCTTGATCAGTGAATGTAAACTTTCAGTATCTGAACTAAAAAAAACCTACCCTGAATATTTTATGAGTAAAGGGAAAATTGAATTAGAGCAGTCAATGCGTGTCGATGATTTACTTAAAAAAATAAAAGAAGAATACAAAGCCCAAAAGCCCAATACTGTGGATGGACTTAAAATTGATTTTAAAGATTCCTGGGTTCATTTGAGAAAATCAAATACAGAATCGATTATTCGTGTATATACCGAAGCTCCAACACAGAAATTAGCTGATGAATTGATGAATGGATTCAGAGACAAGTTACTGTCTTTAAATTGTTAGAGCGGTTTTTTAGCCATATGTTTAAAACGATTATGGGTCCAAAAGTATTGAGAAGGA
>JAURBD010000129.1 GCA_030829155.1 Flavobacteriaceae bacterium
ATCATTTAGCAGATTGTTATCTCAAAACCAATAAAAAAACGGAGGCACTTAATGCTTTTAAAAGCGCTTCTGCTTTTAATTTTGATCTGTTAATAACAGAAGATGCTTTTTTGAACTATGCACGGCTGAGTTATGAAATCGGGAATGCTTACGAAAACACCTCCTTATTATTATCCTCATTTTTAGAAAAATTCCCCAAAAATAATGCAGCACCCGAAATTGAGAAACTATTGATTGATTCTTATGTAAATTCAAGAAATTATGACCTTGCTTTAAAAATTTTAGAGAAAAAAATAGGAAGTCAATATGATGGAGCATTACAGAAGTTGAATTATATGAAAGCAATAGCTTTATTTCAAAACGGAGCTTTTGAGGAGTCTATTGCTTTTTTTGAAAGATCTTTAAAAAAGAATATTGACCCAACCATTGAAGCTAATTGTTTGTACTGGTCAGCATTAGCAAAGTATGAAATGAATAATTTTAAAGAGGTTATATCGGATTTAAAATTTTTTAATAGACATCCTTTTGCTCAAAAAGTCAATGGTTTTGAAACATTGAATTATCATATGGCTTATGCATATTTCAAATTAAAAAATCACGAAGCTGCACGCAATTCTTTTGAACAGTATTTAAAACAATCAAACCCTAATCCTTCATACCAACGAGATGCATTTTTGCGAATGGGAGATAGTGATTTTGTTCTTGGAAACTATTGGCCAGCTATGGAATCTTATGAAAAATCGATTCAGTTAAACAAACAAAAAGGGATGTATGCATTGTATCAAAAAGCATTGAGTTACGGCTTTGTAGATCGAAATCTCAAGAAAATTGAGGCTTTAAATCGATTAATTGCAGATTATCCAAAGACCTCTTTGTTGGATGACACTTATTTTGAAATGGCTTTAGCATACACAAGAGAAAAAAACATTAATCAGGCTCTTTTAACCTATGATTTTTTAATCAACAATTTTCCTGAAAGTCCATATCGTTCTCGTGCTTTTTTAAATAAGGGTTTGATTTTATACAACTCAGAATCACTTGAAGAATCCATGGAGGTTTTAAAAAAATTGATTCTGGAGTATCCAAATGAGGAAGTAGTGCAACAAGCATTAAAAACCGCCAAAGAAATTTCAATAGACCTAGCAACTGTTGATGTTTTTGCTTCTTGGGTAAAACAGTTGAAAGGAGTTACAATTGAAGAAAACGAATTAGAACAAGCTTCCTTTAGATCTGCCGAACGATTGTTCAATGATAACAAGAAAAAAGCAGCTTTAAAAGCATTCTCCTCTTATCTAAAAGAATATCCAAATGGAACCAACCAGCTACAAGCTCACTTTTTATGTGCTGAACTTTATTTTCAGGATGGTAAATGGGGATCGGCAGTAGAGCATTACAAGAAGGTAATAGAACAACCCACAAACGAGTATTCAGAGCAATCCTTAGTTCGAATAACTCAGGCTATTGTAAACAGTGAATTGGCGATATCCGCTCTTCCTTATTGGAAAAACTTGGAAAAAATCGCTCAATTCGACGAAAACAAACGCTATGCTTTATTCAATTTAATGCAAATTTATCATAATCAAGAACAATTTTTGGAAGCAATTGCGTATGCCCAAAAAGTACTTTTATTAAACGCTCTAGCCCCAAAAATCAAGTGGGATGCTTATCGAGTTTTAGCTCGATCAGCAGTAGCTATAAAGGACATTAAAAAAGCCTCAGAAGCTTATGCTGTTCTTGAAAATGCTCCAGACACCTCTTTAGCTGTTGAGGCATTATACTTCAATGCAAAACAAAAACATCTGATCTATGACTATAAGGTATCGAATCAATTGATCGAGAAAATAGCTAAAAATTTTGGTAATTTTCCTGAATGGAATGCCAAAAGCTTGTTATTGATGTCTCAAAATTTTTATCAATTAGACGATGCTTTTCAAGCTTCTTTTATTTTGGAATCGATTCTTGCCAACTTTAAGCAGTTTCCTGAAATAATAGAACAAGCTCAAGCCGATTTGGATAACATAAAGACAATAGAAGCTCAGAACAATTCATCCATTAAAGTGAAGGAAGAAAATGAAAAAAACTGACAAATACCTCAGGACCTGTTTTTGGGTTGGGTTGCTTTCTAGTTTCACTATTTTCTATGGTCAAGAGAAAGAGAATGATTTAAGTATTCAGGAGGTAACAGTTATCAAGTCATATACTCCTAGTTTGTCAGAGGTTTTTAAAATAAGAGAACAGCCAAGAGTTATCGATTCAATTGGAAAAGAAAAGAGTACTGTTCGTTATTCAATTTTTTCTGTTCCTGTGGCCTCAACTTTTATCCCATCAAAGGGTTCCGCAAGAGTGTTACAAAAAAAGAAAACCACTCCTAAGTATAATGCAACAGTAAGTTCTGCTTTTGGAAATTTCAATAATCTTTTGTTGGATCATTCTGCTCAAATTGATTTAGATCGCCGTCAAAAGGTAAATTGGCTCATGCGTTTCAATGGCTTTTTTAAAGATTTACCTAACCAAGAACTAACTACACAGCAAAATACCACCTTAATTCATTTGGGATATCAACACGATTCTAATAGGATTGCGTCAAGTTCTCAATTGTCATTTAGAAATCATTCATTCAACTTTTATGGGACACAAGACCCCATTGAAGATGATCTTGTTTTACCTTTTTTAGATCCTAAGCAACAAATCAATTATTTGTCTTTTAAATCTCAATGGCAATGGTACAATATTATTTTAAAGAAAGCAGATATTACCGCCCATTTGACTACAGATATTTTTAATACCAATGAACTGCAGTTAGAACTAAACACAAAATTTCAATTACCAATAGGATCTTTTTTTGTAAATGCTATTCCTTCGGTAAGATACATTAACAATCAATTTGCATCAGATTATTTGTTGAATACCCCTTCAGCTTTTGCATCGGGCGTTTCTCAAATGGAGCTCTCTTTAAGCTCGGGTAAGAATCGTTTTAAATTTAAAATTGGAGCCACAGCTGTTTATGGATTTGGAGACGATTTTGAGGATCAAAATATCTTTGTTCTTCCTGATCTCGATTTATCATTCAAACCTAAGAATGGAAATTTCACTCCTTTTCTTAAGGTTTTTGGCGAATTAAATCAGAATAGTTTCAGGAGCTTCTCAGACGAAAATCCCTATACAGCGCCTGGAATAGTTTTGAAAAACACCCAAGTACCTTACGCATTTCGATTGGGAACCCGAACAAAACTTCTCGCAGGATGGGAATTTACAATGAATGCTTATTATCAAAAGTCTGAAAATACTCCGCTTTTCAGAAGTTTTGGTTTAGATAATCGGAATGAAAATGACTTCACCGCTTTTCGTTATGGAAATACTTTTGAGGTAATTTATAAAGAAATAGAAACCTTTGGTTTTGATGCTTCGGTCACGGCAGCTTTCAAAAATGGTGGTTCTTTGTCTCTTCAAGCACATTGGAGAGATTATTCTCTTGCAGATGAAACAGAACCATTAAACTTACCTGGACTTCAACTCAAATTTAAAACAAACCTCAAAATGTGGGATAAATTTTTCCTGCAAACAAATATTATTTTCTGGGGAGCTCGAAAAAATTCATTTCAAGAAATTTTTAACAACCAGACACTATCTGCACCAAGAAAAATTGCAGAACTAGCATCTTTTGTTGATGCGGAGCTTAAATTAACCTATCGATTGAGTAATCGATGGGATGTGTATTGTAAAGTAGAAAATATTTTCAATGCAAAACAATTTCATTGGGCAAATTATCAGGTTTACGGTACAAGACTACTTACAGGAATACGCTATAATTTTGATTTAAATTTTTAGGAGA
>JAURBD010000115.1 GCA_030829155.1 Flavobacteriaceae bacterium
AAGAGGGAAGAATAATAAAAAAAATAAAGGTTTTTTCATATTTGTTGGAGTTTTCATAAAGATACAAATCTTCTGAATGAATTCTAAAAACCGAAGTTTTTTGATGTCTCTAACTAAAATTTAAAGAAAATCAACTTAAAGCATCACTTTATTTATAAGCATCAAAAAGTATAAAATAAAATTAAATAATAAATTTAAAGAATTATAAATAAAACATTGATTTAAAATATTTTAAATTATAGTATAAATATTATTTATACTTATACCAATTAAATCATCTTTTGATTTGAATTTTTAAAAAGAAAAATTAATTTTTGCTTCAACTGAAGTTAATACCTTATATTGAACTTTTAAACTACATTATGTTAAAACCAAAAGTAGCGTTAGTAAAAGGAAGCAAAAAATTAATTAACGCTTGGGCTTTTTATGATTGGGCAAACTCAGTTTATCCTTTGGTAATTTCATCAGCTATTTTTCCAATCTATTATGGGATGATTTTCGCAGAAAACAATCAGATTGAATTTTTTGGCTATTCAGTAAAAAACACAGCGATGATAAGTTTTGTTACTGCAATTGCTTTTATTGTGGTAGCATTGATATCCCCTATACTTTCTGGAATAGCTGATTATATTGGTAATAAGAAAAAGTTCATGAAATTTTTTGTGTTTATGGGCTCACTTTCTTGTATAGGTTTATTTTGGTTTGATTTGAGTACCATTTATTTGGGTTTTCTTTTTTACTTTCTTGCAATGATTGGACTTTGGTCCAGTTTGGTTTTTTACAATTCTTACTTACCAGATATTGCCTTCGAAGATCAACAGGATCGTGCCTCTGCAAAGGGTTATTCTTTGGGATATATTGGTAGTGTTATTCTTTTAATTTTCAATTTAACCATGATTATGCAGCCTCAATGGTATGGTATTCAAGGCACAGAGAGTGAAACAGCTATGCTTGCAATGAAGTATTCCTTTGTTTCTGTGGGTGTTTGGTGGGCTTTTTTTAGTCTTTTTTCTTTTTACTATCTCCCAAGAGGTAATAAAGGTCAAAAGATTACTCAAGACATTTTATGGAACGGATACAAAGAGTTGATGTTGGTTTGGAATCAATTGTCTATGAATTTTCGATTGAAACGGTATTTAGCTGCTTTTTTTGTTTACAGTACTTCATTACAAACGGTTATGTTGGTTGCTGCTTATTTTGGAGAGGAAGAGATTAAATGGGAATCTGATTCAGACAAAACTATTGGTTTGATTGTAAGTATTCTTCTGATTCAATTGGTAGCTATAGTAGGTGCAATCCTTACTGCCCGTTGTTCAGAGATATTTGGGAACCTTAAGACCTTATTTGTGATCAACTTAATTTGGGGGGCTATTTGTGTTTATGCTTTTTTTATTGAAACTCCTAATCAATTTTATATGGTTGCTGGTTTTGTGGGTATGGTTATGGGCGGATTACAGTCTTTATCTCGATCTACATACTCAAAATTCATTCCCGAAACTGACGATACCACTTCTTATTTTAGTTTTTACGGAGTAACCGAAAAAATTGCTATTGTCATTGGGATGTTACTTTTTGGAGTTTTAGATCAGGTTACAGGAAGCATGCGTACCTCCATTTTATTTTTCTTTGTATTCTTTGTTTTAGGCGCGCTGATGCTTCTTCGGATTCCCAAGAAAGTACATTAATGGTTTTTAATTTCTCTGACTGTACCAGAACCAATAACTTTAATTTCTACTCTTGTTGAGGGTTTCCCTTCATAACGAATATTTCCAAAGCCGGTAATTTGTGCTTTTAATCTGTCGGAAACATTCACAATTAAACGACCAGATCCACTCAAAGAAAAATCCCCTTCATTCACTTTCATTGTTCGAGCATACTCATTATTATTTGAGCACATCGCAATTAGTTGGTCAATACTTTTGTTTTTCAATTTCAATTTGGAATGCATTTGATTACACATAATGGATATTTTTCTATTTGTTACACTTTTAAAAATTATTTTAATGTTTCTTCATGTTGGCATAACTCTTGATTTTATAATAGTGATTTCGATTTTTAGAGGCACGGGATTGAAAATTAACTTCTGCCTCATGATTGAATGACACAATGACCTATAAAAAATATTATGGCCAAACCAATCTTTTCAAATTTAGACAATCTGTCACTCCAAGACATTGAATCAGAAGCAGAGTTGATTCCTTTATTGACCCCAGAAGATGAAGAAGCTCTTGAAAAAGAGGACCTTCCAAATGAAGTCCCAATTTTACCGTTGAGAAATACTGTACTTTTTCCGGGTGTTGTTATTCCAATTACGGTTGGGAGAGATAAATCGATTCAGTTGATTAAGGACGCAAACAAAGGTTCAAAAGTTATTGGTGTGGTTGCTCAAAAGGATCAAACTGTCGAAAATCCAGGTTTCAAAGACATTTATACCTTAGGGACTGTTGCTCGAATTTTACGTGTTTTAAAAATGCCTGACGGGAATACTACAATAATTATTCAGGGTAAAAAACGTTTTGAAATTGAAAAAATAATATCCGATGCCCCTTATCTAAAAGCTTCAACTCGTTCGGTTGATGACGAAAGGGCTTCAGATGATTCAGAATTTAAGGCTGTTGCAGAATCCATAAAAGAGCTTTCTCTTCAAATCATTCAGGAAAATCCAAATTTACCTTCAGAAGCTTCCTTTGCAATTAAAAACATTCAAAGCTATTCATTTTTGATCAATTTTGTTTCGTCAAATATGAACCTCTCTGTCAATGAAAAACAAAAGATTCTTTCATTAAAGAACATCAAAGAACGAGCTTTGTTGTGTTTGAAATACATGAATGTTGAGTTCAAGAAGCTCGAGCTAAAGAACGATATTCAATCTCGAGTTCGTCACGATTTGGATCAACAGCAAAGGGAGTATTATCTTCAGCAACAAATGAAGACCATACAAGAAGAGTTGGGAGGTATTTCATATGAAGAAGAAATTGAAGAAATGAAAGCCCGAGCCAAAACTAAGGTTTGGACTAAAGAGATTAATGCTCATTTTGAAAAAGAGTTGATGAAAATGCAACGAATGAATCCCCAGGTAGCTGAATATTCTGTTCAGCGCAATTACCTGGATCTTTTTTTAGATCTTCCTTGGGATCACTTTTCAACTGATAAATTTGATTTAAAGAAAGCCCAAAAAGTATTGGATAGGGATCATTTTGGCCTAGAAGAAGTCAAGAAACGTATCATTGAATACTTAGCTGTTCTAAAATTAAGAAACGATATGAAATCTCCTATTTTGTGTTTGTATGGCCCTCCAGGTGTCGGAAAAACCTCCTTGGGGAAATCCATTGCTGAGGCCCTGGGAAGGTCTTACGTACGAATTTCTTTAGGAGGATTGAGAGATGAAGCTGAAATTCGTGGACATCGAAAAACATATATTGGAGCTTTACCAGGACGAATCATTCAAAGTCTAAAAAAAGCGGGAACTTCAAACCCGGTTTTTGTACTTGATGAAATTGATAAACTAGGAAGTAGTGCTCAAGGAGACCCTTCTTCGGCCATGCTCGAAGTTTTGGATCCTGAACAGAACAATGAATTTTATGATAATTTTTTAGAATTGGGTTATGATCTGTCTAAAGTGATGTTTATAGCTACGGCAAATAACATAGGAAATATTCATCCAGCTCTCAGAGATCGAATGGAAATCATCAATGTTAGCGGGTATACCATCGAAGAAAAAATTGTTATTGGAAAACAACATTTGCTTCCAAAACAATTAATCGAACACGGTTTAGATAAAAAAGCCATACAACTTGGGAAGACAGTAATGGAGCGTATTGTTGAATTGTACACTCGTGAGTCGGGAGTTCGTGGTCTCGACAAACAAATTGCTAAGGTTACCCGATATGCTGCTAAATCCATTGCTATGGAAGAAGAATATGCAACAAAACCTGAATCATCAGATTTGACTGATATATTAGGGCCTCCAAAAGTTACACGAGATTTGTATGAAAACAATCAGGTTGCAGGAGTTGTAATTGGATTGGCATGGACTTCAGTTGGAGGGGATATTCTGTTCATAGAGTCTGCTCTTTCACCGGGGAAAGGGATTTTAAATATTACTGGAAACCTCGGTAAGATTATGAAAGAATCCTTTACAATTGCAATGGAATATATAAAAGCCAATGCAAAACGACTAGAGCTTGATGACTTCAAGTTTGATAAGTACAACATTCATATTCACGTTCCTGAAGGTGCCACTCCAAAAGACGGACCTAGTGCTGGAATTACTATACTTACTTCATTGGTTTCTTTATTAACTCAAAAACGTGTAAAAAAGAATTTGTCAATGACAGGTGAAATTACTTTGAGAGGAAAAGTACTTCCTGTTGGAGGAATTAAAGAAAAGATTTTAGCAGCAAAACGATCTAAAATTAAAGAAATCATTTTGTGTGAAAGCAACCGAAAGGATATTGAGGAAATTAAACCTACTTATCTGAAAGGATTAACTTTCCATTTTGTAAAAGAAATGGAAGAAGTTTTAGCTTTGGCCTTAACAGACCAAAAAGCTAAAAATGCTAAAAGCCTGTAAACACCCCTATGTGCACTTTGAGTTTTATTCCGCTAACCAGTGATGGTTTTATTTTTACCTCTAACCGAGATGAAAATCCCAAAAGGGCAGCTACTGCTATGCAGGAAC
>JAURBD010000128.1 GCA_030829155.1 Flavobacteriaceae bacterium
AAGATCGGTAAGGGTAACAGCAGCGGCACGTGATATTACGGAATGTCCACTGGTATATTCTGGAAAGGGAGGAGTTTGTAATAAAGGGACCCATTCTTCATCATAATATTGATTGATTAGGGTTTCAGGTCTTACGATTAACGTATTCCATTTCTCATCCCAACAACTGATAAATGCATCAAACAATGCAATAGAAACATTGGTGTAAGCATTGATGGTTTCAGCAAAAGTATTTTTAGCTTGTCGAGTTGCCACGGCTGTGATACCTATCCAATGTCCTCCAGGGGTTATTTTTTTAGTTGCAAACATCGCATGTCCTCTATGATGTGTCACATAAGGATTACAGTCCCAAAATTTTGCAATCTCTATTTGATTTTCGTCTAGATTATTTGTTACTTCAAACACTTCCCAGAGTTGTTTTTGAAAGGGACTCCCTTTTTTCAAATCAAAATCTAATGGAGGTTTAGGGCTAAATTGATTTGATGAATCTAAAATGAGGGTTCTAATTTCTTTCCAGTGGGGTTCAATTCCATCCATATAATCTGGAGGAGTAGGTTTCCAAAATTGATCCTGCTCACGAATGGTATATTTTGGAAAGGTACGGGTCTGGCTGTACAAATCTTTTGACGCCCATTTCAAAATTGCTTCTGAAGCTACTAACCCATAGGCTTTTGAATCCTTATTTACACTTCTGGGGACATTGAATTGCTTAATTTTTTTGGCAAAATCCAGTTCAAATTCCTCCATCTTATCCTCTGAAAAAATAAGTGCTTTACCCACTTCTATAAAAGCATAAAGTGCTGCTAAGTTATAATCAACGTTCTTTTCGTTAGCCTTGGGTAAAGGATTTAATCCTTTTACTTGTCCCGCCAAAGAATTAAATTCAGTGGGAAGCGATTGTCTAACCACTTCATAAGCCGCTAGGGTTGGGTACAAATAAACTCTTGAAGCCACTGGAGGGGAAAAAATATCGTAGACCACTATATTGGTTAGATTCTGCATAGCATCCTGAAAAAGCTCAGGGTCCTGAAGTTTTTCTTTGTAAGCTAAATCTCTCTCAAAAGAAGAACAACTCAGCAATAGTAGGCAAGGCATAAAAAATAAAACAGCATTTATTTTCATTTCATTTGTATTTTTAGGGTTCATTTATGGGGAATTTTTTTAAAGTAAAAGTGGATTTAAATTTTTAAATAATACCCTGTAAATATATCTGAATTTATTGAAGCTAAAGTACTATTTTTCTGGAATACGCAAGAATGCGTTTTTACAAACATAAATTAATTTCCAACAATAGAATTTTGGTATTTACTTTTTTTCAAAAACAAGTAAACGATCTTGGTTTTGAGTCACAAGAATTAACTTTTTCTCATTATTTAATGTAATAACTCCCATTTCTCTCGCATCTTTAAACACATGAAAACCTATAAATACGTTCACTTGAAGCAGGTTCAGAAACAGGGAATCCCAATCATTCTCTTTGATCGAATTGCCAAATCTGATCCTTCATTTCGAGTTATTATTGATGATCAAAAAGCGGCTTTTCTAGCCACGGAACATTTAATCAAGCAAGGATGTAAAAACATTGCGCACTTTAGAGGAAATCTTATCCCTCAAATGTCTATTGACCGGTTTATTGGATTCAAGAAAGCTCTTGAACACTACAAAATTCCTTTTCATAAAGAATGGTGTTTGGTCTGTGAAGAAGATCGTTTTGAAAAAGGATTTGAAAACGCAAAAAAACTTTTAAAAATCGCTCCAGAGGTGGATGGCTTTTTTTCTATGACCGATAGTACCGCTATAGGTGCAATACATTATTTTAAAAAATATGGGTTAAAAGTTCCCAAGGATATTGCTGTAATAGGATTCAGTAATTGGAAAATTTCGGCTCTTACTGAACCCTCCCTGAGCAGTGTAGAACAAAATGGTCTTTTAATGGGTAAAAAAGTAATTGAAGTGTTTACCAAAACTCAAGAACCTCGAAATGAAGAAAAAGAAGAATTTACAACAACCACAATTCCTGTTAAACTTTGTATCAGAGAATCCTCGTTTAAGATAAAAACTTGATGTTTCGCTTCAAGCCAGAAAACTTTGCACGCTTCACTGCGCTTTTTTGAAAGACTTTTTTGAAAGTCTCTTCCGTCAATTCCTGCCAGTCTTTTGCTGTGAGGGCGAGTAACTCCTCCTTAGGTTGAAAAGCTGGTTCTTGATGGGGGCTTGCAAATCGATTCCATGGACAGACCGTCTGGCAGATATCACATCCAAACGCCCAACCTTCCATTTTATCTTTAAAGGTCTCAGGAATTGATTCTTTTAGCTCAATCGTAGCATAAGAAATACATTTACTCCCATCAATCTGATAGGGAGCTGTAAGAGCTTCTGTGGGACAGGAATCAATACAAGCGGTGCAACTTCCACAATGATCGGCAACAGGAAGATCATACTCTAACTCAAGATCAATAATGAGTTCCGCAATAAAGAAAAAAGAACCCACTTGTTTTGAGATTAAATTGGTGTTTTTTCCTACCCAACCCAATCCCGAACGACTTGCCCACGCCTTATCCATTACCGGTGCAGAATCTACAAATACTCGACCCTCAATTTCACCAATCTCCTCACGTAAATAAAGCATCAGTTGGGTCAGTTTCTCTTTTATAACGGTATGGTAATCTTGACCGTAAGCATAGGTGGAAATTTTAGGCGCTTCAGGATCACTTTGCTTTTCTTCGCTGTGATAATTCAGCAATAAAGACACCACACTTTTTGCTCCGGGAACTAACAGCGTCGGATCAAGGCGTTTATCAAAATGATTTTCCATATAGGTCATTTTTCCATGTCTGCCTTGCTGAAGCCATTGCTCTAATTTGGGAGCTTCTTCACTTAAAAAACTCGCTTTTGCAATTCCACATGATAGAAACCCCAGGTCTTTAGCTTTGTGTTTAATAAGATTAGAATAGTGCGCTCTTCGGTCAAGCATGGGATAAAAACGATTAAAACAATCCGCCTTGATTTCCTTTGATACGTCCCAAATGTTTATAAGCCAATTCGGTAACTTCTCGTCCTCGCGGGGTACGCACGATAAACCCTTGTTGAATTAAAAAGGGTTCATACACTTCTTCAATCGTTTCACCATTTTCTGAAACAGCAGTTGCTAAGGTTGTAATTCCAACGGGACCTCCTTTAAACTTATCGATAAGTGTAGTTAATATTTTGTTATCCATTTCATCCAATCCATGGGCATCCACCTGTAAGGCTTTTAATGCATATTGAGTAATTTTCATGTCAATGGTACCATTTCCTTTGATTTGAGCAAAATCACGAACACGTCGCAATAGGGCATTGGAGATTCTTGGTGTTCCTCTACTTCTTCCCGCTATTTCTATGGCAGCTTCTTGATCAATAGGCACATTAAGTATCTCTGAACTTCGTTCTACGATGGTAGAGAGTAATTCAGTAGAGTAATATTCCAAACGATTGCTAATTCCAAAACGGGCTCGCATGGGAGCTGTTAAAAGTCCTGAACGAGTGGTTGCACCCACTAGTGTAAAAGGTTCTAAGTTTATCTGAACCGTTCTGGCATTAGGTCCTGATTCTATCATAATATCGATCTTGTAGTCTTCCATGGCTGAATATAAATATTCCTCTACAATGGGACTGAGACGATGGATTTCATCAATAAATAATATATCACGAGGCTGTAAATTGGTCAGCAAACCAGCTAAATCTCCCGGTTTGTCCAAAACAGGTCCTGAAGTAAGTTTAATGCCGACTTGTAATTCATTTGCTAGAATATGAGCTAGGGTGGTTTTCCCTAATCCTGGAGGCCCGTGAAATAAGGTGTGATCCAAGGCTTCATCACGTTGTTTTGCTGCTTCGACAAAGACTTTTAAATTTTCTAAAATCGCATCTTGACCTG
>JAURBD010000143.1 GCA_030829155.1 Flavobacteriaceae bacterium
AAGATCGGTAAGGGTAACAGCAGCGGCACGTGATATTACGGAATGTCCACTGGTATATTCTGGAAAGGGAGGAGTTTGTAATAAAGGGACCCATTCTTCATCATAATATTGATTGATTAGGGTTTCAGGTCTTACGATTAAAGTATTCCATTTCTCATCCCAACAACTGATAAATGCATCAAACAATGCAATGGAAACATTGGTATAAGCATTGATGGTTTCAGCAAAAGTATTTTTAGCTTGTCGCGTTGCCACAGCTGTGATACCAATCCAATGTCCTCCAGGGGTTATTTTTTTGGTTGCAAACATCGCATGTCCTCTATGATGTGTCACATAAGGATTACAGTCCCAAAATTTTGCAATCTCTATTTGATTTTCGTCTAGATTGTTTGTTACTTCAAACACTTCCCAGAGTTGTTTTTGAAAGGGGCTTCCTTTGCTCAAATCAAAATCTAATGGTGGTTTGGGACTAAATTGATTTGATGAATCTAAAATAAGGGTTCTAATTTCTTTCCAGTGGGGTTCAATTCCATCCATATAATCTGGAGGAGTGGGTTTCCAAAATTGATCCTGCTCAAGAATAGTATATTTTGGAAAGGTACGAGTCTGGCTGTACATATCTTTTGACGCCCACTCCAAAATTGTCTCTGAAGCTACTAAACCATAAGCTTTTGATGCCTTGTTTACACTTCTTGGAACATTGATTTGCTTAATTTTTTTAGCAAAATCAAGCTCAAATTTCTCCATCTTATCCTCTGAAAAAATAAGTGCTTTACCCACTTCTATAAAAGCATAAAGCGCTGCTAAGTTAAAATCAACGTTCTTTTCGTTAGCCTTGGGCAAAGGATTTAATCCTTTTACTTGTCCCACCAAAGAATTATATTCAGTAGGAAGTGATTGTCTAACCACTTCATAAGCCGCTAGGGTTGGATACAAATAAACTCTTGAAGCCACTGGAGGGGAAAAAATATCGTAGACCACTATATTGGTTAGGTTCTGCATGGCATCCTGAAAAAGCTCAGGATCCTGAAGTTTTTCTTTGTAAGCTAAATCAGTCTCCAAAGAAGAACAACTCAGCAATAATAGGCAAGGCATAAAAAATAAAACAGCTTTTATTTTCATTTCATTTGTCTTTTAGGGTTCATTTGTCGGGAACTATTTTAAAGTATAAGAGGATTTAAATTATTAAAATAATACCCTGTAAATATATCTGAATTTATTAAAGCTAAAGTACTATTTTTCTGGAACACCCAAGAATGTGATTTTATAAATGCAAATTAATTTGCGTCAACAGAATTTTCGTATTTACTTTTTTTCAAAAACAAGTAAGCGATCTTGATTTTGAGTCACAAGAATTAACTTTTTCTCATTGTTTAATGCAATAACTCCCATTTCTCTAGCATCTTTAAATACATGAAATCCTGAATGTCTAGATTCAGTAGTTTGCCACTCCTCCTTTTCGCTATCCCAGTTGAGAAGAATTCCTTGAAATCCATCAAAATTTCCCTCAAAAGGTGGACCTCCAAAATCATTGCCAACCACAAAAATAGTGGTTTCGCCATTTTCTTTGAAAGTTAAAAAATCGTTTATGGGTCCCAACTGAAGTACATCAGGTAAAGTATGAAGATTAAATTGTCCATTCCCTAAGTTTTCAACCCATTGAGAAGCATCTGTTGTTGCCTTTAAAATTTGTTGCTCCGAAACAAATTCATTTGCTTTATAGTATTCAAGATTTGCTTTTGAAAAAGCATCATAGGAAGCAAATTCCTTTCTAAAAAAGGGACTTTGCTGAATTAAATTATCCCAAAACTGGACTGGAAATTGCTCCCACTCCCCTTTATCATTTTTTTGGGAGGTAAAAATAAGAGGATCCACGCTTCCATTGCCATCAATATCCCTCGTAGAAACTACCATGGGAGCTTCTGGCTTAATATGATACCTATTATTCTTACCTAGGTTTCCTAAAAGAAAATCCATGTCTCCATCATCATCAAAATCTATTCCCTCAAATGTCTATTGACCGGTTTATTGGATTCAAGAAAGCCCTTGAACACTACAAAATTCCTTTTCATAAAGAATGGTGTTTGGTCTGTGAAGAAGATCGTTTTGAAAAAGGATTTGAAAACGCAAAAAAACTTTTAAAAATTGCTCCAGAGGTGGATGGCTTGTTTTCAATAACAGATAGTACTGCTATAGGCGCGATACATTATTTTAAAAAATATGGGCTTAACATTCCCAAGGATATTGCAGTAATAGGGTTCAGTAATTGGAAAATTTCGGCCCTCACCTCCCCTTCCTTAAGCAGTATAGAACAGAATGGCTTTATAATGGGTAAAAAAGTAATTGAAGTGTTTACCAAAATTCAAGAATCTAAAAGTGAAGAAAAAGAAGAATTTACAACAACCCTAATTCCTGTTCAACTTTGCATCAGAGAATCTTCCCTTAAGATAAAAACTTAATATTTCGTTTCAAGCCAGAAAACTTCGCGCGCTTCACTGCGCTTTTTTGAAAGACTTTTTTGAAGGTCTCTTCCGTCAATTCCTGCCAGTCTTTTGAGGATAATTCCAACACTTCCTTTTTGGGCATAAAGGCAGTCTCTTGGTGTGGTGTGGCAAATCGATTCCATGGACAGACCGTCTGGCAAATATCACATCCAAACGCCCAACCTTCCATTTTATCTTTAAAGGTCTCAGGAATTGATTCTTTTAGCTCAATCGTAGCATAAGAAATACATTTACTCCCATCAATCTGATACGGCGCAATAAGCGCCTCTGTGGGACAGGAATCAATACAAGCGGTGCAACTCCCACAATGATCGGCAACTGGAAGATCGTACTCTAAATCAAGATCGATAATGAGTTCCGCAATAAAGAAAAAAGAACCCACTTGTTTTGAGATTAAATTGGTGTTTTTTCCTACCCAACCCA
>JAURBD010000148.1 GCA_030829155.1 Flavobacteriaceae bacterium
CAATTTTATCTTCAATCGAAGGACAGTATCTTGGACCCAATCCTCTAATTCGACCATTGAACATTGGCGAACGATCGAAGCCTGTTTTTAAAACTTCGTGAACTTCCTTACTCGTATAAGTAATATGACAAGGATGTTGCTTTTCTAACTTTGGCGTATCGGTAAATGAAAATTTCGATGGGTTTTCATCCCCAGGTTGAGTTTCCATGGTAGACCAATCTAAACTCCGACCGTCCACTCTTGGTGGTGTACCTGTTTTCATTCTTCCTGACTCAAAACCCAACTCGACTAATTGCTCAGTAATTCCTTTAGCAGCTCTTTCTCCTGCTCGACCTCCCCCGAATTGTTTTTCCCCGATATGGATTATCCCATTCAGAAATGTTCCATTAGTCAAAACTACAGATGAACCTTCTATTTCAATTCCCATACTTGTTCGAATACCGCAAGCTCGCCCATCTTTAACCATAATCCCAGTCACCATCTCTTGCCAAAAATCAATGCTAGCATGTGCTTCCAACATATTTCTCCACAATCGAGCAAATTTCGCTCGATCACTTTGCGCTCGTGGACTCCACATTGCTGGTCCCTTAGATTTGTTAAGCATTCTAAACTGAATTGTAGACCTATCAGTTATTATTGCAGACATTCCTCCTAAGGCATCAATTTCTCTTAATATTTGTCCTTTTGCAATTCCCCCCATTGCTGGATTACACGACATTCTGGCTATTGTTTCCAGGTTTTGTGAAATAAGAAGGACTTTTGATCCAAGCGTTGCAGCGGCATGTGCAGCTTCACAGCCTGCATGCCCACCACCAACAACTATTACATCATATTTTTCCGTATAATTCATAATGTTTCACATGAAACAAAAAAAACTAAACAATTGATAATCAGTTATTTATATATTATCTAGGTAGTAGTTTTCTTTTTTTCTTATTATTTTCTTTTCTTCTTTATTCTTATCGTTATATCCAAGCAAATGTAATAAACCATGGGCCATTACTCTTTGTAATTCGTAATTATAACTAACCTGATAAAATTTAGCGTTATCTTTTACTCTTTCTAAACTAATTATAATATCACCAGCGATTCTTTTATCTACAGAGCTATCAAAGGTTATAACATCTGTATATGATTCGTGCTGAAGGTATTTTTTATTATACTTCAACATTTCTTCATCATCCACAAATAAAAAACTTAAGCTTTCAATTTCTTTTCCTTCATTTTTAGAAATACTATTTAACCACAATTTTTTCTTTCTAAGATCTTTTACTTTAAATTTTGATGTATTCTGAAACGTTATCATTTTTTCTTTTTTATAATCGAATTAAAGTACTTACTTACTTCCTTTTTGTAGTATGGTTTTAAATTAATTGGATTTGAATTGAGTAATTCAATTTGGTTAATTTTCTCCTTTATTATTTTATCTATTTCTTCAGACTTATTCTTATCATCTATTCTCCATTCAAAAGATTCTCTTTTTTCCTCCTCACCCTCTTCTTTTTTAGCTTTTTCGTAGTCAATAAAGTTATCAATGATTTGATCTAATCTCTCTAATGTTGTGTTTGATATTTTATTGTTAATAATATCGTATTCATTTTCCTCCATTTGTTTTTTTATTTCTTCAATTTTTTTGGAATCCTTTGAATTATTCTCCCCATTTTTTAAGTTTTCTAGTCCAGATTTAATTAACCCTTGTTTTTTGGCTAATTGCATTAGATCCTTACTACTCATTTTTTTGTTACCCTTATTTTTCTCCCCATTTTTTTGTCCATTTTTCATTTTTTTATTAAGCTCTTTTTGAGCTTTTTTTATCTCCGACATTGATGGGTTATTTGAGTTTTTAGGATTGTTACAATTTTTTGGTTTTTTACAACTAGAAGGCATGGAGCTTAAATCCATTTGCATGCTTTTAAGAATCTCTGATAATAACAGTGCAAGATTATTCGTTGAAGTCATTACAAATTGTTGTTTTTCTGATGCTTTATTAGTTTTTCTTTCTTCTAAAAAACTAGTTGTATAATTCATATTATCTTTAATTAATGTAATTTCTTTATTAATTCTTGATTTAATTTTTACCACTCTTTTGCTAAGAGCAAAAAGAGAATCTTCAATTATTTTGCTGTCATCTTGTAATTTTTGCTGTTTTCTAACAAGATTAACAAAATCAGGATTTGTTGTTTTTGTTTTTTGAGTAATTGAGATTAATTCTTCCTGGTTGAAAGATAGAGTTATAAGGTTTTCTAATATCTCCCTAAGCGTTTCGATGTTTTCTATTTGTGCCTCCTCACTATTGCTTTGTTGCATTGACATTAAGCTTTGTTCAAGATCTTCAAGTTTTTTGATAGCATCATCTTGCTTTTTTGAAGAACTTTTCTTTTTATTTTTCTCTAAATCATTTTTGCTTTGTTTCATTAGATTGCTTATCTCTTCTTGCTCTTCTTTTGTTTCTGGAATTTGATTTTTGTTTTCTAATTCATCATTTTTTTTCTTTAATTCATCCATTGATTTTTTAATTCCCTCCATTTCTTTTTCTAAAAGTTCTTGTTCTTTAGCTAAATCATCGGTTTTTACTTGTTTGTTGTCTGTTTCTTCTTTTAGATTTTTCTGTTTTTCTTTAAGCTTATTTA
>JAURBD010000103.1 GCA_030829155.1 Flavobacteriaceae bacterium
GTTGGCATTGATAATATTCCAAGTCGAGCTTTATTTAAAGCAGTGGGCTTTCAAGAAAAACTAATCACGGATAAAATCCTAGTACAAAAAACGATAAATGCATAGAAAAAGAATAATCATTTTTATTATCATCATTGTGATGGGTATAGGTTTATATTTAACCTATTCTTTTTATCGAGTATTTTTTAAACCTAATACGGCATTTTCTAATGACGAGTCTTATTTGTTTATTGAAAGTGAATCTAGTTTTCAAGATGTTCTAGAAGAATTGGAAGACCAACTCATTTCTGTAAATGATTTTAAAATTGCAGCTCAAAAAAAAGGATATGATTTTAGAATCAAGGGAGGTAAGTATACCTTAAAAAAAGGGTTAAATAACCATGATATAGTAAATATTTTAAGAAGTAAAAGTACTCCTGTCAAAGTTATATTCAACAACCAGGAGCGTTTAGAAAATTTGGCTGGAAGAGTTGCTCAACAAATTGCTCCAGATAGCTTATCATTATTAAACGCTTTTCGAGATGAAAAATTTCTCCAATCTAATGGTTTTAACAAAAAATCTGCGCTTTCAATGTACCTTCCCAATTCATATGAATTATTTTGGAATTCTAGTGCTGAGGGTTTTAGGGAACGAATGTTGAAAGAGTACAAACTTTTTTGGAATTCAGAACGATCAGAAAAAGCAAAAGCATTGAATCTTAGTCCAATAGAGGTGATTTCTTTGGCCGCTATTGTTCAAAAAGAAACAGCAAAGGTTGATGAGCGTAAAAAAATTGCTGGAGTTTATCTCAATCGTTTGAAAAAACAAATGCATTTGGATGCAGATCCTACTGTTATTTATTCACTAAAGGAAAAATATCAAAATTTTGATACCATCATCAGAAGAGTTTTAAGAAAAGATTTAAAGATAGTTTCTCCTTATAATACTTACAAAAATAAAGGAATTCCTCCAGGACCAATTACCATGCCTGATTTCTCGTCAATAAAAGCTGTTCTAAATCCCGAAACACATAATTATTTATACTTCGTTGCTAATCCAAAACAACCGGGTTATCATATGTTTGCAAACACATACATTGCCCATATTCGAAACAGTAAAATTTACTACAGATGGATAAATAGTCAAAGACTATATCGATAAAGGGTCTTTGCTAATAATAAAAATTACTGGGCGCTTGTGCAGAGAAATTTTTAACTTTTTCCATTGTTTCACTGAATGCGTTTTTATGTATTCAGTTTGAAGTGATAGGTCACAAGCAATACAAATTTCTGTATTTCGATCAAGAGTTGTCATTAAATCAGAGAGTAATTGATCATTTCTGTATGGAGTTTCCATGAAAAGTTGAGGTTGATTGTAGTCAAAAGATTTTTTTTCTAGAATTTTTATTTCTTTTTTTCTTTTTGATTGATCAATAGGTAAATATCCATTGAAAGCAAAATTTTGGCCATTTAACCCTGAACTCATAAGTGCCAATAGGATTGAAGAAGGACCTACCAAAGGTCGGACAGTAATGTTTTTGCGATGAGCCATTTTCACAATTTCTGCTCCTGGGTCAGCAATTCCAGGGCATCCTGCATCAGAAATCACACCCATTGAAATTCCTTCTTTTGTAGGGTCTAGGTAGGTAAGCATTTCTTCGGGAGCTGTGAATTTATTCAAGGGATAAAGATGAAGAGTTGTTTGATCTTTTTTTGGATATATCCTTTTGATAAAGCGTCGGGCTTCCTTTTCATTTTCAACTATATAATGGTTGATGTCCTCAATTATTTTCCTAATCATTAAAGGAAGTACTTCCATAGGAGCATTCTCACCTAAAGGAGATGGAATTAGATATAGAATTCCTTGCCTAGAGGGATCATCTATTGTTTCCATAAACCAATAATTTCTTTACAGGCTTTTTCGATTTTATTAAAAACAATCTCGAACCCCTGGTTACCAAAATAATAAGGATCTTCAACCTCTTCGTTTGTCAATAACAATTTCACTTTACTTCTTTCTTTTTCTGTTTGTGATAGCTCTAATACATTTTTTAGGTTTTGTAGATCCATTACAAAAATATAGTCAAATGAATCAAAATCTAATCGGGTAAATTGTCTTGCTTTTTGTTTACTAATGTCAATGCCGTGATTCAAAGCGGTTTTGATACTTCTCGGATCTGGGGTGCTTCCAATATGGTATCTAGCTGTTCCTGCGGAGTCAACTGTGATAGAAAATTCTTTTGAGAGTTGCTCAAAAATCCCTTGAGCTAGGGGAGACCTGCAAATATTCCCAAGGCAAACCATAAGAACATTTCCTTTCTCCATCAATCAAAACTTATAAGGTTAGTTTTTGATTGAGATCTTCTACGTACTTCCTGAATTGTTTGTCGGTAAAGGTCAGATTGTCTACTGTTTTACAGGCGTGTAATACAGTTGCATGGTCCCTTTTCCCAATTTGACTTCCAATACTAGCCAAAGATGCTTTGGTGTATTTTTTAGCAAAATACATTGCTAGTTGTCTTGCTTGAACAATGTGGCGTTTTCTTGTTTTTGACTGAAGGGTTTCAACATCCATTTGGAAGTATTCTGATACTACTTTTTGAATGTAATCAATTGAAACTTCTCGTTTGGTGTGCTTGACAAACTTTTCAACAATCTCTTTTGCTAGTTCAATTGTAATTTCTACTTTATTAAAAGACGATTGTGCAATAAGTGAAATGATAGCACCTTCAAGTTCTCGTATATTTGATTTGATGTTTTTTGCAACATACTCAATGATCGGTTCCTCAATTACAACTCCATCACGGTAAAGTTTATTCTTTAAAATGGAAATACGTGTTTCAAAATCAGGAGGTTGTAATTCAGCAGATAGACCCCATTTGAATCTTGAAAGTAAACGTTGCTCAATATCCTGCATGTCAACAGGCGCTTTATCCGAAGTCAGAATTACCTGCTTCCCGTTTTGATGTAAATGATTGAATATGTGAAAAAATACATCTTGAGTTCCAGTTTTTCCTGAGAGGAACTGTACATCATCAATAATTAAGACATCGATAATTTGATAAAAATGAATAAAATCATTTCTATTATTTTTCTTGACTGATTCAATGTACTGTTGAGTAAATTTTTCAGCTGAAATATAAAGTACAGTTTTATCTGCGTATTTTTCTTTTATTTGAACCCCTATAGCATGAGCTAAGTGTGTTTTCCCTAAGCCTACATTACCAAAAATAAGTAGTGGGTTAAAAGAGGTACCTCCTGGTTTATTTGCAACTGCAAACCCAGCAGACCTTGCTAAACGATTTGAATCCCCTTCAAGAAAATTATGAAAGTTGTAATTAGGGTTCAGTTGGGATTCAATTTGTAAGTTTCGAATACCAGGAATAATAAAAGGATTCTTCAATTCTGAACTCAAAGTACTCATGGGTGCTTCTACATTTTGTGCCGACACTTGCGATTGTTGAGAACTTGGAATACTTTCTGTGAAGGGTTGTTTAGTTCCTAAAGTGTTTTCCATTTTGATTACATAAACCAAACGAGCGTCTTCTCCGAGCTCTTGGGTCAAAGCTATTTTGAGTAATTTCACGTAATGTTCTTCAAGCCATTCGTAAAAAAACTTACTCGGAACCTGAATACTTAACGCTTTCTCATTCAGTTTTAGTGGAACGATGGGCTCAAACCAAGTTTTATATGCTTGTGGTTGTATGTTATCCTTTATGAAGGATAAACAATTATTCCAGGAAGAATGTTCAGTCTTTTGCATTAAAAATAGATACTCAAAAAGATGGTTTAATGTTGTAATTTCTAACTTGACAACTACACTACAAATATTAATTCTTTTTTTTTAAAAAAAAAGTAGTTTTGCTATTGATTTTTAAGTTTTTTTTTCGGAGTTTATAGGAGAACATAAACGTTGTTGAATTTTAGCTAGTGAATAAATATATTTCAAAACCAATACTTATTAGATATGGCGAAACCGATCAGATGGGAATCGTTCATCACAGCAACTACTTGCGCTATTTTGAAGTAGCTAGACTTGAGTGGCTTAGCTTTCTTGGAGTGTCTTATAAGTCAATGGAACAGGAAGGTGTAATTATGCCCGTTATTGATGTAAATCTCTCATATAAAATACCAGCACTTTTTGATGACAAAATTATTGTGGAGGTTCAATTGGACGAAATTCCAAAAGTTAAAATGAAATTTTCTTATTCAATAAAAAATCAAAATAATCAAATTGTATGTTTAGGAGAAACAACTTTGGCATTTTTGAATTCAAAAACCAGAAAACCGATGCGTTGTCCAGAAAAATTTAAAAGCCTTTTTTTGGGAAAGGAATAGAAATTTGTATTACATCCTTTTCAATTTGAAGTCTACTTTTAACTTTACCGCTCAGAATAGGGCTTTTGATACCATTAATTATTTCTTTAGGAGAAATGATAGTTCGAGCCTCATCCCAAAGATTATTGTCAATGAAATGTTGAATAGTTTTTGTTCCTCCCTCAACAATTAGAGATTGTATGTTTTTTTTATATAACTCAGACATTATTTTTGGTAATACATTTTTAGGATCAGTAATAATTACCTCTTTGTTTGAAACCTCTTTTTTGGATGAAAAGACAAGAGTAGGATCATCATCCTTTAGCATAATTGAATTTTTTGGAATTCTACACTTAAGGTCAACTATAATTCTTAGCGGCGAACTTCCCTTTATTTTTCTATTGGTTAGTTTAGGATTATCGTCAATTACAGTTTGAACTCCTACCAGAATACTTTGTTCTTGAGATCTCCACAAATGAGAATGTAGTTTTGAAGTATCACTTGAAAGCCAAAAGGGTTCCTTAGCCGGTCGTTTACTTTTTAAAGGAGCAATAAGACCATTCAAACTTTGGGCCCATTTGAGGATAATGTAGGGTCTTTTTTTTAGATGAAAAGTAAAAAAGCGTTTATTCAATTCTTTGGCTTCTTCTTCTAGTACTCCTAAAATTATTTCACATCCATTAGCTTTTAATTTTTCAATTCCTTTACCATTAACTTCTTTAAAAGGATCAGAGCAACCGATAACAACTTTTGAGATCTTTGATAAAATAATTAGGTCACTACATGGAGGAGTTGATCCAAAGTGATTGCATGGTTCCAAATTTACATACAAAGTGCATTGACTGAGGATGGATTTATTTTTAAGATTCTGGATTGCATGAACTTCTGCATGGGGTTCTCCTTTTTTTTGGTGCCAACCTTCACTTACAATTTTGCCTTTATAAACAAGAATACATCCTACAAGGGGGTTGGGGTAGGTCTGCCCAAGACCCAGTGAAGCAAGATCCAGGCAACGTTGCATAAATTTTATGTGAATAGGATCTTTTTTATTCATGTTAAGAAATGAAATAGTA
>JAURBD010000069.1 GCA_030829155.1 Flavobacteriaceae bacterium
AAAAATTATCCCCTAGAAATATTCGTGTAAGAAATTATTCCCTTTGTTCTTAGAAGGTTAAATCAATTCCTAAAGAGGTTAATATTCAATCATCAAAAAAATGGCATCAGAAAACCAAAGCATGACCTTTTTAATAATTGATGCTGAAAAAAATCCAAACTCAAGAAAACTTGCAGACGATAGAAATTCACCAACCTTTGCATCATTTAGAAATGGAAAATTAGTTAATCAAATTCAGACCAACAAAACTGATTTATTTAATACATTCGCCCATGAGACTAGCATTAATTAAACACCTATTGAATTTTGTTTTTGACAATGATGAGAATTATTTAATCCAAACGCTGGAGATTTTAGAACATATTTCAGAGCATTCAGGAATAAAAGATGAAGAGATTGATGTATTGGGTGAATTGATATCTAACCTCTATGGAACTTTAGAAGTACAAAAAGACATAAAGGCTGGTAAGAGTCAAAAAGAAGCATTAAATACTTTTATGAAACGAGTCCAAGGAAGTATTGATAACTAATAATTAGCCTCCTTTAATGGGGGCTTTTTTAGTTTTAATTAAATCATTATTTGTATTTTTGTTATTTATGCAAAATCGGAATGACTGCAAAAAAATCTTTATCATCCAAAGTACCTAAATTCTCCGCTGAATCTGAAAAGAATAAGCGTACCCGCGAGATTTTAATCGGAGGATTTTTAGTTCTTGTTGGTTTACTCTTTTTTATTGCTTTTACATCTTATTTTTTTACTTGGGAAGAAGATCAAAGTAGTCTAGACGCCCTAAGCGAGCGATCTGTCCTAAGTAAAAATTTACTTTCTAAATTAGGAGCAAGCATCAGTCATTTTTTTATTTATAAACTTTTTGGGCTAGCAGCCTTTATTATTGCTTATTTAATCGGTTTTACTGGATTTACTTATTTTTTTGATACCCACAAAGAAAAACTATTGCAGCAATGGACATGGGGCCTATATTACACGCTTTGGTTTTCTCTTTTGTTTGGTTTTTATTCAAGCTCCTTTCCATTACTAAGTGGAGTAATGGGATTTGAAATGACTGATTTTTTATATGATTATATTGGAAAAATTGGTGTTGGTTCAATTTTGGCTTTTGGAAGTTTAATTTTCATCGTTCTGCATTGGAACATTACTCCTGAAGTCATATTAAACCGCTTGAAGTCTCTTTTTGAAAAAGAGGACCAGGAAGAAAAACAGAAATCCAAATCTTTTGAAGAAACAGCATTTGATAAAAGTAAAAATATAGCCTCTGAAAGTATTCCTGAAAAAGTTGAGAAAGATGAAATTCCACTGGAAATCCCGGTTTTAGAAGTTGAAAAAACTATTGAACCAAAGGAAGAATTGGAAATAGAAATCAATACCACAAAGGAAGAACTCTTAGAAAACAATTTATCCCAACAGTTAGTAGAAAAGTATGGTTCCTTTGATCCAACTTTGGAACTGAGCAAATATGTGTTTCCAACACTAGATTTGTTAAAAGACTATGGAGATGGAAGTATAACCATCAACCAAGAAGAATTGGAGGCTAACAAAAGTAAAATTGTTGAAACCTTAAAAAATTATAAAATTGAGATTGCCCAAATCAAGGCAAATATTGGTCCTACAGTAACCTTATATGAGATTGTCCCTGCTGCCGGTATTCGTATTTCGAAAATTAAAAACTTAGAAGACGATATTGCTCTTTCGCTTTCAGCCTTAGGAATTCGAATTATCGCTCCAATCCCGGGTAAAGGGACTATCGGAATTGAAGTTCCAAATCAGAAACCCAGTATTGTTTCTATGCGATCTGTTATTGCCTCACAAAAATTTCAAAATGCACAAATGGAGCTTCCTATTGCTTTAGGGAAAACCATTAGTAACGAAACTTTTGTAGTAGACTTAGCTAAAATGCCCCATCTACTTATGGCTGGTGCGACAGGGCAAGGAAAATCTGTTGGATTGAATGCCGTTTTGACATCCCTTCTGTACAAAAAACATCCTGCTGAAGTAAAGTTTGTTTTGGTAGATCCAAAGAAAGTTGAACTCAATATTTATAACAAAATAGAACGTCATTATTTGGCTAAACTCCCTGATTCTAAAGATGCCATAATTACTGACAATACTAAAGTAATTCATACCCTGAATTCGTTGTGTATAGAAATGGACAATCGCTACGAACTGCTCAAAAACGGTATGTGTAGGAATTTAAAAGAATACAATACAAAATTTAAAGCTCGTAAATTGAATCCAGATGATGGACATTCTTTTTTACCCTACATTGTTTTGGTAGTTGATGAATTTGCAGATTTAATAATGACTGCAGGAAAAGAAGTAGAAACACCAATAGCTCGACTTGCACAATTAGCTCGTGCCATCGGAATTCATTTGATTATTGCTACCCAACGTCCCTCTGTAAATGTAATTACAGGTATTATAAAAGCAAACTTTCCTGCTCGAATTGCCTTCAGAGTAACCTCTAAAATTGATTCGAGAACAATCTTAGATAATGGTGGAGCTGATCAACTTATCGGGCGTGGAGATATGCTTTACACCCAAGGAAATGACCTCACTCGAATTCAATGTGCTTTTGTTGATACACCTGAGGTAGAAAAGGTAGTAGGTTTTATTGGTGGACAAAAAGCTTATACACAGGCACACTTACTCCCAGAATTTGTAGGAGAAGAGACATCCACACTGGAAATCGATATCAATGATCGCGATGCCCTTTTTAGAGACGCAGCAGAAGTAATTGTGAATGCTCAGCAAGGGTCAGCCTCATTACTTCAACGAAAATTAAAATTAGGCTATAATAGGGCTGGTAGGATAATCGATCAAATGGAGGCCGCAGGAATTGTTGGCCCGTTTGAAGGTAGTAAAGCTCGACAGGTTTTAATTCCCGATTTAACTTCTTTAGAACAGTTATTAAATAATGAATAATCTAAAACATCAGCTTATGCGCTTATTAATCATTTTAATTGGATCATCTTCTTCGCTTCTTTTTGCTCAAGGGCCTAAACAAGCCAGATATTTACTTGAACAAGTATCGAAAAAAATTGAAAAGCAAAAAAACATGCGTTTCGAGTTTAAGTATGTATTAGAAAATAATGAGGAACAAATTCGTCAAGAAACAGAAGGTAAGGTTACCCTAGCGGGCGATCGTTACAAACTAGATTTTTTAGAAATCATTCAGCTTTTTGATGGAGAGAAAATCTACACAATCGTCCCAGAAAATGAAGAAATTACTGTGAGTACTCCAGAAGATAGTGAGGAAATAAATGTAAACCCCTCTCAGATTTTAAATTTTTACAAAGAAGGCTATGATTATCAATGGGACATTTATCAAAGGGTTATGGGACGAAATATTCAATTTATAAAACTAATCCCTTCTGAAGAAAATACCGATATCAAATATCTTTTGTTGGGAATTGATGTTGATCAAAATTCCATTTACAGATTAATCGAAATTGGAAATGGTAAAACAACAACAACACTGACCATAAAAAATCAAGAAGAAAACATCACGCTCCCTCCATATTTTTTTGAATTTAACGTGGGGGATTATCCAAACTACTACTTGAATAATTAATTAATGAAAATTCTAGATCGCTATATCTTGGTTTCCTACATTCAACGATTGTTGAGTGTTTTTATAATCTTGATGCTGATTTTTATTATTCAAACAATTTGGTTGTTTATTGATGAATTTGCTGGAAAAGGTATTGACATTGGAACTATTTTAAAGTTTTTACTTTACTATTCCCCTAAACTTGTTCCTTTAGTTCTTCCCTTATCTGTTTTGTTGGCCTCAATAATGACCTATGGGACCTTCGCTGAGAATTATGAGTTTGCGGCAATGAAATCAACCGGAATTTCCTTGCAAAGAGCCATGTTGAGTCTTGTTATTTTTCACTTTTTTTTAGGGATTGGTAGTTTTTATTTTACAAACTATATCATGCCTTTTGCCGAAGTAAAATCATTTAATCTAAGAAGAAACCTTGCTAAACTAAAACCTGCACTTGCCATAACCGAAGGTGTGTTCAATGATTTAGGACAAATGAACATCAAGGTAAATGAGAAATATGGAGATGAAGATCGCTTATTAAGGGACATAATCATTCATGAAAAACTCCCAAATCAAAAAAATAACATTGTAATAAAAGCAGCTACTGGAGAGTTAAAAAGTGGTGAAATTGGCGATCAACTTCAATTGTTTCTTTTTGATGGGAATCGATACGAAGAAATTACTCCTGAAAAATCTGAAGACAAAAGAAAGATTCCACACAGTAAAGTAAAGTTTGAGAAATATATCATGAATATTGATTTAACGCAATTCAATAATGTAGATCTTTCTGAAGAAAATTATAAAAGCACTTTTCGAATGCAAAAAGTGGATCAATTAGATGAAAGTATTGATTCCTTAGAAATAAAGTACAATAGAATTCGAGAACTATTCGCCAAAAATTTTAGGAAAATAAATGGATCTGATGTTCTTAAAAGCTCTGAAGAAGGAGTTGTTCTAAATGATTCAATTTTCAATGAATTAAGAAATCCTTTGAGTTTTATTACCCATGAACATCATTACAGACACAAACAAGTAATTCATACGGCCCTAATGAATGCTAGAGGAATTTTAAGGAATGTTGAAGGAAAGAAAAAGAATTTTTTTATTCAACAAAAACTGATTAATCTCCACAAAAGTTCATTCCACGATAAATACACTTTGGGGTTTGGAGTATTTTTTTTGTTCTTGGTTGGAGCTGCTTTGGGAGCAATCATTAGGAAAGGAGGCCTAGGTTTACCTGTAGTATTGGCAATTCTAATTTTTCTGTCCTATCACTACATTGGTTTGTTTGGAAAAAATGCAGCTGAGGATAGTAGTATTAGTCCTTTTATTGGAAGTTGGACTTCTGTTCTGATTATCGGGATATTTGCACTTTATTTAACAAAACGAGCTTCAAGAGATAGAGGAATTGTTGACTTTGATCGAATCATTATTCCTTTGAAAAAAATAAACGAGCAATTAAAAAACTTAAAAAAATAAAGCCACTTATGCCAAAAGATAGATTGGATAAAATATCAGATGCTATTGAAGCTATTAAAAATGGGGAAATCATTATTGTTGTTGATGATGATAACCGAGAAAACGAAGGAGACTTTATAGCAGCCGCAGAAAAAATTACTCCCGAAATGATAAACTTTATGGCAACCCATGGTAGAGGTTTGATTTGCGCTCCATTAACAGAAAAACGTTGTGATGAATTGAATTTGCATCGTATGGTTGATAACAATACTGACCCAATGGAAACTGCTTTTACGGTTTCTATTGATCTAAAAGGAAATGGTGTTACTACTGGAATTTCTGCAAACGACCGAGCTAAAACGGTTAAAGCATTAGTAGATAATTCTACACAAGCCCATCAACTCTCAAGACCTGGACACGTTTTCCCATTAATAGCAAAAGAAGGTGGTGTACTAAGAAGAACTGGACATACAGAAGCTGCAATAGACTTTGCCCGGCTTGCTGGAATGAAACCGGCTGGAGTTATTGTTGAAATTATGAATGAAGATGGAACTATGGCTCGACTTCCACAGTTGTTCAAAGTTGCAGAAAAATTTAATCTCAAGTTAGTTTCCATTGAAGATTTAGTGTCTTATCGAATGCAACATGACAGTCTTATTCTAAAACGTGCAGATACAGAGATTCAAACCCGTTTTGGGGAATTTCGTTTAAGAGCATATCAGCAAACTACTAACAGTCAAATTCATGTAGCTTTAACCAAAGGGAGATGGGATGAAAAGGATTCTGTTTTGACACGAATCAACTCTTCACAAATAAACAATGATATTTTAAGTATGTTAGCCAGTTCGAACGAAAAAGGAAAGAACTACTTACAATCCTATTTGGATGATATTTTCAACTTAATCAATTCCGAGGGTAAAGGGGCAGTAATATTTATAAATCAAGCTCAACAATCCGAAAACTTATTGGCTCGGATAAATGAATTGACTTCACTACAACTAAAAGGTGAGCTTCATAAAGTTCCCCCTATGAAAATGGATTACAAAGATTTTGGAATTGGAGCTCAAATACTTCATGATTTAAGAATCAATAAACTCAAAGTCATCAGTAATTCAAATCAAGGACCCCGAGTAGGTATCACAGGTTATGGACTAGAAATTGTTGAGTATGTTAAGTATTAATCTAAAAAAACCAAAGTTTTACTGACATTAAACTTACCATAATAATCATTGTAATTTTGATAATCCCCTCCCCTTTATCCACAGACCAACGGCTTGACCACCATGCGCCCAAAGAAGTGCCAAGCCCCAATACCAAACCCATTACCCAATCAACATTACCATTATAGGCAAATAGAGCCAAAGCCCCAGCAGTATAAATAAAGACAACTGAAACTTTTGTTGCATTTGTTTTAATCAAGGAGAAGCGATTCACATTATTCAAAAAAAGAATGATAACAAAACCAATACCGGCATTAATAAATCCTCCATAAATTCCTATAAAGAAAAATCCAACAATTGCATAAAAAAGATATTTCCCTGTCAAACGTTCTGGTAAATTCAGAGACTTTGTTTTGGGTTTAAAAACAATAATTGCGACAACAATAAGCATTATTATTACCAAAACTTTATTGAAAATAGCTCCACTAATGTCAACAGCAATTTGAGCTCCTATTAGTGAGCCAATTAAGGCAGAAATTCCTAAATACAGATTGAAAGGAAAATTAGAAACTCCCTTAGAACGATATCCAGCAGTTCCTACAAAAGCTTGAAAAACAATCCCTATTCGGTTGGTGGCATTGGCTACGTTTGGCGGAAGACCAATAAAAATCAAAATTGGAAGGGTCAATAAAGATCCACCACCAGCTAAAGTGTTGATTGCCCCAGCTAATATTCCAACAATTATTAAGAATCCATATTGGATTAAATCACTCATAAATTATCTTTTAAATGAATATATCTATTTTAAAATAAAAAATATGAATTTATCGTTTTAAAATATTTCATTAGTTGGAAAAGGAATGTATATTAGCATCCGCATTGGAGAAATGGCAGAGTGGTCGAATGCACTAGTCTTGAAAACTAGCGAGGGTCACACCTCCGGGGGTTCGAATCCCTCTTTCTCCGCAAAACGATTCCCTAATATATTTATAATCAATATATTAGGGTTTTTTATTTATGTATTTGTACGATTATTGTACGGTCAGCTTTATAAACCCAAAAAAGTCCAGCCTAAAAATTTAATTTGACACTCCCTAGTTCTCAAATTAAATCCGTTTTCCTTTTGGGACTGCGCCCCAGAAACCGGTATATTATCAAATTAATCCTATTCTATAAACTAAAAAATCAGCTTAGCAGCTCTAAAGAAAACAAGCTTTGAAAACATTTTTGTAAATTGTATTGACGATTAGAGAAAAAACTTGAGTCTGCAAAAACAGTTTACCCTCAAAATTCTAATTACAAGTAATTGAGGGTGGGTTTTAAGCTTATTATTTAAATGATGAAATTCAGAATGTTTGGGTTATGCAATTGCATTATAGTTTATTAATTATAATACTTTCCCATGAACAATAATCAATTTCAGATTGATTATTAATCTTAAAAAGTGGCATGAGGCTTAAAAAATTATCCTGTTTTTCTAAAAGTGACTGTAAAGTGATTGCAAACTGACAGAATTTTGGGTAACTTTTAGAGCCAAATCCTAAAACAGAAAAATTAATATTCTGTGGTTGTGCGCTCCTATTAAATTTTTTTTCAAAAAGGTTGGCGTTGGATGGAGCTTCTCCGTCACCATAGGTTGCCGTGAGGATAAGGATAGTTTTCGCTTTTGGGAAAATACCGTAGTTGTTTAAACTAGTTAAGCCTACAGAATGATTTTCTTTCCTCAAAGTTTTGACTAATCTTTTTGCAAATTGGTAAGAATTTCCTGTCTCAGTGCCATACAAAATGATTACTGATGCCTCTTTGAGATTATTTTTATTTAGGATTAATAAATCCAAACTTGTTTTTGAGGTAATTTTAAGCCCAGTAAACATAAAGAAAACTAAAGCTAGGGCAGCAAGAGTAAGTATTAAAGCAACAAACACATTGGATTCGCCTGTGTGGATGTAGTAATTCCACTGTTTAAGCAGGTGATGAAATGGATGAATTTTTTCACTAAGAATACTGAAGTCTCCTTGACGGACAGTAAATACTCGGTCTTTCAATTCTATATTGTAGACCTCGTCTTCAGCTTTAGAGAACGGATAGGATACCCGAGCTACCTCATTGAGATGTATTGTTTTGAGATCAAGGATTTTCTCACCTTTAGCATATGTTTTGGTATTTGATTCTTGATTGGTAAAAGCATTGAACCTTTCAATTGTTAAATATGCTCCACTAAACCCAATGAGTAAAACTGGAATAAAAAACCATTTGCCTAGAATTATATGGGTTTTTCGATAGGTGTTTTTTTCTTTATTTTGAAAAAAAAGCTGTTTGATACCACCTATTCTTCGGGTCAATAAGATCAGGCCTGTAATACTTAGAAGTATTAATAAGAAAGCAATAATTCCTACTATTATCCTCCCTGTATTTTTCAAAAATAAAGATCGATGAAAACTTCTGATTTGCTTGAAAAACGGCAAGGTTGGCATTAC
>JAURBD010000117.1 GCA_030829155.1 Flavobacteriaceae bacterium
CTACGAAAATTAAGGTGGCTATAGCGATGGGGCTCACCTCTTCCCTTTCCGAACAGAGAAGTTAAGCCCATCTGCGCAGATGGTACTGCCTATTGGTGGGAGAGTATGTCGTCGCCTTCTTTCTAAGACCCGTAACTTACGTTATGGGTCTTTTTTTGCCTTTTTGGGAACGGTTACGTATATAGTAAGTAGGTTAGAAGGCATCGTAAATCCAATTTTCTGAGACTTGTTTTCTATTTTTGAATATATTTTAGGTTTGCCTAAAATATTTAAATCCTTCATAATTTTTAGTTTATAGCTGTAGGTTTTTTATATATAATGTACTACTATTTCATAAACACTTTACGACCGCTAGCCAACTCAATCAGATGGCTAAAGACAAGGGGAATGGGTTTATAAAAACATCAGTTCAATTTCCCGGCAATGTATCCTCCACTCCAAGCGGCCTGAAAGTTGAATCCTCCCGTAATTGCATCAATGTCAAGTACCTCACCAGCAAAGTAGAGATTAGCAGCTTTTTTACTTTGCATGGTTTTTAGATTTATTTCATTTAAAACAACTCCACCACAGGTTACAAATTCGTCTTTAAAGGTTGTTTTTCCTGATACAGCATATTGATCTTGAGCCAAAAGACTTGCCAGTATTCGAAGTTTTTTCTTGCCAACTTCATTCCATTTTTTATCGGAGGATATTCCTGCTTTTTCAATTAAATATTTCCACAATCGGTTAGGGAGTAGGAATGCTTTTTGGTTAATGACTCTCTTTTTTGGATGTTGTAGATTTGAATGTTCAAGCTGGTCATAAATTTTCTCTGTATTGGTTTCATCTACCCAATTGATTTGAATATCAAAAACATAATCACGCTGGCTGAGTTCTCTTGCACCAAAAGCAGAAGCTTTCAGTATCGCAGGACCACTCATTCCCCAGTGGGTTATTAGAATCGGGCCTTCCGTTTGAATTTTACTATTTAATATTCTTACTTTAGCCTTTTCGACTACTAGACCCATAAGATTTTTGATGGATTCGTTAGGCATATTGAAAGTAAATAGAGAAGGAATGGGAGCAGCAATATTATGCCCTAAATCTTTTAACCACTCAAAGCCTTTTATTTTGGAGCTACCCCCCGTTGCAACAATTATTGAATCAAAGTGTTGTGTTGGTAAATTTTTAAACTGGAGTTTCCAACCTTCGCCTTGTTGATTCATTTGTTCAATGGATTTTCCTAATTGTAAGTCTATTTTTAATCGTATGGTTTCGGAGACTAAACAATCAATGATGGTTTGTGATTTATCAGAAATAGGGAACATTCTTCCATCTTTTTCAGTTTTTAAGAGAATATTTCGATTTTCGAACCAATCAACGGTGTCTGTGGTGTTGAACTGACTAAAAAGGGATCTAAGTTTTTTACCGCCTCTGGGATAGGCTTCACAGAGTTTAGAAATATCTGTGCAGTTATGAGTAACATTGCAACGACCACCACCAGATATTTTCACCTTTGAAAGCACCTTTGATGTTTTCTCAAAAAGGGTTACCTGATGGTTTGGGTGGTGTTCTTTTACGGAAAGGGCAGCAAAAAATCCAGCAGCTCCTCCACCAATTACCGCAACTTTTTTTGAGTCCATTTTTAATAGTATTTATAAGCTAAAACGATCTCCCGTTCGAGCGATTCCAAATCCCAAACTTTCAACTTCCAGTGACTGTTGGCTTTCAGGTTTTAATAAGGGGTTGGTGTGATTTAAATGGATGAAAAAAATCTTGGCCTTTTCTTCAGCGGATAAATCCTTAAATAGTTCGATGCTTTCAATTACAAAGGGATGTGGTATCTCGGAAATATTTCGTGCTTTTATTTCTGCTCCACTAAAAAAAGTAGCATCAATAAAAGCGTAATCTACTTTTTTGATGGCTTCAATTATCGAAATATCCCATTTTTTCCATTTATCAATATCGGGAATAAAAAGTGCACTTTTTTGAGACCCCATAATTTTATATCCAACCGTTTCTGAGAACTCATCACGATGGGGAACTTGAAAGGGTAGAACCCTCAATTCTGAACTAAGTCGTACTGTTTTATTTTTCCTCATTGGTTTTAGCTGAATGTTTTGGTTTGAGACCAATTGACTCCATGGACCATTGTTTTCGAGAAAGGATTTCATTTTTGGGTAAACGTAAACAGGAACCTGATTAGCGTTCATGGCTTCTTTTCCAAAATACATCAATCCTGTGTAGTGGCCAATGTGTGCATGGGTAAGAAAAATTCCAGCAGGGATTTCGTCTACTTCTACTGGAGCATTATTTTTTAGAGATCTAAGCTGAAGCACAATATCTGGTGTAGCTTCAAATAAAAATTGTTTTTTATTTATTGGATCAATTACACCTAAGGAAACTACAGGATTGTATTTTTTTTTCTCTTCAAAAGCATCCTTACAGCAAATTTTTGTACAGTTTATTTGCGGACTACCGGCATCTTGGGATATCCCCAAAACAACTAAGGTTATTTCAGAAACAGATATTAAATCAGAAGAATTAGTTTGAGCAGTGGTGTTGAAAAAAACCGATCCAATAAGAACAAATATCCAAAGTTTCATATCCATTAAATGTATAAAACTTTTCTCAAAAGAGGAAGGTATGCTGCTTTTGATCCTATTAAACAATGTGTTAAACTTATTGGACAATAATCAAATGGCATAGTTCTTGTCTATTAAGTTTAAAATTCTAATTTTTTTCTTATGAAATATTTATCCTTTTCTTGTTTTTTAGTTATTCTTTTTCTCGTTGGTTGTAGTAAAGATGAAACCTCTTTAAACACCCTTGAAGATTCATTCTTATTAATTGAAAACATCAATGCACTTGCCTTTGATCAGGATTTAGAAGAGTTGCTTTCGGACGCGTTTGCTGTTGATGATTCTTCTACAAAAACAGTTGACAATGCATCCAAGGGTTTTACTGAGGATAAATTTAAAAGTCGCTATGGTAGTTGTGTTACAATTACCCACGATGAAGATAAAAATCAAAAAACTATTTTCTTTGGAGATGACTGTAATCGTTTGTGGAAACAAAGTAGAACGGGAACCATTGTGATTTCTTATTCTGAAGAAAAGGATCTTCTCGGTAGTTTTAAACAAACTGATTTTGTTGATTTTTCTATGAATGATATCAAAATAGAAGGGGTACGGCTGACTGAAATTACCGCAATCGATTCCAATGGAAACAAAACTCGACAATCTACTTTACAAAACGGGAAGATGATTTACGAAGATGGAACTTTTTCTACAAAACAAAAGTCATTTACTTACTATACGGTTGTTGAAGATAAGAAAAGACAATACACCACATTGACAGGAAGCTCAACGGGAGTAAGTACAAAAGGGGAAAACTTTTCTATGAACATTACAAAACCGATCAAATATTCACATACTTGTTTTTCTGACAAATGGTTTTCCAAAAAATGGAAGATTCCTGTTGATGGAGTTAAAAACATTGTAAAAGGATCAGAAACTATGGTCGTAGATTTTGGAGATGGGAGTTGTGATTTAACTGCTACAGTAACCAATAACGGAGTATCAAAAATTATAGATCTTTTTAAGATGAAAAGGGGTAAAAAGTTTAAAAAACCTTAAAAAATAGATTAAATATTTTTGATTAAAATTTAATGGAAAAGCCTCGTCGATCAACGAGGCTTTGAATTTTATATTTAGATGCCCCTAGACAGAAACTAAATCTCCTGAGACTTCTTTTTTTGGTAAGGTTGATGTTCCCACAAGATAAGTGTCAATTTGATGAGCAGCTTCTCTTCCTTCAGAAATTGCCCAAACAATTAATGATTGACCTCTACGCACATCCCCAGCAGCAAAAACATTTGGTTGGTTTGTTTGATATTTATTAAGTCCATTTACATTTCCGCGCTCATCGAAAGTTACTCCCAATTGTTCTGGAAGTCCTTTTTCTGGTCCTGTAAATCCTAAGGCCAAAAGCGCTAAGTCACAAGGCCATTCTTTTTCTGACCCTTTTTTTTCTATGAGTTGTGGACGTTGTCCCGGGATTTTTTTCCAACGTACGGCAACTGTTTTTAATCCCGTTACATTCCCTTTAGAATTACTAATGAATTCTTTGGTTAAAATACTCCATTCTCGATGACTTCCCTCTTCGTGAGAAGAACTCGTTTTGAGTTTAAAGGGCCAATACGGCCATGGGTTTTCATCTGTTCTACCCTCGGCGGGTTTGGCCATGATTTCGAAATTGGTTACGCTTTTTGCTCCATGGCGATTCGAAGTACCAATACAATCAGACCCTGTGTCTCCTCCACCAATTACGATTACGTCTCTATCGGTAGCTAGGAATTTTGGATCACGTTCATGTTGACCATCAACAGCTTTGTTGTTGTGTGGAAGAAAGTCCATGGCTTGAACGACTCCATTGAGATCTGACCCTGGAATTGGTAATTCTCTTTTTATGGTTGCTCCGGTTGCAAGGAGAACTGCATCAAAATCAGTTTTGAGTTCTTGAGCACTCAAATCTTTTCCGATTTCAACATTACATTTAAATAGTATTCCTTCTGCTTCTAAAATCTCTAATCGACGATCAATTATATTCTTTTC
>JAURBD010000109.1 GCA_030829155.1 Flavobacteriaceae bacterium
AAAGGGCTTCCAAGTCTGGCAGCTATAAGTTCGTTTGGTTTTTTTCTGTCAAATACTACTATTGCATATGCTCCTATTACTTGTGATAATGCAATTTGTACTGCTTTACCAAGCTTTACTTTTTCTTTTTTTTGAACGTCTTCAATAAGATTGACCAAAACCTCGGTGTCAGTATCCGAATTAAAATGGTAACCCCTATGAATCAACTCTTCTTTTAATGATGCATAATTTTCAATGATCCCGTTGTGAACCACAACCAAATCTTTGGAATTTGAATTTTGAGGATGTGAATTTACATCATTGGGGATACCGTGGGTTGCCCATCGTGTATGACCAATTCCAACCTGAGCAGTAATAGGTAGACGCATCTCAAGCTTAGCTTCAAGGTCACTTACTTTACCTGTTGTTTTAATTGTGTGTAATTCGCTGCCGTCGTAAAGAGAAATCCCTGTACTGTCATAGCCTCGGTATTCTAATCTTTTTAAGCCTTTGATAATAATTGGGGAGGCCTGTTGTTGGCCGATATAAGCAACTATTCCACACATAAATGGTGTTCTTTAGTTTGAAAAATCAGTGTAAATTAACTCCAATTCTAATTTAAGATCTTCTAAGCCTTCTGCTGGATGAGAACCTATCAAAACTGAGCTCAATGGATTTAAAACAGAAGTTGTAGGATATAAAATCTCTTTGCTTTCATCCATAGATCGAGCCTTTATAGTACTGTAATCATTAATGTTTGCTGCAACAACCAAACCTAAAACTATGTTGGTAGAATCTTTTCGTAAGAGGTTGTTAATGTGTTGTGTTATTCTAAATTTATAACGATATGGTGTCCCGTCATCTTTATATTCAAGTATCCCCCCGTGATTAATTTTTCCAGCATTCGTTTTTGTGACATCCGAAGTTAAGTCAGAAAAGTAATCTAATAATGGAGCCGTATCTCTTTTGTTGTATAAATACAATCGATTTGCAATTGGATTTTCAGGTGTCCAGTTACTTACAGATGCTGGATCGACGTAAAACACTAAATTTGCTTCATTGACCAGCCAGTTATTTTCACGAAGTTTTTGAAGTTTAGCATCTGCAGAACCATCAGAGTGTTTCCCAAATAATTCAATAGATGAAATAAGTCCTATTCCTCCTTTAGAAAAAATTTTACCCGAGCCTTCAGTTTGATTAATAGCTTGGGTTATCTCAGGATTAAATTCAGAATTTTCTAAATGATTAATTGTTATACTTGGGGTTAAGATAAAATTACGCTCAACTTTATCTATAGAAAAATCCGAATTGTCGTCTGGTGTACCATTATCATTATATTGATCGTATTCATAATTGACTAGAATATTGGCCTGTGCGAAATTGAGTAACATATAAAGGTCATCAGATGGGTTTTCCATACGAATGTATATTCCGCGCATGTATTCTTTAAACTGACTGGAGGATGACAAATAATCTGAGCCTTCAATATCGATGAAGCGACTTTGAAAAAAATTTGTATCCAAAGGTATTCGAATACGAGGTGAGCGCCTGGTTTCAACCTGTGTAGTCTCGTCAATATCCGTTTCGGGATCGTCTTCTTTATAGTTTATTCGTAATTCATTAAAATCCAGCTGATAAGTGTCGTCATACAAGATTTCCCCTACAAAACCTTCTTCATAAAAATCGCGAGAAGTAAAATACGATTGAAAAGATTCAAAATTTTCTTCGGGGTTTAATGTATTTAGGAAGTATGTAAGTTCTTCTACCTTTAAATTAAACGTTGCGTTTTTGTTTCCAAAAATAGAATCAACATCATATTCCCTATTTTCTGTTTGATAGCCTGAATTATCGGTGTCTTCAGAATCAAGAATTCCATCACCATCAGAATCTTGACTGAGCGGGTTTGTACCATTTTGAGTTTCTACAGAATCTGTTATGCCGTCTCCATCACTATCGCTCGTTATAGAAAATGGATCTGCATCCAAACTATCGATTACACCGTCACCATCTTGGTCTCGAACGTTGTTAAGAAATGGTATTTCCAAATAAGCTGAGGTTACTTGTTCATTTTCTGGTATTGCATATACGTTATTTTCATCTCCTAATTCGTCTTTTGAAGTATACAACCCAAAGAAATTAGTGGGAGGTAAACTGAGTTGAGAAACAATGTAAGCAGATGACCTCCCCACATTTGGAACGTCAATTGTTCCTAATTGTTGAATGGGTAAGCCATTTGTTTGAATATCAGTAAGAGATTCTTTTTGATAAGAAAAAACGGGTAGTTTAATCTTGTCTGTTTCAAAGGCATTTGTAGAAATTAAATCATATCCTACTGTATTAAAATCTTTGTTACAAGAAAGAAAAATAATCGAAAGTAAGAGAAAGAAAAAATCATTCCTCAGTTTGGATACCTTAAGTTTCATGGGGGTTTAAATAATTTTATTATTAAAAAAATCTACATAGGCATTTTCCTTTAAGCTGTCCTCGTATGTTAAGACAGGAATTTTTTTAGTTCCGATATTTGACAAAATACTTTCAGAAATTGACTCTCCTGAAAGAACAACTCCGTCTGAAAAATTAACCGCTAGGGCGATTAAATTTTCATAGGTTGATTTCTTTAATGGACTTCTTTCTGCTTCGCCAACATTATCGAATGCAACTTTGTTTTCAAAATCTGAAGAAATTTCACCTTCAAAATCCTTTGGATAAATTGATGTAATGATTTTACTGGTTTCAAAAATGGGGTCTTCTGCAAAATAGGTTTTCATATATAATGGGAACAATGAAGTAAACCATCCGTGAAGATGAATGATATCAGGAGACCAGTTTAATTTCTTAACCGTTTCGATAACTCCTTTGGTGAAAAAAATCATTCGCTCGTCGTTATCAGAAAATAAATTTCCACCTTCGTCCTTGAGCATCGCCTTTCTTTTGAAATATTCTTCGTTATCTATAAAATAAACTTGCATCCGTTCTTTGGGGATAGAAGCAACTTTTATGATCAGGGGCATATCCATGTCGTTGATAACCATGTTCATCCCTGATAATCGAATAACTTCGTGCAACTGATGCCTCCGTTCGTTTATCATCCCATAGCGGGGCATAAATATTCTTATTTGACCACCAGCATCATTGATAGTTTTTGGGATTTGGAAGGAATTAACTGCCTGATCTGTCTGAGGTAAATATGGAGTAACCTCAGAAGAAATTATTAAAACTTTCTTGTTTTGCATAAAACGATTTTAGCTTTCCATTATAGAAAGTTTAGCAAAATTACAAAAATTCTTCCGTTCATTAGAAAAAACAGTACTTTTAGCACGTTAATCTTTTCGTAAATGAAGGTTTTTTACCACAAAAATGAACTTAAGGCGTCAAAAAATAAGATTCTAGCAAAATCTACCGGTTTAGTGCCAACAATGGGAGCCCTTCATGAAGGTCATATAATGCTCGTAAAAAAAGCACTTGAAGATAATGAACTTGTATTAGTTTCAATTTTTGTGAACCCAACACAATTTGATAGTCCTAACGATCTAGAAAATTACCCAAAAACACTTGAGTCCGATCTTCAAAAACTTGAAAAGTTAAAAGGTAAAATATGGGTGTATGCACCCAGTGCTTCTGATCTATATTTAGAATCCATAAAAGCAAAACCCTTTAATTTTGGTTCTCTTGAATCAACTATGGAAGGAGCAAATAGAAAAGGGCATTTTCAAGGTGTTGCAACAATTGTGCAGAAACTTTTTGAAGTACTTGAGCCTACTTCAGCATATTTTGGAGAAAAAGATTTTCAACAATTAAAAATTGTGACTGCTTTAGTAGAAAAAGAAAAAATTCCAGTTAAAATAATTCCTTGTCCGATTATTCGACATTCTGATGGATTGGCAATGAGTTCGAGAAATAAACTCTTGAACCCAAAACATCGTGCGATGGCTCCTATAATATATCAGACGCTTCAAAAAGCACTGGCTCTCAAAGAAAAATACAGCCCCGCTCAAATTGAATCATGGATCATAGATTTTTTTCAACTCCATCCAGAATTTGAATTGGAATATTTTACAATCGCAGACACTGAGTCACTTCAAAAAACAAGTGTGCTAAATGGCACAAAAAACAGAGCTTTTATAGCAGTCAAATTAGGTAATATCCGTTTAATTGACAATATTAAATTTTAATATCTTTGCGCAATGCAAATAGAAATCTTAAAATCTAAAATTCATAGAGTAACTGTAACTGGTGCTGACCTGAATTACATTGGAAGTATTACAATTGACAGTTCACTCATTGAAGCTGCAAATCTCGTCCCAGGAGAAAAAGTACAAATTGTAAACATCAATAATGGTGAACGCCTTGAAACCTATGTGATAGAGGGTAAAAAAAATATGGGTGAAATTACTTTAAATGGCCCAGCAGCTCGAAAAGTTCAAAAAGGGGATGTTATAATTATCATAAGCTACTGTCTCGTCGCTTTCAAAAAAGCAAAAGAGTACAATCCAATACTCTTATTTCCAAACGAAAAAACCAACTTATTGCAGTAGTATTGAAAAAACAAAAACTTATAAAATTTTTCAAAATCTTTTTCCCGTTACTAATTGGGGTTCTTTTCATTTATCTTTCAATCAAAGACACAACTGCATCAGATCGGGAAACAATCTATCAAGCAGTAAAAAATGCTGATTATCGTTTTGTTTTTTTATCTCTTTGTTTAGGTATAATCAGTCACTTATCAAGAGCGTATCGGTGGAATTTTATGTTACACCCAATGGGTTATCGGCCAAGGCTGATCAATAATATTTTAGCTATTTTCATTACCTATATTGCTAATCTTGGTGTCCCAAGATCTGGGGAGTTTTTTAGAGCCACAGTTATGAAAACCTATGAAGATATTCCCTTTGAAAAAAGTTTTGGTACTGTAATCGCGGAAAGAATGGTAGACCTTATCATGTTATTTATTGTTATCGGTATTGCCTTATTACTTCAATTTGAATTTATTGTATCGTTCTTAGAAAAGCAATATTTTAATCCAACTACTTTAATTTTTTCC
>JAURBD010000137.1 GCA_030829155.1 Flavobacteriaceae bacterium
ACCCAGGCCGACCCCTCGCAAGAGACCAATGACAAAGATTATGTCTTTATCTCTTTTATTTTAGGCTACCTACCCACAGGATTAATTGGCTTATTACTGGCCGTTATTTTCTCTGCTGCCATGAGTTCCACCGCCTCTGAACTGAATGCTCTAGCAGCTACCACCACAGTAGATTTATACCAAAGAAATGTTCAAGAAAAACCTGCAGCACACTATGTGAACGCCTCAAAAACCTTTACCCTTATTTGGGGGATTATTGCCATCCTTTTTGCCAGTGTGGGGAATTTATTTGAAAATCTCATCCAACTGGTCAATATTATCGGTTCTGTATTTTACGGTACCATTTTAGGGATTTTTTTAGTCGCCATTTTCATTAAATACGTTCAGGGAAAAGCGGTGTTTTGGTCTGCCTTGCTTTCGGAAGCCATCATCCTGACCCTCTTCTCTTATGATGTGGTGAGTTTTCTCTGGCTGAATGTTATTGGTGCGGTACTCACTGTACTCTTTGCTTTATTTTTCCAATTGATTCTGGGTAGAAAATAATTTACTTCTTTTTTATATCTTTGAATGAACCCCAATACACTAACCTATGTCCCAACACCCTTACATTCCCTTTTTTGTTGTTTATCCCGAGAGTTTCTTGCAAGAAAAATTTTTGAGGAAGCTTTAGGTTTGTATTTAATCACTTTTAAATTAATGTTCTATAAGGGTTTTACGAAATATAATACAATCGGTGCCATTGAGTGTATCGAAAGACAGTGGTTTATTTATAAGTTGGGCATAATTTTAAAAAACCAAATTCAATAAATGAAATTAGAAATTTTTATCATTTGTATTTTCTCGATAAATACACTGTGCTATTGCCAAAATAATGAAATAAAAGGGGAGGTTCGGAATTTTGAAGATAATGAACCTCTTCCCTATGTTAATATAGGAATTACTAATAAAACGGTTTATTTTATCTTTCTTTAAACGAAAAGGTAACACAAAAAGATACAGTAGTTTTTTCTTTTATCGGTTTTAAAACAGAAAAGTATTTGATTTCAGAATTGAACCATAGTAACAATATAATTTTGCTTCAATCAGAAAATACCGAATTGGACGAGGTTGTTTTAAGCTTTAAGGAAATCAAACTAAAATCTAAAAAAATTGGACGAACTTCTACAGGTCTTGGATTAACTCATTTCAATTTTTATAGCTATTATGAAAAAGACGTTAATGACAGATTGAGCAAGGAAAGAGGTGTGAAACTCAAAATAAGAAGGAATTGCCATATTAAAGACCTAAACTTTAAAATAACTTCAAACAATTTTACTTCCTTAAAATTTAGAGTGAACTTTTACAAGATAGAAGATGGACTTCCGACTGAATTGCTGATTAAGAAAAATATCATATTTGATGTCAAAGATAATTTTTTAGGTTGGTTTAAAGTAGACTTGGAGCCTCATGAAATCTATCTGAAAGAAGACATTGAAGAAGTTGCTGTAACAATCCAATGGTTAGAGAGTGTCAAAAGGGATGCAAAAAGTAAATATTTCTCGATTTCTGCTGTTGCTTCACCATTAAACACAGCTTATTTACGAGAAAAAGCTATGGACACTTGGACAACAATAGGTGGTCAAAGTATGAGCTTTTATTTAAATGCAATGTGCGAATAAAAAACTGCTTACAACACGATGCATAAGTAATAGCGGCCTAAGGAAATACAAAAGCATCAATATAAATCAAGTAATGCGACATAGACATGAAAGTTACCCTCGAAAAAAATGAAAAAGTTGCTCAAATGGTTTTTGGCTCCATTTATCCCCTTTACTTGAATCGATTAGAGAAAAAGGGTAGAACAAAAGAGGAACTCAACCAAGTAATCGAATGGTTCACTGGTTTTGATCCAATGGCTTTACAAACACTTATAGATGACAAAGTAACTTTTAAAACCTTCTTTCAAAAAGCCAAAATACATCCAAACGCCCACTTGATTCGTGGCGTAGTTTGTGGGTATCGAATTGAAGAAATACCCGATGAATTTGAGGTATATAAACAATGTAGGCGAATGGAAAAACTGATTGACGAATTAGCACGAGGACGTAAAATAGAGAAAATTTTAAGAGAATAAAAAAAGGAAGTCAGAGGAGATACTTGGTTGGATTAAAGGATTGGAAAAAAAACCAGTACAGATAGACCGAACAGCAAACAGTGTTTTCCTCCAGAGAATTAAATCTCATGCTTATTAAATGATTAGACTCAAACAAAATTGATCATGATGTTAAAACTCGAAAACTTAGTTAAAAAAATCAAAGGGTCTTTTGGATATATCGATATTTTTCTAATCGATAAGTCCCATTATATAGCCGTTCCCAGAGGGTATATCTCTATCTCAATGATAAAAGAAGATTATCAATTCGTAAAAAACATTCAATCCCCGAAGGTAACCTATGCGGTTTGGTTCAACTATTTTATCATCCCTAATCCAATCAATTTCTACTTTTTAATGAAAATAATTCGTTTTCCTCATATTGCAAGCTATAGTATAGTCTGTTCTTTGTCTGCTTTAGGTGCTCTCTTTAAGATAATTAGACCCTTAATAAAATTTACTCACGTGATGTCTGCTCATGATTATCAAAAAATGATTTTACTAAACACCCCAGTAAAGGAAATAGAGAATTGAAAAGAATATTCCCAAAAACAAGCTGCTGTAAGAGTAATATTATGTAGATTGACTTGGTGTATTAATAACTTTTGATTGTGAGTGAGCATACTAATTGTTAATTCAAATAAGAAGATAAAAAAAATAACTTTTATTAAAATGATAACGAATTAAAGAAAAAAATGAACGACCGACTAAACCTCTTTATTGAGAGAATTGATAAACTCACCCCTCTTCATTCCCCAAAATACGGAAAGATGAATGTGCATCAAATGCTCTGTCATTGCACTGATTTTTATCGATTGGTTTTGGGAGAAAAGAAACTAGAAGACCGTCCTACACTCTCAGTAAAAGAAGTTTTTATTTTAGCTAAAGAAAGGAAAACAGTCCCTGCTTCCAAAAGTATGGATCAAGTTTTAGGAAAAGGAACACCCCCATCAACCTTTGAAAATGACATCGCATTATTGAAAGAAAAACTCGCCGCTTTTTTAAACTTAGATCATGAACATGATTTTCCACCTCACTTTTATTTTGGGAAACTGGAACCACAAAAATGGATTGAAGTCTCCGATTATCACCTCAACCACCATCTAAAACAATTTGGTGTATAATTTCTATCACCCTGCTAAAACGAATCTTCTTACCTTAGCAGGGCATGGAAAAGATTAAAAAAGTAGCCGTTATTGGCGGAGGAGCCGCAGGATTTTTCGCTGCTTTGTCTGCAAAAAATCACC
>JAURBD010000122.1 GCA_030829155.1 Flavobacteriaceae bacterium
AAATCAAATACATTGAAATCATCAATCAAAGATATGTCACCTTTGTTTTGAAAAATCTCAACTTCATCAGCACAACAACTTTTTTGAGAAAATGAAAGTGTATCGGAATAAGAAGTTTTTGATGTTTCCATCCCGCATCCTTTTGGATTTAGAGCAAAGGAAATTTGAACTAAATGATCGCCACAATAATGAAAATTGAGTGCCATGCCCATTTTGGAGTGGACAAACAAAATAATCAGCAAAAAGAGCTTTAATTGATTCATAATCAAAATTATTAGACAAATATACTACTATTTAGCATGCATTACCAAAAAGCATACCAAAAGCCATAGTTATCATGATTAGATTTTCAATCAAAGTAGCTTCTGTCATGGGTAAATTGAGAACTGTTCCTAGGCAAGCGCATTGAATTTTATTTTTACTTCTTAGGGAAGACAAAACACCGAAAGTTGTAATGGATAAAACAATCAGGCTTACCCACAAAGCAAGAGTAATTCTAAAACGAAATAAAAATGATAATCCTAATGCGGTTTCAATGAAAGGATACAACCAACCATAAATAGGAAGGATTTTTGAAAGTGGATCATACATTGCAAAAGATTTTGGAAAAGATTTATAGCCCAAAAACTTAAAAAAACTAAATACAATAAAAAACAGTCCCATGAAATCCATCATGTATCCAGAAATTGATAACGCTGGAAACTGTAAAAAGGTTGCTCCAAATACTATATACAGGAGTATTAAAAACAAGGGGAAAAGTTCTTTTGTTTTCGATTTTTTTTGACTCTTTGTTCCTTGAACTGAGTATTTAGATCCCAGTTTGTCTTCAATTGAACTCAAAGAAATAGCTTTGGAAGTTTTCAATTTAGTTGAGCCAGATTTTAAATCTACCTCAATATCTTTGACTCCCGGATAAGAATTTAACACCTTTTCAACTGCTGTCTTACAATTTCCACAAATCATCCCTTGTATTACGAATTTTTGCTGCATAATAAACTTCGTTAATTTTTAATGCATAAAAATGATTTTCTGTGATTTAAAATCAAATAATGACCGGCTGCTAATATTGATATTTCTTTGAATAAAAGTAAACATAATTTAGTTCATAAAATGATTTAAATTAAGTTTTGAATTCAAATCATTGGAAATAAATTTTAATACTTTTGTGAGAAATAATTTTCCATTGGAATCAAATCAAAAACTACTTTATTTGATCTCAGCTTTTCTTAAAGTTGAAAATAGTAGTATTGAAACAAAGCTTACCGAAATCTGTGTGTTATTGAAAAAAGAAAACAAAGCTTACGATTGGGTGGGTTTTTATTTTAGTAACCATAAAAGAAAAACACTCCACCTTAAGGCATTTGCTGGAATCCCAACGGATCATATTACAATTCCTTTTGGGGAAGGTATTTGTGGACAAGTTGCTGTTTCCAATAAAAATTTTGTGGTAGATGATGTGTCTGATCAAGAGAATTACATTGCTTGTGATATCAATGTAAAATCTGAAATTGTTGTTCCAATTTTAGTGAATCAAACTAACATCGGACAAATTGATGTCGATTCCAATACCATTAATGCTTTTAACCAAAAAGATGTTTTACTTCTTGAACAAGTAAACAATCTTGTGGGTAACTATATTTTATCCAATAATATATCAATAAACATTTCCTAAGATGATTTCAACACACAAAATTAGTTCGGCCTTAATCTCAGTTTTTGACAAAGAAGGGCTAGCTCCAATAATCAAAAAATTGGACGCTCTTGGTGTAACTCTATATTCAACTGGAGGGACTGAAAAGTTTATTCAAGAATTGGGATATGATGTTATTGCTGTGGAAGAAGTTACCTCATATCCATCAATTCTTGGTGGAAGAGTAAAAACCCTTCACCCAAAAGTATTTGGAGGAATTCTAAACCGTCAAAGTGTATCCTCTGATCAGGCAGAAATGAAGGAATACCAAATTCCACAAATTGACTTGGTAATCGTTGACTTATATCCATTTGAAAAAACAGTATCATCGGGAGCACCAGAACAAGATATCATTGAAAAAATTGATATTGGTGGAATTTCTTTAATCCGTGCAGCTGCAAAAAACTTTGCCAGTGTAATTTGTGTTTCTAACAAAGATGATTACAAAGAGTTTTTAGATTTATTAAACGCTACTGGAGGACAACCTGGTATCGACCACAGAAAACATTTTGCTGCAAAAGCATTCAACATATCATCGCACTATGATACTGCAATTTTCAACTACTTTAATTCTGAATCAGATCAACCAAAGCTCAAGCTGAGTGTCCTTGAATCTAAAAATCTTCGATATGGAGAAAACCCCCATCAAAAAGGAACATTTTTTGGACCATTAAATGATCTATTAGATCAAATTCATGGAAAAGAAATTTCATACAACAATTTATTAGATATTGATGCTGCAGTCCAATTAATGCATGAATTTCAAAATGAAAAACCAACTTTTGCCATTTTAAAACACAATAATGCTTGTGGTTTTGCAACAAGAGAGAGCTTAGTTAAAGCTTATGTTGATGCATTGGCTGGCGACCCAGTTTCGGCATTTGGAGGGGTTTTAATTTGTAATCGAAAAATAGATGTTGTTACTGCTGAAAAAATTAACAGCTTGTTTTGCGAAGTTGTTATCGCACCAGAATATGATGCTGAATCATTAGAAATATTGAAAAGCAAAAAAAATCGTGTGCTCCTAGTTCAAAAGGGTAATAAGCTGCTTGAAACATCTGTAAGAACTTGTCTTAATGGCTATTTGGTTCAAGACAAAGATTTTATCACTGACAATGAAAATAATTTGACTGTATCAACCAAAATTGCCCCCACAAACGAGCAAATAAAAGACCTTTTATTTGCTTCAAAAATATGTAAACACACCAAATCAAATACGATAGTGCTTGTGAAAAACAATCAACTGTTAGCTTCTGGTACTGGTCAGACGTCTCGTGTTGATGCTTTAAAACAAGCAATTGAGAAAGCAAAGAGCTTTGGATTTAGTCTTGAAAATTCTGTAATGGCAAGTGATGCTTTTTTTCCATTTCCAGATTGTGTTGAAATAGCTTTTAATGAAGGTATATGTTCAGTAATCCAGCCAGGAGGGTCGATTAAAGATCAACTTTCTGTTGATTTTTGTGATGCAAACAAAATGTCAATGGTATTCTCTGGGATTCGTCATTTTAAACATTAATTTTAGTACATTTGAATAATACCAATTAAAAAAAATTATTATGGGTTTTTTTGACTTCCTCACCGAAGAAATTGCTATTGATTTAGGAACTGCAAACACCTTGATTATTCACAGGGATAAGGTTGTTGTTGATAGTCCTTCAATTGTTGCTATTGATCGTACTACTTCTAAAGTAATTGCTATAGGATTAGAAGCAAGTATGATGCAAGGGAAAACTCATGAAAACATCAAAACCATTAGACCATTAAAAGATGGTGTAATTGCTGATTTTAACGCTTCTGAGCAGATGATCAACATGCTTATAAAAAGTATTCCAACCCTAAAGAAAAAATTGATTACTCCTTCTCTCAGAATGGTTATTTGTATTCCATCTGGAATTACTGAAGTAGAAATGCGAGCTGTCCGGGAATCTGCAGAACGTGTAAATGGAAAAGAAGTATATCTGATTCATGAACCCATGGCTGCAGCTATTGGAATTGGAATTGACATCAAACAACCCAAAGGAAACATGATTGTTGACATAGGTGGTGGTACAACAGAAATTGCTGTAATTGCTTTATCTGGAATCGTTTGTGATAAATCAGTCAAAATTGCGGGGGATGTTTTTACCAATGATATTGTTTATTATATGCGTCGCCAACACAATTTATATGTTGGTGAACGGACTGCTGAAAAAATCAAACTAACCATTGGAGCAGCACTTGAAGATCTTGACAACCCACCAGATGAAATGTCCGTTCAGGGAAGAGATCTATTGACTGGAAAACCCAAACAAGCAATGGTATCTCATCGAGAAGTAGCAAAAGCATTGGATAAATCTATTCTTAGAATTGAAGATGCAATAATGGAGGCACTTTCTCAAACTCCTCCAGAATTAGCTGCAGACATATATAACACTGGGATTTATTTAGCTGGAGGTGGATCAATGCTTCGTGGCTTAGACAAAAGAATTTCACTTAAAACCGATCTCCCGGTTTATATTGCTGAAGATCCTTTACAAGCAGTTGTACGTGGTACAGGTATTGCTCTAAAAAACATTGAACGTTACAAGACGATATTGAATAAATAAGCACTAATATGCAATGGTTCTTAACCACTTTAATAAAATATAAGAACTTTCTGTTTTTTATT
>JAURBD010000081.1 GCA_030829155.1 Flavobacteriaceae bacterium
ATCAAGACTTTTTGAAGTTTTATTAAAAAACCATTTTTTAAATTATAATTTCCATCCAAAACTTAAAATCTCTACGATTTTTTTTGTATATTCAAGAAGATACAGTTATTTTTGGAGTATACTGAAGGTAATGTAAACTAAGCTGATGAAAACAATCCGAAGAGTTTTATTCTTTTTCTTATTAACAATTTCATTGTCAAGCGTATACGCGCAAGATACGAGCAATCCTTGGTTGGTTTCCGTTGGTTTTAATGCAGTTGGTTTGCAAGGTAATTTAACCGGAAGTACTCCATTGTTAGAAAGCGATTACAAATCAATGAGTTTTGGAGTACCTTCACTATCAGTCTTCAGATCAATATACGGGGGGTTTTCTCTTGGAGCTCAATTTTCTTTTAATTCACTACAAAAAGAATCAAGCGGTTCTTCCACGAAATTTTCAACTATTGAAGGTGCAATTAAATATGGTTTTGCACGAGACTCCAAATTAAGTCCATTTTTAAAGGCAGGTTTCGGTAGAACTTCCTTTGGAATAGCGAATGAAGACGAATTTAATGCAGCAAGAAACGCTACAGACACCTATTTCGGTGGTGCTGGATTAAGTTTCAAACTAGGAGATCAGTTTAGTGCTTACGTAGAATCCAGTTTTAGATCTACACAAGATGCACCTGAAGGAAATTATTTTCAACACATACTTGGTGTAGCATTTAAATTTGGAGGTGTTGATACTGATGGCGATGGAGTATATGATAAGAAGGATGACTGTCCTGAAGTTCCTGGATTAGAAGAATTTGCGGGATGTCCAGATACTGATGGAGATGGAATCACAGACAAAGATGATGCTTGCCCCGAAAAAGCAGGTTCGGTAGAAACAAACGGCTGTCCAGATACCGATGGAGATGGTATTTTAGATTCCGAAGATGTATGTCCAGAACAAGCTGGTTCGGCTGAAATGAACGGATGTCCAGATTCCGATGGAGATGGCATCAATGATAAAGATGATTCTTGTCCTGATGAATCAGGTCCTATTGAGAACAAAGGTTGTCCTTGGGGAGATATGGATGGAGATGGCACACCAGATAAAGATGATGCTTGTCCTTCTGAAGCAGGAAAAGCTTCCAACGATGGATGCCCTGAAATTTCAGAAGAAATAATTTCCGAGATGAATGAATCAGGTCTAATGATTCGATTTATTGCGTCCAGTTCAGTAATTAATGGAGATGAGTCTAAAGAAGTCTTAAATAAAATTAAATTGGTTCTCGAAAGTTATCCAAAAAGTCGAATCGTAGTTAAAGGCTTTGCTTCAAGTGATGGAAGTAAAGGATATAATCAAAAGCTTTCTGAAGCTCGTGCAGCCTCTGTCAAAGAAGCCTTAACTTCCTTAGGTGCAGATGAATCTCGAATTAAAACCATAGGTTATGGTGAAGATAATCCAATTGGAGATAACAATCTTGCAGCTGGAAGAAAAATGAACAGAAGAGTTCAATTTTCAATAGAAAAAAACTAGAAATTTTACATCATAAAAACCTTGCATTTGCAAGGTTTTTTTTTGCAATAATTTTAAATTAGTTGGAAATCATTTCAGCTCATTTTCCTAAATTCAAGGGTGAAAACATTTATAGAAGAAACCGTTACAAGTATCATAAATAGTCATTCTAATATTGACGAACTCATAATTGTTTTACCCAGCAGAAGAGCAGGTGTTTTTTTTAAAGAAACGTTAACTGCTCAATTAAAAGTTCCTTTACTAGCTCCCCAAATTTTTAGTATTGAAGAATTTATACAAGAAATATCTTCTTTTAAAATTGCACCTTCACTGACTGTTCTCATTGAATTTTATACTATTTATCGTGATTATACCCCAAAAGAATACTTGGATTCTTTCGATGAATTTACCAGATGGGCACCTGCTTTATTAAAGGATTTTTCTGATTTAGATTCCTATTTGGTAGATGTTGCTGGTGCATTTGAATTCTTAATTTCTTATCACGAAATAGGAACATTTAAAAAAGATGAATCTAAAAACATTAAGCAACAGTATTTTTGGAAGTCGCTTTATAATTATTTTGAACTTTATAAAGCATCTTTACAATCAAAAGGGATTGGGTCACTTGGTATGCTTTTTAGAGAAGCTGTAGATTCAGTCGAAATTTATCTTCAAAACACCATGTCTTTTCATTATTTCATTGGCTTTAGTGCTCTAAATACAGCTGAAGCAAATTTACTTCAGAGTTTTTTAGAAGCTCAACGAGCAGAAATATTTTGGGACATTGATAACTTCTTTTTTCAAGATCAACAACATGCTGCAAGTAGATTTATTCAAAAGTATTATAAAGAATGGACTTACTTAAGACAAAAAGAAAGACCTACTTTTCCTAATAATTTTGAACAAGCTAAAAACATTAAAATCATAGGAATCCCTAAGAATGTTGGTCAGGCTAAGTACGCAGCTTCAATTCTAAAAAAAACCATTTTAGATTCAAAAGTAAATTCCAAGACTGCTTTGGTTTTGGGAAATGAGACCTTATTGATTCCACTTTTATCTGGACTTCCCCAAGAAGATAATTATTGGAATGTAACTATGGGTTACCCCTTATTAAATTCTCCAGTTGCCTCTTTTTTCAATCATCTTTTCGAAATGCATATCAAGGCATCTCTCAATGGATTCTTTTACCAAGATGTAATTCGCGTACTCGGATTTGATTGGATTCAAAATATATTAAAAACTAACTCAAAAAATAATTCTAGTTTTTTAGATTCTTTATTTAATTCAAACAAGTTTTTTATTAGTAACGAGGACCTCAAACCTATATTAGATCATCCATTGGGTATTTTGATCTTTTCTTCCTTTGAATCTGGAACTAATTTTATAGAAAGAATCTTATCGTTTACCCAAGAGATTCAAAGATATTTTAAGAAAGAAAAAAGAGTAGAATATGAATTGTATCCTACTCATTTCAGTTTAGTTGAAGAATTATCACTTCATTTACTCAATTTGGGAAGTACACTAAAATCAATAGATACAGTCCGAGGCATTCATTTTTTATGGAATGAATTAATCACTACCCAATCTTTAGATTATATGGGAAATCCCATGGAAAGAGTTCAGATTATGGGAATGCTCGAAACTCGAGTTTTAGATTTTGAATCTATAATTTTAACTAATGTAAACGAAGGAATTCTTCCTGCAGGAAGGTCAACCCAGAGCATTTTCCCTTTTGAAATAAAAAAGAAATTTGGGCTGCCTACATTTTTAGATAATGATGCTATTTATACACACCATTTTTATCGCTTATTACAAAGAGCATCAAACATAACATTACTTTACAATACCGAAAGCGATGGTTTAAATTCAGGGGAACCCAGTAGATTTATTCACCAACTTCGCTTTTTGGGTTTGGAGCAGCATAACATTAAAGAGCAAGTAGTCTCTGCGCCAGCTAAAAGTTTTATTTCAGAAAATTTAAAAGTTTTTAAATCACCTGAGATTCTAAGGATTCTTAGAGAAAAAGCTCAATTTGGATTTTCACCTTCATCTTTGGGTGTTTATTTGATCGACCCCTTAAAGTTTTATAAAGAAAAAATATTGGGTGTTCGAGAGCAAGCATTTTTTGATAATGATCTTTCATTAATGGAAAGCGGAACTATTGCACATGACACTTTAGAAGAACTCTATACACCTTACATAGGTAAACGCATGCGATCAGAATACTACAAGGATTTGGAAGTTCAAATAGCACCTGCATTGCTAAAACACTATCGAAAAGTTTTTGGGGGTGACAAAAAGATTTTTGGTAAAAATCTTTTGATGCTCAATGCACTTGAAGAATCAATTTTAAAACTGTTGAGTAAAGAGAAAGAAAAAATACAAAAAGGTGATAGTTTAACGATCCTTTATCTAGAAAAAGAATTTGAGTACTCATTGAATGTACCAGAAGTTGGAAAAATTCTTTTAAAAGGAAAAATTGATCGAATTGATCGATTCAATGGGGTTTTTCGAATCGTTGATTACAAATTAGGAAAAATAGAATCCTCGAAGCTTAAAATTTCAGATTGGGAGTCTCTAAAGGGAGACATTAAACGCCTTGCTCTTTTTCAAATTCTACTTTATACATATGTAAATAAGGAAGTTTTAACAGATGAAGTCTCAATTCAGGCTGGGATTATTAGTTTTAAAAGCATGGATCAATATCTGCTCCCTTTTGCTTATATAAAAGAAAATAAATCTAAGATTTCAAATGAAATTAATACCGAAGTATTGAACTCATTTGAGAACTTTTTGGTTAAACTTGTACAGGAAATATTCGATACCTCCAAGCCTTTTGCTGCTTTGGAAAACTAATTAATTCATTTTAATTACTAAATTTACAACAAGGAACTATATTTAGAGGTAAATAACTAATGACAGATAAAGATTCGAAAGAGAGAGCTAAACTGAATTGGTTTCTGAGGTTAATAACTCTTGGAGACCGATTTTCATATCAAGACTTTTTTGATCGTCTAAAAAAGGGTTTTGTTGAATTTTTGATTGTATTTTTTGGAGTCTTGGTTTCTTTTTCTGTTGAACAACAAGGAGAAAATTTTGATGATCGCGAAAAGAATGTTGATAACCTAATGAATCTTCGCGACGAGTTAAAAAGCATGCAGTCTTACACACAAGAATATATTGGAACAAACGAATGGATAACAGAATTATATCGCCAGCAATATAGCAGATGGGAACAGGATAATGATAGTATATTTATATTTTGGGAAGAAGATGAAGAATTTCATTTTCCCTTGATGGCTTATTATACTAATCGTGATCCATTCAATCCTCCTAGGGTAGTTTATGATGCCATTAAGTTGGATGGTACCTTTCGTTTTTTAGGTTCCGAAATTGGTCGCTTGGTAAATGACAATTATGATGGTACATTTCTCAAATACTTAATGATTAATACAGATAAAGAAGAGAAAACTTACATCGAAGAATTTACTCACCGTTTGGCCCATCAATGGGTTTTTGATTTAAATAAAATTAATGTAGAGGACAATGATTTTTGGATAGAAAACAGACGTTATATCCAACAAGATCGCTTTGTTAAATACAATCTTTTTAAACGTTTAGAGCTTTGGACGCAAATTAATGAGCAGTTGAATATATATAACGACCTATTGACAAACAATATACGGGTACTAGATTCTGTTATCAATAAAAAGGAAGAAGAGTGGACCCTTATTTGGTGGTGGGGAGAGACACCAAGCTGGCTACAAGCTTCCCCGAAATCAGAGCCGGAGGAACTCCAGGACCAGGAACAGTTAGTTGACCAGTAAAGTATAAATCTTTTATTTTTTTACTTTTTAGTTTAGGTCGCAGAAACGCTGTTTGTAAAAGTGTATTTGCCATTCCATATGCGTTCCCTTTGTAGGAATTATATTCTTTCACAAAATCATTAACACAAAAAGACTCTTTAAATAGAATAGCATCTTTAATCGATTGCTTTGTTAAGTGTTCAAGACGCTTTATTACGATGTTGAAATATTTAGATCTCATCTCCTCGCTGTCCTCTATCCCAGGCGCTATGGGAATCAATAAAAAACAAGCTTCTTTACCTTCTGGAGCCATAGATTTGTCAGTCATTGAAGGGAAATTACCGTAAAACAAAGGTTCTTTTGGCCATTTAGGATTATCGTATATGCTCTTGGCATGCTCGTCAAAATCAACATCAAAAAATAAAGTATGATGCGAAACATTTTTAACTTTTTTATCTAATCCAATAAAGAAAAGTAAGGAAGATGGTGCAAAAACCTTTTTGTTCCAGTAAGCATCGCTATAGCCTCTCTCTTTCGGACTTAGAAGTGATTCAGAATGATTATAATCGGCTCCACTAACAACGACATCGGAATCAATTTTCTTACCATTTGCGACTACACCTGTTGTTTTACCGTTTTCAACACAAATTTTTTCTACGGTTTGATTGGTTTTGAAATGTACACCAAGCTCTTTTGCCATTTTCACCATTCCTTCGACAACACTATACATTCCTTTGTCTGGATGCCATGTACCCAAGCCAAAATCGGCAAAATTCATAAAATTGTAAAAGGCAGGAGTATTGCTGGGCTTGGCACCTAAGAATAGTACAGGAAATTGAAGGATTTGAGATAACCTTGGATTCGAAAATTCTTTGGTCACCTCTTTTTTTATTGTACTTAAAAAATACCCTACTTTTTTAATCGTAGCAGGAGTTACCAATTCTAATGGAGAAATACCTGGGCGATACACTAAATCTTTAATCGCAATATTGTAATTATCTTCAGCTTTTTTAATGAATTTTTTCAATTTCAACGCACTACCTTTTTCTTCCAATTCAAAAGCAGTGTAAATTTTTTCAAGAGTATCTCCAATTTTAATCGATTCCATTTGATCAAAATAAACCTCATATCCAGGATCTAATTTTTTAAGACTGTAGTAATCGCTTACTTTTCGATCAAAGTCTCCAAAGAATTTTTCAAAAACATCAGGCATCCAATACCAAGATGGACCTATGTCAAATGTAAATCCATCCTTTTTGAATTGACGAGCCCTACCTCCTGGAGTTGAATTTTTCTCTAGTATTTGCACGGAATACCCATCTTTTGCGAGGTAACAAGCTGCTGAAATTGAAGAAAAACCAGACCCAATAATTATGATATTCTTTTTCATGTAGATTAAATACTCATATCCAAACTCAATATTCCAATTGAATTTATTTTAAGATTAGTTATCTCTCTTGCTTTTTGCCTCTCTTTCAATTCGAATTTCTTCCACAAATGAGGCAGAAATTACACCTGTTGGTATGGCAACTATTCCGATTCCAACCAATGAAATTAAAGTTGCAAAAATTTTACCTCCAACTGTAACTGGATAAACATCACCATAACCTACAGTTGCTAGAGAAACCGTAGCCCACCAAATGGATTCTGTGATGCTAGAAAACTTATTGGGTTGAGCTTCATTTTCTAAGTAGTAGATTGCTGAAGCAGAAAATAAAATAGTTAATACCGATAAAAATAAAGTGAATATGAGTTCGGCCTTTACGCTGGTTAAAGATTTAACAAATACTTTTAG
>JAURBD010000039.1 GCA_030829155.1 Flavobacteriaceae bacterium
AGTTAGGGATACTGGAACGGAGATAAATCATTAAATCGGGACCCGTAACCATGTTTTCCATCAATTCAAACAAGGATTTATAATTTTGAAAATCTCTTTGAGAAAGTAAACCCATAGCATGAAGGTTAGGAGCAAAAATGTGGGCATCTTCATAGATGCTTCGATCTTGAATTACATTCTTGTTACTTTTTTGAATTTCAATAAGTTGACCAAAACGGCTGTTCAAAAAGTAGACTTGAAGGTTAAATGACCAACGTTCCATTTGATGATAAAAGTCGTCTAAATAAGGATTTTCAACCACCTCTTCAAAATGACCTTGCCATTTGTAATGTTTAGAAAGAGAGTCAGTTAAACTTGTTTTTCCAGCTCCTATATTACCGGCAATTGCTATGTGCATAGTTGAATTAACTTAAATGATAGGTTAGTTATTAACTTTTTTTCCTTTTGCAAATTAGTCGTAATTTTTGAAACATAAAAAAATTATTGCTCGATAAAAACAAATAAATAAATATTTTCTTTTTTTTTAAAAAATTTAATTTTAATTTTACACAATAATTGAGGAAGGATTTGACTGATTGCAAACCTCACAAAAAAAATGCTAAACCAGTGTTGCTTTCAACAGTGAAGTAATCTTCAAATCCTTCCCGAAAGCAAAAAAAATGTCATATTTATTTACTTCAGAATCAGTAAGCGAAGGTCATCCAGATAAAGTAGCTGACCAAATCAGCGATGCATTGATTGATAACTTTCTTGCCTTTGACCCCGAAAGCAAAGTTGCTTGTGAAACCCTTGTTACAACTGGTCAAGCAGTGTTGGCGGGGGAAGTTAAGAGCAATACTTATCTTGATGTGCAAAAGATTGCACGAGATACAATTAATAAAATTGGATATACAAAAGGAGAATACCAGTTTAGCGGAGATTCTTGTGGTGTTATTTCTTTAATACACGAACAATCTCAAGAAATCAATCAAGGTGTCGATCGGGATGATAAAAAAAACCAAGGGGCAGGAGATCAAGGAATCATGTTTGGTTATGCTTCAAATGAAACGGATAACTACATGCCATTGGCACTTGATTTGTCTCATAAATTACTTATTGAACTTGCTGCTTTGAGAAGAGAAGATGATGAAATAAAATATTTACGTCCAGACGCTAAATCGCAAGTGACTTTAGAATACGATGACAACGGAATACCCATTCGAATAGACACCATAGTTATATCAACTCAACACGATCCCTTTGATGAAGATGACAGTGTAATGCTCTCAAAAATTAAAAGTGATCTTGTATCGATCTTAATTCCAAGAGTTAAAGCTCAATTACCCGAGCGGATTCAATTTCTTTTTAATGATCAAATAACGTATCATATCAATCCAACTGGGAAATTTGTTATTGGAGGGCCACATGGAGATACAGGATTAACGGGGCGAAAAATAATAGTTGACACCTATGGTGGTAAAGGTGGTCATGGAGGAGGAGCGTTTAGTGGAAAAGATCCAAGCAAAGTTGATCGAAGTGCTGCTTACGCCTCTAGGCACATTGCTAAAAACCTTGTTGCAGCTGGTGTTTCAGATGAAATATTAGTTCAGCTTAGTTATGCAATTGGTGTATCTCATCCCACATCTATTGCGGTCAACACCTACGGGAAAGCCAAAGTTAATTTAACTGATGGTGAAATTGCCTCCAGAATAAGCTCTCTTTTTGATTTAACACCTTATGGGATCGAACAACGGCTAAAGCTTCGTTCCCCAATATATTTAGAAACGGCAACCTACGGACATATGGGTCGCCAACCCAAAAAAATCATTAAATTTTTTGAATCCCCTTACAAGGGTAAAATCTCTCAAGAGGTCGAATTATTTACTTGGGAAAAACTTGATTACGTAGAACAAATAAAAACTAAATTTAATATATCTTAATGGAAAACGTAGATTTCAAAACAAAGTCTTTACACTCAGGACACAACACCAAAAGCACAGAAGGAACCAGAGCGGTACCAATTTATCAATCAACAGCTTATGTTTTTAATGACTCAGAGCATGCAGCAAATTTATTTTCTCTAGCTGAACCAGGATATATTTACACCCGTTTGAACAATCCTACAAATGATGTTTTAGAACAACGTTTAGCTGCTCTTGAGGGAGGGATAGCAGCAGTATCCACAGCTTCTGGAACATCAGCAATCGCAACTGCTTTAATGGTTTTGTTAAAATCAGGAGATCATATTGTAGCTTCAAATAGTTTATACGGAGGAACTTATAACTTACTCAATGTTACTCTTCCTCGTTTGGGAATAACAACCACTTTCGTAGATCCAAGTAATCCTTCAAATTTTGAAGCTGCAGTTCAAGAAAATACACGTGCATTCTTTGTTGAATCATTAGGAAACCCAAAGTTGGATGTATTAGACTTAAAAGCAATAGCATCTTTTTCAAAGAAAGTAAAAGTGCCTTTTATTGTTGATAATACCGTAGCAACTCCAGCCTTATTGAATCCAATAGAGCATGGAGCAAACATTGTAATTCATTCATTGACCAAATACATCAATGGAAATGGAACCTCACTCGGTGGAATTATTGTTGATGCAGGAACCTTTGATTACGGGAATGGATTATTCCCTGAATTCACAGAGCCTTCTGCTGGATATCACGGTTTAGTATATCATGAAGCTTTAGGACCAGCAGCTTTTATCGCAAAAGTTCGAATTGAGGGTCTTCGTGATTTTGGTGCTGCTTTGAGCCCTTTCAATAGTTTTCAAATAATTCAGGGATTAGAAACACTTTCTGTTCGAATGAAACAACATTCAGAAAATGCTTTAACACTTGCACAATGGTTAGGAAATCAAGAGCAAGTTTCTTGGGTAAATTATCCAGGTTTATCTTCCAATAAATACAATGATCTAGCAAAAAAATATCTTTCTAAAGGACAGAGTGGTATAGTAACATTTGGATTAAAAGGAGGTTTTGATGCAGCTAAAAAAGCTACAGACAAAACAAAAATTTTCTCCTTACTTGCTAATATTGGAGATACAAAATCCTTAATAATTCATCCAGCAAGTACTACACATCAGCAATTGGATTATAAAGCTCAGGAAACTACAGGTGTAACACAAGATTTAATCCGTCTATCTGTAGGTTTAGAAGATATTGAAGATTTAAAAAATGATTTAAAACAAGCTTTTTAGAGAACTAAAATGAGCATCAAAACCCTGAATAACGAAATTCAACATCTTGTCTTAAAGGATGGAACAAAACTAAGTTTCCAGTTTTTTGGACAAGATTATCTTACGACCCCTGTTATTTTAGTTAATCATCCATTAACTGGAGACTCTAGAGTTACTGGGGAATTTGGTTGGTGGAAAAACCTGATTGGAAAGGGAAAAACCATAGATACAGAAAAATATGCAGTAATTGCCTTTAACATTCCAGGAAATGGCTTTGATGGGGTTATGATTGAGGATTATGAATCTTGGAATTCAGGAAATATCGCACGCTATTTTTATGAAGGGTTGACACAATTGGGAATTAAAGACCTTTATGCAGTTATCGGAGGTTCTATTGGTGCAGGTATTGCATGGGAAATGGCATCAATTTATCCAAAGTTAATCAAGCATCTCATTCCTGTTGGGGGGGATTGGAAGTCTACCGATTGGATGATTGCCAATACGTTTTTACAAAAACAAATTTTATCAACCCATAAAAATCCCCTCGAAATTGCTCGAATGCAAGCAATGTTGTGTTATCGAACTCCAAAGTCTTTTAAACTCAGATTCAATCGTTCAATTAATGAAAAAAATCAAATTTTTAATGTAGAATCTTGGTTGAATCATCATGCAAAAAAACTCACAGATCGTTTCGAGTTGCAAGCCTACAAAACAATGAATCATCTTTTAGGTTCAATTGATATTACTCGAAATGGGCAATCTTTTGAAGAATTGATTCAAATCATAGAATCTGAAATTCACATTTTTTCTATTGACAGTGATCTCTTTTTTCCTTTGGAAGAAGACCAAGAGACGGTATCCAGAGCATCAGCCGTTGGAGTAAAGATTAACCATCAAATTATTTCTTCTGATTTTGGACATGACGCTTTTTTGATGGAACCAGATAAAATAGTTCCACTATTATACCCAATATTTAATTAAAATACTTGAGAATGAAAATAACCTTAGATCGAATTAACAAAGATTATCTCTTCCAAGCAACCAGCTCAAACGATTTAAAAGTTTTAATGGATAATAAGTCCAAAAAAGAAGGGAAATTCGAAGGAATTAGTCCAATGGAAGTTTTACTTATGGGAGTAGCAGGATGCAGCAGTATTGATGTAATTGCCATTCTAAATAAGCAGCGTATTAATCCAGCTACCTTAAAAATGGAAGTTGAGGGAATTCGAGATGCAAATGAGGTTCCAGCTCCATTTAAAGGAATTAACGTAACTCTTTACTTAGAAGGAGATGATATTTCACCAGAAAAGGCGAAGCGGGCAGCTAAGCTTTCTTTTGATAAATATTGCTCAGTTTCAAAATCACTTGATCCTGACATTATTATCAATCAAATTATTGTTGTTAACGGGACCAAGGTATGAGAAAGAAAATTGAGACCAATGCAATTCGAACACAAATGGAGCGATCTCAGTATTTGGAGCACTCTACACCTTTGCATTTGACCTCAAGTTTTGTGTTTGAAGATGCAGAGGATATGAGGGCCTCTTTTGCGGAAGAGAAAGAGCGAAATATCTACAGTCGTTTCACAAACCCCAATACTTCAGAATTTGTTCAGAAAGTAGTGCATATGGAAGGAGCAGAAGATGGAGTTTCTTTTGCAACTGGAATGGGAGCTATTTTTGGAACCTTTGCAGTCCTTCTTGAATCTGGAGATCATGTTGTATCTGCTCGTTCGATATTTGGTTCCACACACACATTGTTTACTAAGTATTTACCTAAATGGAATATTCAAACCTCATATTTTAAAGTAGAGGAACTTGATTCAATTGAAGGGATGATTCAATCCAATACAAAAATTCTTTATGCGGAAACTCCAACAAACCCTGGAATAGATATTCTTGATTTAGAAATGTTAGGGAAACTCGCTAAAAAGCACAATTTAATCTTGATAATTGATAATTGTTTTGCAACTCCATACTTACAACAACCCATTAAATACGGTGCTGATTTGGTAATTCATTCCGCTACAAAATTAATTGATGGACAAGGAAGGGTTCTCGGTGGCATAACAGTCGGCAATTCAAAATTAATTCATGAAATCTATCTTTTTGCCAGAAACTCAGGTTCAGCTCTTTCGCCTTTTAATGCTTGGATTTTATCTAAGAGTATGGAGACCCTTGTTGTTCGAGTAGATCGACATTGTCAAACGGCACTAACTATAGCTAATTTTCTTGAAGGTCATTCCAAAATCAATTGGGTAAAGTATCCGTTTTTAAAATCGCATCCTCAATACAAATTAGCCAAAAAACAAATGAATCAAGGAGGAAGTGTTATCGCTTTTGAAGTAAAGGGAGGACTTGAAACAGGACAAAATTTTCTAAATGCTTTAGAAATGCTTTCACTTTCTTCTAATTTGGGAGACTCAAGAAGTATAATTACGCATCCAGCTTCAACAACTCATAGTAAACTTTCCGAAGCGGATCGACTAGAAGTTGGAATTACAGACGGAATGATTCGTCTATCTGTAGGTTTAGAACACAGTGAGGATATTAAGAATGATTTAAAAAAAGCACTAGACACCATAAAATGACAGTAATTGAAGAAATTTTATTGAAGAAGATATTAGTGCTGGATGGTGCTATGGGAACTATGCTCCAGGATTACAAGTTTTCGGAAGAAGACTTTAGGGGAGATCGGTTTGTTAATCACCCCTGTTCATTAAAAGGCAATAATGATTTATTGTCCTTGACCCAACCAGAGGCTATTAAAACAGTGCATAGAAAGTATTTTGAAGTTGGAGCTGACATTGTTGAGACAAATACATTTTCTTCAACTTCAATTGGAATGGGAGATTATCAAATGGAGCCTTGGGTGTATGAAATGAATTTTGAATCTGCCAAGCTTGCACGACAAGTTGCTGATGAGTTTACTAAAAAAAATCCAGATAAACCTAGGTTTGTTGCCGGTTCTATAGGACCAACAAATCGAACTGCAAGTATGTCGCCTGATGTAAATGATCCAGGCTATCGGGCTGTAACTTTTGACGAACTGCTTGTTTCATATACTGAGCAAGTTAAAGGGCTGATCGATGGCGGATCGGACGTCTTGCTGGTAGAAACTATTTTTGATACGCTCAATGCAAAAGCAGCTCTTTTTGCAATTGATGCTTTAAAAGAAAAAAACAATTGGAATGTTCCAGTTATGGTAAGCGGAACAATAACAGATGCGAGTGGACGAACACTTTCGGGTCAAACAGTAGAAGCTTTTGTGGTTTCAGTTTCTCACATTCCCTTATTGAGTATTGGATTTAATTGTGCTCTAGGAGCCGATCAATTACTTCCCTATCTCAGAAGATTATCTCAGATAACAGAAATTAATACTTCTGCTCACCCTAATGCAGGCTTACCCAATGCCTTCGGTTCTTATGATCAATCACCAAAAGAAATGGGTGATTTGATCGAAAAGTATTTAGAAGAAAATCTAGTCAACATCGTTGGGGGTTGTTGCGGTTCAACTCCCGACCATATAGCCCAAATCGCAAGAGTAGTTCGTAATTATAAACCTCGAAAAACAGAATTAAAGATTCTATGATTAAAGGGCCGAAATATCTAAAGCTTTCTGGATTAGAACCCCTTGTGGTCACTCCTGAAACAAATTTCGTCAATATTGGGGAGCGAACCAATGTAACGGGTTCTCGTAAATTTTTACGTCTGATTGAACAAGGTGACTTTAGTGCAGCAGTTGAAGTTGCTCGAGATCAAGTCGATGGAGGTGCCCAGATTTTGGATGTCAATATGGATGAAGGAATGATTGATGGAGTGCAAGCCATGACAACCTATTTAAATCTAATCGCTTCAGAGCCTGATATTTCAAGAATTCCAATAATGATTGATAGCTCCAAATGGGAGATTATTGAAGCTGGATTAAAAGTAGTTCAAGGGAAATCAGTAGTAAATTCGATAAGTTTAAAAGAAGGAGAAGCTAATTTCATAAAACAAGCCAATACCATCAGAAGATATGGTGCTGCTGTAATTGTAATGGCATTTGATGAACAGGGTCAAGCTGATACATTGGATAGACGTATCGAAATATGCAGGCGCTCTTACGATGTTTTAGTGAATCAAGTCAAATTCCCTTCCGAAGATATTATTTTTGATCCCAATATTTTTCCTGTTGCCACAGGAATGGAGGAGCACAAGAATAATGCCGTTGATTTTTTTAAAACAGCAAAATGGATTCGAAAGAATTTACCAAATGCCCATGTAAGTGGAGGAGTTAGTAACGTCTCATTTTCTTTTAGAGGAAATAATAAAGTACGGGAGGCCATGCATTCTGCATTTTTATATCATGCCATAAAGAATGGAATGAATATGGGAATTGTAAACCCAACGATGTTAGAAATTTATGATGAAATTGATTCCGAACTTTTGCTTCACGTAGAAGATGTTTTATTGAACAGAACTATTGATGCAACAGAAAAGTTATTGGATTATGCTGAAAAAATAATAGATGATTCAGGAAATAAAAAAGTCGTTGTAAAAGAATGGCGTTCCGATTCTCTTCAAAATCGAATTACGCATGCTTTGGTTAAAGGTATAGACGAATTTATTGAAGAAGATGTTGAAGAAGCAAGATTACTTGCAGCCAAGCCGATTGAAGTTATTGAAATCAATTTGATGGCAGGAATGAACGTTGTTGGAGATTTATTCGGTTCTGGTAAAATGTTTTTACCACAAGTTGTAAAATCTGCAAGGGTTATGAAACGTGCCGTTGCATATCTACTCCCATTTATTGAAGTTGAGAAAGATGGAAAGCAAGAAACAGCTGGCAAAATCTTAATGGCAACTGTAAAAGGTGATGTTCATGATATTGGGAAAAATATTGTAAGCGTAGTTTTAGGATGTAACAATTATGAAATTATTGATTTAGGGGTAATGGTTCCTCTCGAACAAATTATTAAAACTGCTATTGAAGAAAAAGTCGACATCATAGGACTATCGGGTTTGATTACCCCTTCATTAGATGAAATGATTAATGTGGCCCAAGAAATAAAACGAAGAGGTTTAGGAATTCCCTTATTAATAGGGGGTGCAACAACTTCTAAAGCCCATACAGCAGTAAAGATTGCACCTGAGTTATTAACCCCTGTAGTACATGTTAATGATGCTTCAAGAGCTGTTACTGTTGTAGGTAGTTTGCTGAATAAAGACACTTCACAAGTATACAAAGATAGTATTAGAAATGAGTACGAATTATTTCGAGATAAGTTTTTAGATCGAAAAGAAACCAAAGAGCATATTGATTTAGCAACTGCAAGGTCTCGAAAGTTAGAATTGGATTGGACTGATTATAAACCAAAAGTTCCTAATCAGATGGGTGTTCAAGTCATAGAAAATCAAGATTTGAAAATTTTAGTTGATTTTATAGACTGGAGTCCATTTTTTAGATCATGGGATTTACATGGTCACTATCCCGCTATATTAAATGATGATATTGTAGGAAAACAAGCCACTGAGTTATTCGCAGATGCTCAGGTCATTTTATCAAAAATTTTAGATAAAAAGTTGTTGAAAGCAAAAGCTGTTTTTGGAATTTTTCCAGCAAATAGTGTTGACTACGATGATATAGAAGTATATTCTGATGATACCAGAGCAGAAATAGATGTGAAATTTTTAACCCTTCGTCAACAATTAAAAAAACGAGAAGGGAAAGCCAATATTGCCTTAGCTGATTTTATTGCACCAAAAGAAAGTGGTATTCATGATTATATTGGAGCTTTTTGTGTTTCGACAGGTTTTGGAACGGCTAAATTAGCTAAAGCTTATGAAGATGATAACGACGATTATAATTCGATTATGGTAAAAGCATTAGCCGATCGACTTGCTGAAGCTTTTGCTGAATACCTACACAAAGCAGTTCGGACCAATACTTGGGGATATGCTCCAAACGAACTACTTGATAATGAGGCGTTGATTAAGGAAGCCTACAAAGGAATTCGTCCAGCTCCAGGTTACCCTGCTTGTCCAGATCACTTAGAGAAAAATACAATTTGGGAATTGTTAAAAGTTCAAAAAAGAATTGGTGTAACTCTGACAGAAAGCCTTGCCATGTGGCCTGCAGCGTCTGTTTCCGGGTATTATTTTGCACATCCACAAGCTCAATATTTTGGCGTAGGAAAAATCACAGAAGATCAAGTGAAAAGTTTTAGTAAGCGAAAAAAAATTGATCTCAAAGAAGCTGAAAAATGGCTTCGACCAAATATTAAATAGATTGAATAAATGAAAGTAATTGATCATATAAAAAAAACTTCTGGGAAAACACAGTTTACCTTTGAAATCTTACCTCCTTTAAAGGGACAAAATATACAATCCATATATGAATCAATAGACCCCTTAATGGAGTTTAACCCTCCTTTTATTGATGTAACTTATCACCGTGAAGAATATGTTTATAAAGAATTAGATAACGGTCTATTAGAAAAACATGTCATTCGAAAACGACCTGGAACAGTCGGAATTTGCGCTGCATTGCAAAACAAATATAATGTTGATGCAATTCCTCATATTCTATGTGGTGGTTTTACTAAAGAAGACACTGAAAATTTTTTAATCGACCTTGATTTTTTAGGTATTGATAACGTTGTTGCTTTACGTGGAGATGCTATTAAATCAGAAACCTATTTTAAGCCCAACAAAGATGGTCATAGTTTTGCTGGTGATTTGGTTAGACAGATAAAGGATCTCAATAAAGGTCAATATTTAGATGAGGAAATTTTGAATACATCTAAAACTGATTTTTGTATAGGGGTTTCTGGTTACCCAGAAAAACATATGGAAGCACCTAGCCTAGAAAGTGATTTACATTTCTTAAAGAAGAAAATTGAAGCAGGAGCTGACTATATAGTAACTCAAATGTTTTTTAATAATCAAAAATATTTTGAATTTGTTCAAAAATGTAAAGATTTTGGAATAAATGTCCCAATAATTCCTGGTCTAAAACCCCTAGCTACCAAAAAACAACTCAATGCTTTACCTCATAGATTTCATGTTGATTTACCTGAAGATTTAATCAAGCAAGTGATTAAATGTAAAGACAACAAACAGGTTCGTCAAGTTGGAGTAGAGTGGTGTATTGAACAGAGCAATCAATTAAAAGCAGCTGGTGTTCCTTTTTTACATTATTATTCCATGGGTAAATCAGATAATGTAAATGAAATTGCTCAAGCTGTTTTTTAGGGGTTCTCCTCTAAAAAATCAACTTCTAAAATTGCTTAGCTAAAATCACCAATCCACTTACCCCCGATGGGTAAGATTTTCCGTTTAATTTCTTTATGTTTCATTCCTTTATTTTGAAGCAGTTTAATAGAGTTTCAATTTCCTTTTGCCACACCAGCCTATATTCGATGAAGTTTGAGTCTTTTCCAGCCTCAAAAGCATAAGCTTTGTTCCAATAATGAGGGATCAGGCTGTAATGAATTTCAGCTTTATTGTATTTAGGTTTGCATTCCATATTACCCTATAAATTTTTCATCTTTTTTTAATCGAATACTCCAGCCAAAGTACTGTCCTTTTTCCGGATTTTGAGTCTCAAACAAAAGTTCCAGGAATTGGTTTGTATCTTAAAGTCTTATTGGGATACCTATTTTATTGAATTCTGCGACTTCTGGGGAGAAATTTTTAATGTGAATATTTTCAATGTCATTTTGTGTAAGAGGAGTAAGAAGAAGCCGGGGAGTTTTTATCATAGAAAAAGACTAGGTTGTCAATTTGGTAAACAACTGTTCCAAATTTTCGTTTTTAAGTTGTAAAGCTAAAATCTTGAGTTTATTATCATGAGCAAAATCAAATACTTGAGTTCGCATATCTTCCTGTGTGTCCAGAAATATTTCATATGTAAAATCAAAGGTATTAACAACTTTACTCACATTTGGTATTTTCGACAGTGCTTCGGTCTCTACTCGATAGTCAAACTCAACTTGAATAATTTGCTGTTGACCTTTTCGAAGTTCTTCTAAATTTTTATTAGCTACAAGTTTTCCTTCTTTTATTATGGCCACTCGATCACAAACAGACTCTACTTCAGAAAGTATGTGACTTGAAAGAATTACAATTTTATCTTTACCAAGTGTTTGTATCAGTTTTCGGATGCTAACCATTTGATTCGGATCTAAACCCGTTGTTGGCTCATCTAAAATCAATATTTTAGGATCATGTAAAAGTGCTGCTGCAAGTCCAACCCTTTGTTGATATCCTTTTGATAGGGTTCCTATTTTTTGGCTTTTATGAGCAGTCAGTCCCACTTGATTCAAGACAAAATCTAAAGAAGCCTTTTTAATTTTATACAGGGATGCAGTAAACTGAAGATATTCTAAAACAAACAAATCTTCATACAGTGGATTATTTTCTGGAAGATACCCCGTAATTTGCTGTATACTTTTCAAAGATTTCCTAAAATCTTTTCCATTATAACTAATTGTTCCCTCCCAATGATCAATTTCACCGGTTATAATTTTCATTAATGTAGATTTTCCAGCCCCATTAGGACCCAGCAAACCTATAACTTCACCAGTTTTTAATTCCATGGAAATTCCCTGAAGTGCTTCTAGGCTTCCATATTTTTTTTTTATTTTATCGAGGACTAATACCATTTTTTTTTATAAAGATAAAGCAGAAAAAATTAATAAAAGATTGATCTTGCTAAAGACATCTTTGAATGATACGCTTTGAAGGAGATTACATTCGTTTATAAAATAGCCAAGGAATTCCTTTTAGAATCCAAGCAATTATTCGCCACCTTTTAGTAATGTAAACAATTCTTTTTTTCTTTTGAATACTTTTGAATATTTGACGAGCAGCTTTTTCTTTTGAGGCTACCCAAAACATTTTTGGTCCCTTTGCCATGGCAGTTTTTACAAATCCAGGTTTTACATCGGTAGTGAAAATGGGGAGTTTACTTCGCGTGACTCTTTGGGCTATCCCTTCAAAATAATTCGATTGATAGGCTTTTGAGGCATTGTATGCAGGGGCTGCTCTTCCACCCCTCAGTGAAGCTATGGAGGATAAATTTACCAAATGGCCATGCCCTTGATTTTCAAAATAATGAATTCCCCAATTAACCATTTGCGAAAATGCGATTACATTCAGTTGATTGGTTTCGTTTTCTTTGGCATAATCAAGATTAAAGTTTATGTGACCAACTCCTGCGCTAATGATTAACAAGTTAATAGCACCCATTTTATTTGCTAAGGATTCAACATGTTTTAAGGCATTAGGTTTTGTATTGTCAAAAGACTCAATTTGAATAAGTTCAGGACTTTCTTTTTGAATTTCTAACAGAAGATTTTTTCTTCTACCCGTTATTCCAACAGTATATCCATTTTTGACTAATTCACGAGCAAGAGCTTTTCCAATTCCAGAGGTTGCACCAATAATAACTGCTTTTTTTTTCATGGGTTTATTTTTTTACCTTAATGTGCGTATCATCGCAAAAAGGAGTTAGATTACTCTTTTTACAATTACATAGTTTTACATTACCAGTCCTTTTTACCAGGAATTTTAAAGGTGTAAATTTTGATCCATGGTGAGACCCATCACAAAAAGGTTGTGTTTCACTCATTCCACAGGCGCACCATAAGTAATTTTCTCCCTTAGTCAAGGGAACAGTTAGTGAATTTAAGCTTGAGGTATTGAGTTTTTTATAACCAGCACTTAATTCACTTTTTTTGTCTTTAGATTTAATCAAAGGA
>JAURBD010000136.1 GCA_030829155.1 Flavobacteriaceae bacterium
AACTCAGTGATTTTGATCTTGGAGTTAAAGAAAATAAAAATATAATTGAGAGTGCTAAGGGGCTTATCGCCAAATATGCTGAAAAACTTAAAAATGTTCGCAACAATAGAGAATATAACTCAATTGTGAAAGAAGAAGAATATCAACAGCTTGAAATTCAACTTGCTGAAAAGAAGATAAAGGAACTTACAGCTCAAACCGAACAAAAGAAAGAAACTATTGAACTGTTGAATGAAAGGTTATCGGACAAAAAAAATCATTTGAGCGCTAAAAAAGATGAACTTAAAGAAATCATGCAAGAAACAGAAAAAGAAGAAGCACTTTTGATATCTCACTCTGAAACTTTTGAAAAGAAGATTGATGACCGATTAATAGTTGCATACAAAAGAATTCGGGGGAATGTAAAAAATGGATTAGCGATTGTACCGATCGAAAGAGGTGCTTCTGGCGGATCACATTTTATAATTCCACCACAAGTTCAAATGGAAATTGCTTCTCGTCAAAAGATAATTACGGATGAATACAGCGGTAGGATTCTTGTTGATACAGAATTAGCCAAAGAAGAACGTGAAAAAATAAATAAAATGATTCAAAGTCTTTAAGACCTGTACGTTATTTTAAAAAAGCTGCTAATAAGCAGCTTTTTTTATAGAAATCATTTTGAATAAATAAACAATTCCTCAATAGTTATTTTAAATAGCCTCGCCATTTTAAATACTGTAGGTAAGCTTGGATCAAATTTTTCTTTTTCAATAGCATTAATTGCTTGTCTAGATATCCCAATTAAATCAGCCAATTGTTCTTGAGTTAAATTTTGACTTTTTCTTAATTCTTTGACTTTATTTCTCATTTATATCTTCTCACATTGATGATTAAAGAAATGATATATGTTATTGGAATAAAAATAACCAATAAATGAATTTTTGGTTTCAAGTCAATTAATCCTGAGCTATGCATTTTTTCAAAAAAAACAACAAAAATAACCGAGAAACCTAAGGTGAAAGCCATAGATTCTAGTTGAATTTTTCTTTGAAATTCATCATAATTATTAAATAAATTTTTATTCGAAATAAGCATTACTATCCCAATAATTAAATTGCTAACGATTCCACTCAATGTTATTATATCATTATCCCATAACACATCCGGTCCTATATTAACAATAAGGAGCATCGTTAGCCATGCTGATGTAAATAAAGCTAGGTTTTTTTCCCTTTCTTGATTGATTCTTTATTATTTGTTGTATTCATATTAAAGTAAATTTATAAGGTTTAATTTACAAATATAAGAAATAATTCAAAAAGTAATGTAAACCTTACTTTTTGAATTTATAATAAAAAAAACCCCAACGATATGTTGAGGTTAAAAAAGTGGGCGCTAAGGGATTCGAACCCCTGACCCCTTGGGTGTAAACCAAGTGCTCTGAACCAACTGAGCTAAGCGCCCTTGGGGGTGCAAATATAGAATAGTTTATTTTGTTTACAAAGAGTTTTTTTAAAGAATTTCTGCTACCACAAAAGTACTTCCTCCAACATAAATAAAATCTCTTTTTTGAGCATTTTTAAAAGCTGATTCATAGGCTTCAACAACAGTGCTAAAAGTCTTTGAGTTCAATTTATATTTTTTAGCCAAATTTTTCAAAACTGAAAGTTCTTCTGCACGATGTATATTAGGAGTACAAAAATAATAATCTGCATTTTTTGGCAGCATACAGATTATATCTTCCAACTTCTTACCTTTTACAAAACCTAAAACAAGATGTAAGTTTTGATAATTGGTTGCTCTAATTTGCTCTACTACATATCGAAATCCTTCAACGTTATGAGTAACATCAGCTACAATTGTAGGTTCGTGATTCAATAACTGCCATCGACCCAACAAGCCAGTGTTATTAGTTACATTCAACAATCCTCTGGAAATACAATCTTTATTAATTTTGTCTAATGAAGAGCCTTCCAAAGCAACTGTTGCAGTTTGAATATTTTTCTGTTGATAAAAGCCACGTAAATCTGTTTTAAAAAATGATTTGAGCTTTTGATCTGCCCACAATATAGGAGCTTCATGTTTTTTGGCAACATCAGAAAAAATATTGGTTGTTTCGGATTGGGTTTCTCCAATTACAACTAAAGTTTTTGATTTTATAATACCCGCTTTTTCTCTAGCTATTTCATCAAGTTTAGTTCCTAAAAACTGTGTGTGATCTAGACCGATATTTGTAATTACTGAAAGTATTGGGTTAATAATATTTGTGGCATCCAACCTTCCGCCAAGTCCAACTTCAACCACTGCAATTTCTATTTGGTGTTGTTTAAAATAGCTGAAAGCCATACCCACAGTAAGTTCAAAAAAAGATAGTCTTGCTTCTAAAAAATAAGTTTGATGATCTTGCACAAAGTCAACAACATATTTTGAATCCATCTCGACTCCATTAATTCTAATACGCTCGGTGAAATCTTTTAAATGTGGAGAGGTATACAAACCCACTTTATAACCCGCTTCCATCAAAACAGAAGTTATCATATGAGAAGTGGATCCTTTTCCGTTAGTTCCTGCAACATGAATGGATGAAAATGCATCATGAGGATTTCCCAAATATCTCATAAAAGCCTGCATTTTTTTTAAATCAGGCTTAAACGCTATTGAGCCTTGTTTTTGGTAGTATGGCAATTGTTCATAAAGCCATGAACGGACTTCTTCGTATGTTTTCAAACTATTCTCCCAGTTTAAACTTTACAACTACAAAACCAACTTGCTTGTTAGGTGCATTGGGGTCAGGGAACCATTTATGTAGAAGGGCTGTTCTCTTTGCTGGTTCCAACAAACATTGGTCGGAATTTGTAGTTCCTTTAACTCCAGGTTCAGCTTCAACAACCTTACCTGTCTTATCTACTATTATTCGAACTACAACTGTACCTTCCTGGTTACATTTTTGCGTTATAGAACCTTGACTTTGTAAACTTCTTCCATTCAATCCGAAATCGCTTCCTTTTCCACCCAAACCAGCTTTACCATAATAACTGCTAGCATATGGGTTCCCTTCGGTCTTTCCCTTATCTCCAGACAGCACGTCATTCCCTTCTCCATTAGTATTTTCGCCTGTTTTATTTATTGGATTTAATAAATTTGAAAGTACTTGTTTAGTCAATTTTGAAACGGTAGGTTTAGAGGTTTCTTTCTTTTTAACCTTGTTTTTTATTTCTTCATCAGGAGTTTTTTTTATTGTTTCTTTTATTGGATTGGGAGTTGACTTGTTTGGTTTCTTTACAACAGGTACTGAGGCTTCTTTTTGGGTTACTACTTTTGAGATTTTTGATTTAGTTGCTACTGGTTGAGTTTTGGGAGTAAAGGTTTTGGGTTGAACATCTTGTTCCTGAATTTGTTTTGGCGGTAATTTTGGTTGAACACTACCTTTACCTTGATTTGAAGCACCAAAATTCACTTCCATACCATAAGAAATTGG
>JAURBD010000065.1 GCA_030829155.1 Flavobacteriaceae bacterium
AATTAACGCAACACTAACCTTTCCGGTTATCAAGCAAGTTTATGAGAATCCTAGTAATAAGTATGAAAAAATAGTAGTTCCATTTACCGATGGAAACAAAACACTAAATGTAGTCACTCACCTAGAAATAGCATACAATAGCAAGGGGAAGAATTTGATTGAAGATTTTGAACGCAACATAACCTTGGCTCTACTAGATGAAGCCTGGAAAAATCATTTGCGTAAAATGGATGAGTTGAAACAATCCGTTCAACTGGCAGTTCATGAACAAAAGGATCCCTTATTGATATATAAATTTGAAGCTTTTGAGTTGTTCAGGGTAATGATGGCACGTTTGAACAAGGAAGTTTTATCTTTCCTCATGAAAGGTTCAATCCCCTCAAACGATAATTCTAGAATACAAGAAGCTAAACGTCCCAACAGAAGAGATAAAATTAAAACCACAAAAGATGATGTTTTAAATACTGAAGAATTGGCAGCAAAAAGCCGTTCAATCGGAGCAAATGCAGGTCAAAGACCACGACAAACTATTGAAACCATTGTAAGAGAATTACCTAAAATTGGACGTAATGACCGTGTTACAATTAAGAATGTCCAAAATGGTGAAACCAAGGTTTTGAAATATAAACAAGCAGAACATCTCATTTCAAGTGGTCAATGGGTATTGGTAGGCAAAAATTAATTTGTAACTTTCATCAAAATATGTAGTTGATGGAAACATATGCTAAAGTTTTATTGTTTGTTCTACCTAGTTTTTTAATTCTTATACTTATTGAAATCCTCTATGGAGTATGGACAAAAAAACAAACCTACAATTTCATGGACACTCTTTCTAGTTTAAGTTCTGGAACGACCAATATAATCAAGGATATTTTAGGCCTAGGGATTATACTTATTTCATATTCTTTTTTAAAAGAAACTTTAGCTTTAATTACAATTAAAGAAACCGTTTTGCTTTATTTCGTAGCTTTCATTTGCATAGATTTTTCAAGTTATTGGAACCACAGACTCAATCATTCAATTAACGTGTTTTGGAATCGTCATGTAGTTCATCACAGCAGTGAAGAATTTAATTTAGCATGTGCCCTAAGACAAAGTATTTCAAGTTTGATAGGATTTGGCGCATTATTTTTACTTCCCGCTGCAATTCTAGGAATTCCACATAAGGTGATTATAATCTTAGCTCCATTGCACCTTTTCGGCCAGTTTTGGTATCACACTCGTCATATTGGCAAATTAGGATGGTTAGAATATATATTTGTAACCCCTTCACAACACAGGGTTCATCATGCAATTAACCCAGAGTATGTAGATAAAAATTTATCAGCAATTTTTTGTGTTTGGGATCGATTGTTTGGCACCTTTCAAGAAGAATTAGACGATGTTCCTTGTGTGTATGGAACATTAAAACCTGTACAGACATGGAATCCGATTTTAATCAATTTTCAGCACAATTGGGGGCTTGCAAAAGACGCTTGGTATACCAAAAATTGGTTTGACAAACTTAAATTGTGGTTTATGCCTACAGGATGGAGACCAACAGATGTATCCAAACGTTTTCCAATTGAAAAAATTGATATCAACAATCAAAAAAAATATGCTCCGAACTATACTTTAAAACACAAAATCATCGCTCTATTTCAATTTGTTTGTTTGAATGTCTTCATTTTTTTGTTTCTAACTTCTATTAGTAAATTAGATCTTTTTTCTCAGTTTTCTTACGGAATCCTAATTTCTGCTACAATATTTGGTTTTACCTCATTGATGGATGGTCACAAATGGGCAGTAATTTTTGAAATTACTCGATCACTTATTGGATTATGTGTTTTACTACACCCTTATCAAGATATAATTTGGTCAATAGACTTATTGTTTGCCGTTGGAATGACTGTATACTTCACTATTACTTTGTGTGGTACACTTTGGATCTTCAATACATTACCCAAACGATCCATAATAGCCTAATAAATGGTATCCAAAAAGGTAAATCTTATTTTACTTGGCCCTGCACATCCTTATAGAGGAGGAATTGCAGACACCAATCATGCCTTTGCTACCGAGCTTACCAATCAAAATATTTCAATTGAGCTTTGGACTTATACTCAATTGTACCCCAATATTATATTTCCTGGAAAAACACAATACAACAATTCAGAGAAAGAGTTTTTTTTTCCAATCCATCGAAAAATACATGCCTATAATCCCTTTAGCTGGAAAAAAATTGCAAATAATATTAATGATAAAGATCCCGAAATAGTGGTTTTTAGGTATTGGACTCCCTTATTAGCGCCTGCACTTGGAAGTATTGCAAGGGATTTAAAACCCAGTATTAAAAAAGTTGCCCTAGTAGATAATTGGAAGCCTCATGAACCAAAACCTTGGGATAAAATTATGAATCGTTATTTTTCTAATTCAATGCATAAGATGACCACGTTTTCGGAAGCGGTACAATCAGAAATAATTAGCGATGTAAAACTCCCTACAAATAAAGGATTTCATCCAATTGCAAGAGATTTGCCAAGAGCAATAACAAAACAAGATGCCTGTAAAAGATTAAAGCTTAAAGTCAAAACACCTATATTATTATTTTTTGGTTTAGTTAGACCCTACAAAGGCTTAGATTTATTGATTGATGCCATGGCAACAAATCCATTATTTGATTCCAGAGTTGAACTTATAATTGTTGGAGAATTTTATGATAAAATTAAAAAATATCATCGCCAAATTAAAAAATTGGGGCTTGAATCACGAATTCAAATCATAGACAAATTTGTGTCTTTTGAAGTTGTTCGCGATTATTTTTGTGCTGCAGACATTATCGTACAGCCATACAAAACAGCTAGTCAAAGCGGTGTAACTCCCCTAGCCTATAATTATGAAACTCCAATTGTTGTAACAAATTTAACTGGTCTCAAAAAACCTATACTAATTGATAATACAGGAGAAATCAGTGAACCAAACCCTTTGGAATTATCAAAAAAAATTAAATTGCTTTTAGATCCAGAACAACAAGAAAAAGCAGTTAAAAATATTATAAAAAATAAAGATAAATACAGCTGGAAGTCCTATGTTGAACAATGGCTTGATTTTGTTCAATAGTATTTTCTTAATAAATAAAATAATTTTAAATACAGCTTTATGAAAAGTACTATTGTTTTAACAACTTTCCTGATTTTTCAAACTTGTGAATCAAATGTGACTCCACCCATCAATCCCAATGAACAAATCTGGTCACCTACTGAAAAAGTTCAAGAAGGGTTAAAAAAAGCATATTTTGCAGGAGGTTGTTTTTGGTGTGTAGAAGCTATTTACGAGAGCGTAAAGGGTGTGGATGAAGTATATTCAGGCTATTCGGGTGGAAAAACAAAAAATCCAAACTACAATCAAATAGGAACAGGAAAAACTGGACATGCAGAATCTGTAGAAATTATTTATGATCCCAAAATAGTTTCTTTTGGAACATTAGTTCAAGTTTTTTTTGGATCTCATGACCCAACAACGGCCAACAGACAAGGTCCTGACCGAGGAACTCAATACAGATCAATAGCCTTTTATACAAATGATGATCAACGTGAAATTATTCAGAAATACATTGAACTTTTGGAGCAAGAAGGAATTTTTAGTAATAAAATTGTAACCGAAATAAAACCTATGAAAAAGTTTTATTATGCAGAAGAATACCATCAAAACTACGAACGATTAAATCCAAATAATCCTTACGTAAGACAAGTTTCTATCCCTCGATTAAGGAGATTTCAAAAAACATATCCAGAATTACTTAAAGAAAAATTAGAATAATACTTGGAAGAAATTGCCCTAATAAATCGAGATTTAAAATTAGTTGTTCTACCCTATGGAGGAATAATAAAATAACTGTGTTTTGGGAAAACTAATGTAGTTGTTGGCAAACAAAATTCAAATGGATATTTTGACAGATCAACCTGGAATGGTTGTTTTTAATTCCAAAAATATAAATGGCATTTGTTTAGAAACTCAAAAAATCTCAAATGGACCGAACATTCCTCATTTTCCCAATACTATTCTTCATCCTAATGAAAAATATCATCAAAAAACTCAATACGTTTTCTCAAAGTTCTAAAGAAACCTTTGGAAAAAATTGATTACAAATCTTAAGGCTTATGTAAAAAAAACTAAGCGACCATATTGTTCCAAATAACGCTCCTGAAATTATGTCTAAAGGGTAATGAACACCTATATAAATTCGGCTATATGATACAAGTGATGCCATAAAAAATAAAGCATATTTTAACTTTGGATATCGATTTGCAAACAGAAGTGAAAAATAGATAGATAATGCAAAAGAGTTGGAGGCGTGACCTGAAAAATAGCCGTAAAAACCACCACACCCATTTTTGACAATTCGCATAATATCAACTATTTCTTCATTATGACAAGGTCTTAGACGTTCAAAGCCATACTTAAATAAATTAGTCGTTTGGTCCGTAACTAAAATCAACAGTCCAATAAAAAGTAAAATCAAAAAAGCAGCTTTGCCATTTTTTAATTTAAAATACCAAATCAAGAGCACTAAATAAATACTTAAATTGGTAATCTTATTGGTAATCAGCATCCAAAATGGATCAAAAAAAGGGGTTCCCAATCCGTTGAGAAATAAAAATGATGAAGTATCGAATTCTAACAGTTGATCAATCATTATTGTAAGCTTTCAATCTCAGAATCGAAAAAAACAAGTGCTTCTTCAATTAAACTTTCAGTAACTTTAGACAATTCTTCTTCATCTTCTTTTGTAAATTCTTCTAACCACAAAATATCATCATTGGAAATATTCAAAAGAAAACGTGGATATTCCATGTGCAGCACGAAAATTTCATCTTCTAAAGTCGAATTGTCAGCAATTAAAAATTTAGGTACTTCCATAATGTGTTTTTTTAACTTGAATTAGCTTAATGGTAAGATATTTAAAACGTAAAAATAGTAAAATTGCAGAAGAAGACAATCCTGTAAGTAATCCAATCCATATCCCAGTAGCTCCCCAAGAAGTGAAAAAAGCTAGGTAATAGGAAACAGGAAAGCCAATTATCCAGTAGGATATAAATGTAAAAGCAGTTGGAAGGTTTACATCTTGTAAGCCCCTCAGAGCACCAAGAACCACGGCTTGTAATCCATCAGTTAATTGAAAAAAGCCTGAGACCACCAATAATGATGAAGCAATAACAATTACATCTAAAGTATCCTTTGGAGTTAAAGCTCCTCTATTTTCTAGATAAATCCATGGTAAATCCTTGCTAAATGTTAAATAGATTAAACAAAAAAACAAATCAATGATTGCGATAAGAACGAAAATTGAAAAAGCAACTCTACGTAATTCTACAAAATCTTTTTTTCCAAATTGATTACCCACCCTTATCATAGCAACAGCACTTAGACCCATAGCAACCATAAAGGTCATTGAAGTAAGGTTTAATGCAATTTGATTTGCGGCTTGAGCATTTGTTCCTAATCCACCAGACAACCAAACTGCAGCGGTGAAAAAAGATACTTCAAAAAGCATTTGTAATGCTGAGGGAAATCCCAACTTTAAAATTTTTTGAATCAACAATCTTCGTATTTGATTAAATTTGAATGAAAGTTTATAAATACTATACTCCTTGTGATATTTTACATAAATAATAATAAAGATTAACATCGATATACGCGCTATTAATGTTCCTATTGCTGCACCCTCAACGCCAAGCTTGGGAAATCCTAAATAACCAAAGATTAAGACATAATTCAGGCTAATATTAATTGCATTTCCAAATAGCGTGGCATACATAGCCGGTCTGGTTAATGATAAGCCATCTGAAAATTGTTTGAAAGCTTGAAAAACGATCAAAGGAAAAAGAGAAGCAGCAACCCAATTTAAATATGGAAAGGCTAAGGTTACAACATCTTGAGGTTGACCCATTGAAAACATAATATTTCTGGAAAAATAAACTCCTAGAAACAAGAATAAGCCCAAAAAACTACACATCAAAATACCATGAGTAAAAACATCTCCAACACGTTTTAAATCAGAGGAGCCATCTGCCTCAGCAACAAGTGGTGTAATTGAAGTTGAAAAACCAATCCCTAAAGACATAGCGACAAAAACAAAACTGTTTCCTAAAGAAACTGATGCTAATTCGATAGTTCCTAACTGCCCAACCATTATGTTGTCTATCAGCTGTACAAATGTATGTCCCAATAGACCCAACATAACGGGAAAAGCTAGATTGAGATTTTTTCTAAACTCTTTGATGTATGTATTCAATTAATCTAAGGTTAAAGGCTGAAGTAGTCTATCAAGTATATAAAAGCTGCCATTGTTGCAGCTCCAAGTTCTAATTCTCTTTTATTTATTTTGTCAAAGGTATCATTTGAAGCATGATGGTAATCAAAATAACGTTGAGAATCTGGACGAAGACCTGCAAGAATATTAGCATCTGTTTTTAAATGACCAACATCAGCTCCACTTCCACCTTGAACAAACAAATGAATTAGATAAGGTTCAAAATAAGGTTCCCAACTTTGGATAACTTTCAATTTTTCTGGAGAACTATCAATTGAAAATCCTCTTGGTGTAAAACCTCCAGCATCAGATTCTAGTGCAAAAACATGGTTTTCATTTTTTGCTTTTGAAATAGAGGCATACTTGGTTGCTCCTCTCATTCCGTTTTCTTCATTCATAAAAAGCACAACTCTAATTGTCCTTTTTGGTTGATAACCAATTTCTTTAAATATACGCAAGACTTCCATGGACTGTACAACTCCAGCTCCATCATCATGAGCACCCCCACCAAGGTCCCAAGAGTCAAGATGACCTCCCACAACCATTATTTCATCAGATTTTTCGGACCCTTTAATTTCTCCTATTACATTGTAAGATTGAACATCAGGTAAATTTTTACAGTTTTGTTTTAAATAAAAACGAAGTTTAGAGTTTAAAGCTAACATTGAACTCAATAATTCTGCTCCATTGGTACTTATTGCAGCTGCAGGAATCCTTTTTTTCATGGATAATTCACCGTAACTCATTGATCCAGTGTGAGGAAAATCATCTAATCTTAAATTCATAGAACGAATAATTACAGCTACTGCTCCCAATTTTGCAGCTTCCTCAGCTCCAGAATATCGTTGGGCTACACATCCAGAATATGCCTCAAAAGTATTGATTAGATCGGCTTGCATTGGTCGGTTAAAGAATACTATTTTTCCAGCTACATCCTTTTTAGACATTTTTTTTAAGGAATCAATTCCATCAACTTCAATTACTTCTGCACGAATTCCAACTATTGGAGTTGCAACAGATCCCCCAAGTGCACAGACGGGTACATTGATTGTGTTACCAGGACTTGTTTCTATGTGTGCATACTCAAAAGTTCCACGAATCCATTTTGGAACCATTACAGGTTGTAACCATACGCGATCAAGGCCTAGTAAATCCAACTCTTCTTTTCCCCAATCTACAGCACGTTCAGCATTCAAGGAACCAGATAAACGCCCTCCAATTTGAACGGATAAATGTTCTAACCAAGAATAGCTTTGTCCATTTAAAAGAGCTGTTGAATAAATTGATTTTAGTTGAGATTCTATTCCCTCAGAATTTTGAGCTTGCGCAAATCCAAAAAGGAGTAATATAAAATAGCATAGTTTTTTCATAATAGTTACTTAGGTGCAAATTGGATAATATTTTTTTTAGTTATTGGATCATCACCCAAAATCATCAGTCGTTCAACCACATTTCGTAACTCTCTAATGTTTCCAGACCAAGGATATTGTTTTAATAATTCAAAAGCTGCAGAATCTATATTCTTAACAGGTATTCCGTCCTTTAAAGCAATTTGATTTATAAAATGTTTAGTAAGCATTGGAATATCGTTAGTTCTCTCGACAAGAGATGGTACTTCAATTAAAATAACAGCTAATCGATGATATAAATCTTCTCGGAATCGGCCTGCCTTTATTTCTTGCTTAAGATTTTTATTTGTAGCAGCTAAAATTCGCACATCAACAGATATGTCTTTGTCACTTCCGACCCTTTGTACTTTATTTTCTTGAAGCGCTCGAAGAACTTTTGCCTGAGCACTAAGGCTCAAATCACCTATTTCGTCTAAAAATAAAGTTCCCTCCGAAGCAGCTTCAAACTTTCCTTTTCGATCTTTTATAGCAGAGGTGAAAGCTCCTTTAAGGTGACCGAAAAGCTCACTCTCTATTAATTCAGACGGAATTGCAGCACAATTCACTTCAATTAGTGGGAACTTACTCCGATTGCTTTTCTGATGAATTTGATTGGCAACTAATTCTTTACCTGTACCATTTGGACCAGTAATTAATATTCTTGCTTGTGTTTGTGCTACTTTGTCAATCAATTCAATCACCTTTTTTATTTTAGACGAATTTCCAATGATTTCATACTTCTTGGCAATTTTCTTTTTCAGAAAAACATTTTCTTTAATTAAATGCTTGCTTTGGATAGCATTACGAACCGATATAAGAAGACGATTCAAATCTGGAGGTTTCGGGATGAAATCATAAGCACCTGTTTTCATAGCTTGAACAGCTGTTTCAATGTTACCATGTCCTGTTAACATAATAAATGGAGTGGTTACACCTTTTTTTCGAGCTGTTTGTAAAACTTCCAAGCCATCCATCTTTGGCATTTTAATATCGCATAGGATAAGATCATAATCTTCTTCCAAGATAAGTTTAATTCCATGCTTCCCATCCTCGGCTTCGAATAACAGAAAATTATCGTTCTCTTCGGTTAAAATCTTCTTAAGAACACGACGAATAGGTTCTTCATCTTCAATAATTAAAATTTTAGTCATTTGATTTAGATTCTACTTGGTTAATCCAAACTGTTCTTTGAGGGAACGGAATATCAATTTTATGAGCTTTGAATACTTCATAAATTTTAAATCGAACCCTGCTTTTTAATCGT
>JAURBD010000046.1 GCA_030829155.1 Flavobacteriaceae bacterium
AATTCGAAGCATTTTATGCTGGTGAATTGCTACACATTGGAATTCAAGAAGGGGATACTGCTCTTGTGGATACTTTGTTGGCTATTATAGGAGAAAAAGGAGAAGATATCTCAGCTCATTTAAAGGGGTCCATTCAAGAAAAAGAAGAACCGACAGGGGTTGAAACAGCCAAAATTGAAACTTCAAAAACAGCAACTATGCCTGAAAACGTAGAAATCATTACTATGCCTCGATTGAGTGATACTATGGAAGAAGGAACAGTTGCTTCCTGGCTCAAGAAAGTTGGCGATACAGTTTCAGAAGGTGATATTCTTGCGGAAATAGAAACCGATAAGGCAACCATGGAGTTTGAATCTTTCTATAATGGTACACTTCTGCACATTGGAATTCAAGAAGGAGAATCTGCAGCAGTTGATAGTGTTCTGGCCATTATTGGAGACACAGAAGCTGATTTAGATGCTGCAATAATAGCATCTTCAAAAACTACTTCACCTGATAGTAATGATGCTACTTCACCCAAAAAAGAAGAAATTATTTTCCCCGAAACTAAGGTTGAAAAGACAACCCAAGAAATTTCAACACCTCAAGCTGTCATCCCTAATAACGGAAGAATAATCGCCTCTCCTTTAGCAAAAAAACTAGCTATTGAAAAAGGGATTGACATTACCATTGTTGCCGGATCAGGTGATGGTGGAAGAATTGTTAAACGCGATATTGAAAATCACCAGCCCACTCAAGGTGGAGGAGTAAAACCTTTTGTTCCCTCTGGTTTAGAATCTGTTGAAGAGATGGCTAACAGTCAAATGCGTAAAACCATTGCCAAACGTTTGGCGGCTTCAAAATTTACTGCCCCTCACTATTATTTAGGAGTAGAATTTGACATGGATAACGCTATTGCTTTTAGGAATCAATTCAATTCGACTCCAGACACCAAGATATCTTTCAATGACATTGTAGTGAAGGCAACTGCCTTGGCATTAAAGCAGCACCCACAAGTAAACTCAAGATGGTATGACGATAAAATTGTAAAACACAATCACGTTCATATGGGTGTTGCAGTAGCAGTCGAAGATGGATTGGTTGTCCCAGTTGTCAAGTTCGCTGACGAACAATCCTTACCTCAAATAGGTGCTCAAGTAAAAGATTATGCTATTCGAGCTAGAGATAAGAAATTAACTCCTGCCGAAATAGAAGGAAGTACGTTTACGATTTCTAATTTAGGGATGTTTGGCATTCAAGAATTTACATCAATAATTAACCAACCCAATTCATCCATTTTATCTGTAGGAGCCATAATACAAAAGCCCGTAGTGAAAGAAGGTCAGATCGTTGTTGGTAATACAATGAAACTTACCTTAGCTTGTGATCATAGATCAGTTGATGGAGCAACAGGTTCCAAATTCTTGCAAACTTTACAACAGTACATTGAGAATCCAATTACGATGTTGTTGTAACACAAAATCAAATTATTTTAAACCCGCGATTAAGCGGGTTTTTTTATATTTAACATTATTTAAAAGCATTATTTAAAAAATCTTGAAAAAAAACATCATCATAACAGGAGCTGGAAGAGGGATTGGTAAGGCAACTGCTGTACTTGCAGCTTCACGTGGAATTCAAGTATATGCAATTTCCAGGAACATTGAAAATTTAAAAGGGATTGAAAACATACATGCGTTCTCGGTAGATCTTGCCGATCAGAACGCGATAACCTCTTTTTGTAATCAATTATCTACCAAAAATATAAGTTTTGATGTTTTGATTAATAATGCAGGAAAACTTGAAAATATTCCTTTTAAAAATTCCGCAGTTGAGGTTTTTGAATCCGTTTATAAAGTAAATGTTTTTGGATTAGCTGAACTCACTCGACAACTTTTACCACAGATAGATACCAAAGGGCATGTGGTTAATATTAGTAGTATGGGGGGGATTCAAGGAAGCTCAAAATTCCCTGGATTAGCAGCTTACAGCAGTAGTAAAGCAGCCGTCATCACTCTTACCGAATTATTAGCAGAAGAATATAAAGATAAAGGTCCTTCTTTTAATGCACTTGCTTTTGGAGCAGTTCAAACAGAAATGCTGGAGGAAGCTTTTCCGGGATATCAAGCTCCGTTGAGTGTAGATCAAATGGGAGATTATTTATTGAATTTCGCTTTAAATGGTCATCAGTTTTACAATGGAAAAGTCTTACCCGTTTCTTCAGGAACACCATAGTAATCTTAATAAAATAATGGAAGCCCTTTCATACATTCCTTCGAAAGCAAAAACTCAGGTAGAAGAATACTTATCTCTTTGGAAAATTGACATTAAAATTGTTTCTAAAAGAAAAACTAAACATGGGGATTACCGTAAAACTAAATTTGGTATTCATCAAATAACCATAAATGAAGGCTCAAACCCATATCGTTTTTTAATTACCTTGATTCACGAATTAGCCCATTTTATTGCTTTTCAAGAATTTGGATATCGCATCAAACCGCACGGGAAAGAATGGAAAATAACCTTTCAGAGATTAATTTTACCCTTAATACATCCAGAAATTTTTCCAGAAAACTTATTAAAAGCAGTTGCCTATCACTTTAAAAACCCTAAAGCAAGTAGTGATACTGATTTTAATTTGGTGATGGCACTAAGTGAATTTGATCCGATTAGCAATAAAACTCATATCTTTGAATTAGAAAAAGGCACTTTTTTTTCAATAGCAGACGGTAGGAAATTTAGATTAGGAAAGAGACGTGTCAAGCGTTTTGAGTGTTACGAAATCTCAACACAAAAGAAATATATTTTTAGTCCCCATGCTGAGGTAAAAGTGATTAATGAATTAAACGAACATGAAATCTAATAATTTTGCAGTTGTAATGGCGGGAGGAGTTGGCTCTCGATTTTGGCCTAAGAGCAGAAAAAACCTTCCCAAGCAATTTCAAGATTTTATGGGTAGCGAAAAATCATTACTTCAACATACAGTAGATCGATTATTGCTATCAATTCCTTTGGATCAGATACTTATCTTAACAAATGTTAATTATAAAAGTTTAGTTCAAGTTCAATTACCAAATTTTAAAGAAAGTCAGATTGTTCTCGAACCGCACATGCGAAACACAGCACCATGTCTACTTTTCGCGTCTTTAAAAATTCAAAAAATGAATCCTAAGGCTCAAATTTTGGCAACACCCAGTGATCACTGGATTAGTGACCCTAAGGTTTTTACAAAGGACTTAATTAAAGCTTTTAATCATTCTTCTAAAGAGGAAGAGTTGATGACTTTTGGAATTCATCCAACTCAACCAAATACAGGTTATGGTTATCTCAAGGTTTCAGATTCTAGTAACCCCATATCTAAAGTATTAGAGTTTACGGAAAAACCTTCTATCTCGTTGGCTCAAAAGTTTTTGAGTTCCGGAAATTTTTTATGGAATTCAGGTATTTTTGTTTTTGGAGCAAAAACCATTGTCAAAGCATTTCAAGCTAAACAAGCTAAAATGTATGATGTTTTTAGCCAGGGAATTAATGTTCTTAACACCACTATGGAGCAGGAATTCATGAATAATAGTTTCCAAAAAGTAGATAGTATTTCTATAGATTACGCAATAATGGAACAGTCAGATAATGTGTCAGTAGTTATAGCTAATTTCAATTGGAATGATCTGGGAAGCTGGAGTGCTCTTCATGATCAGCTAGAGAAAGATAATAATAATAATGCAGCCATAAATGTAATTCCACATTTTGAAAATGCAAAAGGGAATATGATTTTTTCAAGCAAAAAAAAACTAGTTGTATTGGATGGATTAGAAGATTTTGTAGTGGTTGACAATAATGATGTTCTGATGATTTATCCCAAAAAAAAGCATCAGAATATCAAGCAGGTATTAGATGACATAAAGTCCAAATATGGGAATCAATTTGATTGATCATTCAGATTCCTCAATATATATTTTTCTAATTTTCTTAAACATTTCAGAAGAGTAAACAAATTTAGTTATTGCTTCATTATCTGTTTTGAAAATTTCTTGATTGTTTCCTTCCCATTGTTTTAAACCGTCTTCAAGAAAAACAATTTTTTCTCCGATCTCCATAACCGAATTCATATCGTGGGTATTGATTACTGTTGTGATTTTATATTCTTGAGTGATTTCTTGAATAAGATTGTCTATTAAAATAGCTGTCTTTGGATCGAGTCCAGAATTAGGTTCATCACAAAATAAATATTTAGGATTCATAACAATAGCCCTAGCAATAGCTACTCTTTTCTTCATTCCTCCAGAAATTTCAGAAGGAAGCTTTTCATTTGCATTGATGAGGTTTACCCGGTCAATTACGATATTTGCTCGATCTCTTATTTCTTCATGAGGTGCATTTGTAAACATTTTCATTGGGAACATAATGTTTTCCTCTACTGTCATTGAGTCAAAGAGTGCACTTCCTTGAAAAACCATTCCAATTTCTTGTCTCAAAAGGGCTCGGGTCTCCAGGTTCATACTGCTTAGAGGAGTTCTTTCAAAGATAATATCACCTTGATCAGCCTCAAAAATACCTAAGATACATTTAAGGAATACTGTTTTTCCAGACCCACTTTTTCCTATAATCAAATTGGTCTTACCCTTTTGAAATGTTGCGCTAATCCCTTTTAGAACTTGCGTATCTTCAAATGATTTGAATAAGTTTTTGACTTGAATCATCTAGGTAAGTAAAAGATTAGTGACAATTGTATTTGCAATAATTATAGCTACACTGGTCCAAACAAATGATATAGTGCTGGCTTTACCAACTTCTAATGCACCACCCTTCATGAAGTAGCCGTGGTAAGCAGGTATTGTGGCCAGGAGCATTGCAAATAGAAAAGTTTTTATGAATGCATAAACTATATGAAAAGGTTTAAAATCTAATTGAAGTCCTTCAATAAAATCTGCATGAGAAGAAAATCCACCAGTAATACACGCAATATATCCTCCCAGTATACCAAGAAACATTGAGAATGTAATAAGAAAAGGAAAAAGAGTTAGAGCTATTATTTTTGGGAAGATTAAATAATTGTAAGCATTTACACCCATAACCTCTAGTGCATCTATTTGCTCTGTAACCCTCATGGTTCCCAAGCTAGAGGTGATAAACGAACCTGCCTTTCCAGCCATAATAATTGAAATAAAAGTTGGGGCAAATTCCAGAATTATAGATTGTCTTGTGGCAAAACCAACCAGGTATCCAGGTAATAAAGGATTGTCGGTGTTTATGGCAGTTTGTATTGCTACAACACCTCCAACGAAAAATGATATAAAAGCAACAATTCCAAGGGAACCGATAATTAAATCATCGATTTCTCGGAGAATTAAATTTTTAAGAACACTCCATTTAGTGAATTTCCCAAAAGTTTTGTGGATCATTAGGGTATACTGTCCAATGTGGGTCAAAAGTTTCATTGATATAAAAATACATAAAACTTAAAAATAAAACCCCTAAAAGTAGTTTAGGTTTAATTAATGTCAATTTGATTAAACCTGATAGGTAATTGCATTAATATTCATTCCAGCTCCTACACTTGCAAACAATATAATATCGCCTTCAGTTAAAAGATGTCCTTTTTTTTCTCCATTAAGTACTTGATCTAAAAGTGTAGGAATTGTAGCTACAGAGCTGTTTCCATTGAATTCAATATTCATTGGAAGTACAGATGGCGGAACTTTTTCTTTGTACAGCCTGTAAAAACGTTTGACAATGGCTTCATCCATTTTTTCATTAGCTTGATGAATAAAAATTTTCTTCAAATTTTGAATTTTAACACCTGATTGATCCAAACACGATTTCATAGCCTCTGGAACGTGTGATAGAGCAAATTCGTAAACTTTTCTACCTTTCATTTTGATGAATTGATTTTTATTATCAGGTTCATAAGATTCCCCAAAAAATAAAATATCAACTTCACCATTATCGGTGTAAGTAACAGTTTCATGCGAAAGTATACCTCCTAATTTGTTGGATTCTTCAATAATAGTTGCTCCAGCTCCATCAGCAAAAATCATCGAATCACGATCACGAACATCTACCACACGTGAAAGGGTTTCTGTTCCAATGACTAAACATTTTTTTGCCATGCCTGATTTAATGAAAGATTTTGCTTGGACAACAGCTTCAATCCAGCCTGGACATCCAAAAAGAATGTCATAAGCTACGCATTTAGGATTTTTAATTTCTAGTAAAGATTTTACCTTTGAAGCTACACTTGGTAATGGATTTGATTGCTTTAGACCATAAGGAGTGTCACCAAAATTATGAGCTACAATTATATAGTCAATGGTTTCTTGGTTAGTTCTAGAATTCAAAATGGCTTTCTTTGCTGCTTTAGCCGCTAAATCAGAAGAATTTTCGCTCTTTGCTGCATAGCGTCTTTCTTTGATTCCTGTAATTGAACTGAATTTTTCAATAATTTCTTTATTCTCAATTTCAAAGGGTGTACCATCATTAGTCAAAAATGAATGATTTAAGAAGTCATTATTTTTTAAAACATTATTAGGGACATAACTCCCTGTACCTGTGATTTTTATATTCATTAGCTTGATTATACAAACAAATTTAATAAAGAGAATAGCTGAGAACCGGAATAACAAAAAATTTAAACGAAATCCAAATTAATTTTTGTTAGATATTGTAGTTATTTTTGTATAATAAATTAATGAAAATCAATTATTTAAATACTCATCTACAGAGGTGCAACTACATATTAAATTACGATCTCCAAAGGCTTCATCCACTCTTCTGACCGATGGCCAAAATTTGTTTTCATGTACGAATTTTAAAGGGTACAATGCTTTTTGTCTACTGTAATTAAATTTCCAAGATTCACAGGTAGCCATTTCTAGAGTATGTGGTGCATTTTTTAAAATACTACGTTCGTCGTGAATTTCTTGTTCATGTATTTCATTTGCAATCGATATCATAGCATCACAAAAACGATCTATTTCTGCTATATTTTCACTTTCGGTAGGTTCAATCATCATTGTTCCAGCAACGGGGAAAGAAACTGTTGGAGCATGAAAGCCATAATCCATAAGTCTTTTGGCAATATCTATTACCTCTATCCCTTTTAGCTTGAAAGGTCTCAGGTCAATAATCATTTCATGAGCTGTCCTTCCTTTTTCCCCTAAATACAAAATCGGGTATGCATTTTCAAGTCTTGCTTTTATGTAGTTGGCATTAAGAATTGCGATCTCAGTTGCTCTTTTAAGACCTTTTCCACCGAGCATTTTGATGTATCCATAAGAAATTAGACAAACTAATGATGATCCCCAAGGAGCCCCAGAAATTGAGTTAATTGGATTAGAACCACCAGTCTTTATTATTGGGTTGGAGGGCAAAAAGGGAGCTAAGTGTTCTGCAACACAAATTGGACCGACTCCGGGTCCTCCACCTCCGTGAGGTATTGCGAAAGTTTTGTGTAGGTTTAGATGGCATACATCAGCACCGATATTAGCTGGACTTGTTACCCCAACTTGAGCATTCATATTGGCACCGTCCATATATACTTGTCCTCCATTATCATGAATCAATTTTGTCATTTGCCGGATATTAGATTCAAAAACTCCATGCGTAGAAGGGTAGGTAACCATTAAGGCAGCTAAACTATCTTTATGCTCATTTACTTTAGTTGAAAAATCAAGCCAATCAATATTTCCTATTTCATCTGTAGCTGTAACAATAACTTTCATTCCTGCCATGACTGCAGAAGCAGGGTTTGTTCCGTGAGCAGAAGCAGGAATGATGCATATGTTTCGATGATGATCTCCACTGGAGGCATGATATGCCCTGATAACCATTAGACCAGCATATTCACCTTGAGCCCCAGAATTGGGTTGGAGCGATGTAGCATAAAATCCTGTTACTTGGTTTAATTGTTGTTCCAATTCACGTAAGATGTGTTGGTATCCACCTGCCTGATCAAGAGGGACAAACGGATGAAGCCCATTCCATTGAGGCCAGCTTAAGGGAAGCATTTCGCTGGCTGCATTCAACTTCATGGTACATGATCCAAGAGAAATCATGGAATGATTAAGTGCCAAATCTTTCCTTTCTAGACGTTTAATATAGCGCATTAAACTTGTTTCAGAACGATAAGAATTGAAAATGGGATGGGTTAAGAAAGAAGTATTTCTGGTCAGGTTTTTTGGAATTTTGAAGGATACTTTTAAAAGATTTGAAGAACTTTTTAAGTTGGTATATTTTTCAAAAACTTCCACTAATTTACTGAAATTTTCTTCAGTTATAGCCTCGTTAAATGCGATTGCTACATGTTTGGAGTCAACAACCAATAAGTTAATGGCACTTTCTTCTGCTAAGCTTATCAGTTTTGGTGTATCTACTTTTAAAAGAAGGGTGTCAAAATAGTTTATGTTAATTTGTTCAATAGAAAGTGTTTTTAGAATAGCTTCAAATCGAATGGCATATTTATGAATTTTTTCTGCAATACTTTTTAATCCTTCAGGGCCGTGGTAAACCGCGTACATTCCTGCCATAACAGCAAGTAATACCTGAGCTGTACAAATGTTGGAAGTAGCTTTGTCTCTTTTTATATGTTGTTCTCTTGTTTGGAGTGCCATTCTTAGGGCTGGAGCCCCATCAAGATCTCGAGTTTGACCGATTATTCTTCCCGGAATATTTCTTTTGTAAGCCTCGCGTGTCGCAAAATATGCAGCATGAGGCCCACCATAACCTAAAGGTATTCCAAATCGTTGGGTAGTCCCTACCACCACATCAACACCATAATTACCTGGAGCCTCCAAAAGAGTTAAACTTAATAAGTCGGCTGCTACCACTGTTTTAATTTCTAAAGCTTTAACTTTCTCAACTAATTCCGGAAGATTGCACAAAGCACCAAATTTTCCGGGATATTGAAAAAATGCCCCAAAAATTTCTGAAGTAAAATTAAATGTAGAAGCGTTGCCCACAATAAGTTTTATTCCAATTGGTTCTGATCTTGTTTCTAAGAGGGCTAAAGTTTGTGGTAATACATCTTCCGAAACAAAAAAGGAATTGCTGTTGTTCTTTTTTTGATCTCTTGATCTTGCAGCATAAAGTAGTGACATGGCTTCAGCAGCTGCAGTACTTTCATCAAGTAAAGAAGCATTGGCTAACTCCATGCCAGTTAGGTCAGTAACTACTGTTTGAAAGTTGAAAAGAGCTTCAAGTCTTCCTTGAGCAATTTCAGCTTGATAAGGAGTATAAGCGGTATACCATCCCGGGTTTTCCAAGATGTTTCTTTGGATGACAGCTGGAGTAATGGTTGGATGATATCCTAATCCAATGTAGGTATCAAACAATTTGTTTTTTTGGGAAAGACGTTGGAGTTCAGTCAAAAATTCATGTTCACTGATTCCATCAGGGAGGTTTAGATTTTCTTTTAAAGCAATGTCTTCGGGTATGGTTTCATTCAGCAAGGATGAAATAGAATCAACTCCAATTGTTTCAAGCATTTTTTCGATTTCGTATTCATTTGGCCCTAAGTGCCTTGATTCAAAATTACCGTTCATTCTCATTAAATATTTTGCCAAATGTAATTAAAATTCAACTCATTTTTTTAATATTTATGCGGCTTCTACAACAAGTTTTCAACCAAATAAATAACATATAATCATCGTTTTGATACTTTTACCCTATGGAAAAGTTTCAATCTTATTTTGAGTTTTATGTAAAATCGAGTATTCATGTAGCTTTAATGGTACTTTGCATGTATCAAATTTCCATTATTGAATTAAAATTATCGTCTTCAATTGAGCTCAGATTATTTGTTTTTTTAGGAACTTTATTCGCCTACAATTTTGTTAAATACAACTATTTATTTTTTAATTCCTTTGAAGGTCAAAAGCTCGTCCCAAAAGGTATATTTATTCTTAGTTGTTTGAGTTTGATTTTCTCAGTATATTTATTTTTTTCCTTGAATCTTTTGGAAATGTCAATTACAATAATTGCTTCATTTTTACTTTTTTTGTACATAATACCATTTTATAATAAAAAGTATAACCTTAGAACTATTGAGGGTCTAAAAATTCATATTGTTGCTTCATGTTGGACGCTTGTAACCCTGATTTTACCCTTGATAAACACTATTGATTTTTTTAGTTCCTCAACCTGGGTTCTTATAATTCAGCGCTATCTATGGATTATTTTGGCAATTTTACCTTTTGAAATATTTGATTCTCAAATGGATTCAGAAGAATTGTTAACAATCCCTCAGTTTTTAGGAGTATCAAAAACAAAATTATTAGGGATTTTTCTTTCACTAATTATTGTTTTTATTTCATTTTTAGGTTCATCAAATTTTTGGTTTGCATATTTACTGATGGCAATATTGTATGTTTATTTCCTTTGTTCAACTTCTATTGATCAATCTCCTTATCGAAATCTTTTTTGGGTTGAGGCAATTCCTTTTTTAGGTTGGCTTAGTTTATATTTGTATTGATCTGTAATGCAAATGATTCGACTTTTATTTTTTAACCTCCTTTTTCAGAGCTCAATTTTTATAATTTCTGTGGATTTATTCTTTTTAGAATTAAGTTTCGAAAATCTACTTATTGATGTAAGAACACCAAAAGAATTCAAAGAGGGACACATAGAAGAAGCTTTAAATATATCTGTACTTTCTGTTGATTTTAAAGAAAAAATTAATGAATTACCAAAAGAGGCTCTAGTATACATTTATTGCCGGTCAGGGAAATGAAGCAAAAAAGCTGCTGTTCAAATGGATTCTTTAGGTTTTAAAAAAATTCGTGATCTTGAAGGAGGATATATTGCTTGGAAAAAGTTTAATATTATTGAATAAGCCCCGCTCTTCTTAATAAAGCTTTTGGATCGGGTTCAGAGCCTCTAAAGCGTTTGTAAAGATCCATAGGATGTTGTGTTCCTCCTTTGGAAAGTATATTATCATGAAAGGCTTTCGCGGTTTTTTTATCAAAAATTCCTTTTTCTAAAAATAACTCAAAAGCATCAGCATCCAAAACTTCTGCCCATTTATAGCTGTAATAGCCAGCTGCATAGCCACCCTGAAAAATATGAGAAAAAGAAGTACTCAAACAATTTTCCTTAATTCTTGGAGTGAATTGTAGTTTTGAAATTTGTTTTTCTTCATGGGAATGAACACAATCAATATTCATTGCGTTTTCATTATGATAAGAAAGGTCTAAATATCCAAAACTTAACTGTCTTAGAGTTTGCATTCCTTGTTGGAATTGAGCTGCATCTTTTATTTTTTGGACATAATGCATGGGAAGAGGTTCTTTGGTTAGATAATGATTTGCAAATAAAGAAAGTGCTTCTTCTTGATAGCACCAATTTTCTAAAATTTGACTCGGCAATTCAACAAAATCCCAAGACACATTAGTTCCACTTAATCCGCTGTATTTGGTATTGGCAAGCATCCCGTGTAAGGCATGTCCAAATTCATGAAAAAGGGTTGTTACTTCATTGAAGGTCATTTGAGAAGGAGCGTTTTCTGTTGGAGGTGAGAAATTACAAACAATTGAGACATGGGGCCTATTATTTTGATTTTGGGATCGATAAGAAGTCATCCAAGCTCCACTTCTTTTTCCTGTACGAGGATGAAAGTCTGCATATAATATCGCGTGGTAATCTCCAGCTTCATTCAAAACTTCGTAGCAATCAACATCTTTGTGATATCCCTTGATCTTATTTGATTTTTTAAAACGGAGTCCATAAAGCCGTTGGACAATTTCAAATATACCGATCAATACCTTGGGAAGAGGAAA
>JAURBD010000005.1 GCA_030829155.1 Flavobacteriaceae bacterium
AGTTGTGAAAGGCGGAATACACTGTATCGCCAAGAAATAAAAATTTATTTATAAAGCTGCCAAGCTTTTCTGTAATACTTCTATTTTTTTTAAAGCATCAGCTTCTTTTTTTCGCTCATTAGCAAGCACTTGTTCTGGAGCGTTAGAAACAAAGCGTTCATTTGCCAATTTCTTTTGAATAGATAATAAAAAACCATTCAAGTATTTGAGTTCTTTATCTATTTTTTGTCGCTCTTTTTCAATATCAATTTTACCTTCAAGTGGAATAAAAAATTCCAGACCATTTACACGAAAAGCTCCCCCTTGTTTTTCTGGTGATGATTTTAGATAATCAATGCTAATAAGCTGTCCCATTTTTTGAATCAAGGATTCAAAAGGGATTTCTGCTGAAGAACCGATTACTTGAAGAGCCAGTTTTTCCTTAAATCCAATTTGTTTTTCTTTTCGGAAATTTCGTATTCCACCAATTACTGCCTTAGCAGCATAAAAGCGATTGATAATCTCTACATTAAATGACTTGAATATTGGCCATTTACTAATAACCAATGCCTCATTTTGAGATCTTTTGTCCATATCATGCCAGAGTTCTTCTGTAATGAAAGGCATAAATGGGTGTAATAATTTTAAATTTTGTTCAAACAAAGATCGAATTTCTTTTAGGGTTTTCCCATCAATTGGATCACCATAGGATGGTTTTATTGCTTCAAGCAGCCAAGAGCAGAAATCATCCCAAATAAGTTTATAAGAAGTCATCAAAGCATCTGATAAGCGGTATTTATCAAAATGATCATTGATAGTTTCTAGAGTTTGATGAAATTTATGATCGTACCATTGGAGTGATTCACTATTCACTATGGATTGGCTTTTATTTTCATCAACTTCCCAACCATCAATTAGACGATATGCATTCCATATTTTATTTGCAAAACTTTTTCCTTGTTGACATAAGCTTTCGTCAAACAACAAATCATTCCCAGCAGCTGAGCTGAATAATAAACCTATACGAACAGCATCAGCACCGAAATCCTCTATGAGTTTAATTGCATCTGGAGAATTACCTAATTGCTTGGACATTTTTCTTCCTTGTTTATCTCGAACAAGTCCAGTTAAATAAACTTTAGAAAAAGGTTTTTCTTTACGGTATTCATAGCTCGAAATTATCATACGAGCAACCCAGAAAAACAATATATCCGGTCCCGTTACTAGGTCTTTGGTTGGATAATAATAGTTTATCTCTTCGTTATCAGGGTTTCGAATTCCGTCAAAAACAGAGATAGGCCACAACCAAGAAGAAAACCAAGTGTCTAAAACATCGTCATCTTGACGAAGATCACTTGCCTTTAAATTTTTATTTCCAGATTTTAAATGTACCATTTCTAATGCTTTATCAATTGAAGTAGCTACTACAAAATCATCAGGGTTATTACTATAATAATAAACTGGTATTTGTTGTCCCCACCATAATTGTCGAGATATGTTCCAATCTCGAATGTTTTCCATCCAATGGCGATAGGTATTCTTGAATTTATCTGGAACTAAAGTAACATCATCTGATTCAAGTACAGCTTTGATAGCTGGTTTTGCAAGTTCCTCCATTTTCAAATACCATTGGTCAGATAAACGGGGCTCAATAACTGCCTTAGTTCGTTCAGAAGTGCCCACTTTGTGGGGGTAATCTTCTTTTTTAACTAATACACCTAGGTCTTCTAGCTCTTTTGAAATGGATTTCCGAACTTCAAATCGATCCATAGCTTCATAGTGAAGTCCCTGAGCATTTAAGGTTGCATCTGGATTAAAAATATCAATAATTTCTAATCCGTGTTTTTCTCCCAAAGCTTTGTCATTGACGTCATGTGCTGGGGTTACTTTCAAACAGCCTGTTCCAAATTCTATTTCAACATAATCATCTTCAATGATTGGTATCCAGCGGTTAGCAATTGGAACTTTTGCCTTTTTCCCTTTTAAATGTTCAAAACGTTCATCTTCTGGGTGAATGCAAATTGCCGTATCTCCAAAAATAGTTTCAGGACGAGTTGTTGCAACTATCAAGGGATTCTCAACCCCCTCTACTTCATAAGCTACATGATATAAAAAACCTGCTTTTTCTTCATAAATAACTTCTTCATCAGACAAAGTTGTTTGTGCTTCTGGATCCCAATTAACCATGCGATAACCCCTATAAATCATCCCTTTTTTAAACAGATCAACGAATACTTGAATTACAGATTCTGACATTTCTGCATCAAGAGTAAACTTGGTTCTATCCCAGTCACAAGAAGCTCCCAATTTTTGAAGTTGTTTTAAAATAACTCCTCCATATTCCTCTGTCCAATTCCAAGCATGCTCTAAGAACTCTTCTCGTGTTAAGTCATTTTTATCAATTCCTTGTTTCTTTAATCGAGCTACCACTTTAGCTTCTGTAGCAATCGATGCGTGATCGGTACCAGGAACCCAGCAGGCGTTAAATCCTTGCATTCTAGCTCTTCGAATCAAAATATCTTGCAAAGAAACGTTTAGCATATGGCCCATATGAAGTACACCTGTAACGTTTGGTGGTGGGATTACTATAGAATATGATGGACGTTTATCCGGTGTAGATGCAAAATACTTATTACTAAGCCAGTAGTCGTACCATTTCTTTTCGACAGTTGCGGCTTCAAACTTTGAGGAAATCGACATATTGGTCTGATTTTTGTTAAATATAAAGCAAAAGTAATTTTCTTAAAGGGATTTCAAAAGGAATCAGATCACTTTTGTTATGCTTTTTTCTATGAATTAAAATTATGTATATTGCAAATACTAAACACGAGTATGAAAAATTTAATTACCGCTTTCAGTTTTTTTTTAGCGTTCAATTTTGGAAGCTTTGCTCAAACCAGTGGGCCAAAAATAGAGTTTGAATCCAATGTTATTGATTATGGAGAAATTTCAAGAGGCAGTGACGGAATTCGTGTTTTTACTTTTGTAAATAAAGGTGATAGACCTCTTGAAATAACTAAGGTATACTCTTCCTGTGGCTGTACTATCCCTAAGAAACCAGAGGCTCCAATTCCACCTGGGGAAACTGGAGAAATTCAAGTTAAATACGACACCAACAGATTGGGTCCGATTCGTAAAACCATTACTGTAAATTCAAACTCTGCAGAAACACCTATTGTTTCACTGAAAATAAAAGGAGTGGTTCAATAACTCTCATAACAATGTTTTTAAAACAAATCGATAAATAAGTTTTACTTCGTTTCTTTTCATTGCTAGTTTTATTTTATTTCCAGGTTTCTTTTGAAATAGCTGAGTCATATCCTGCAGCTTTATGTCATCTAATCTTTTACCATTAATTGAGATTATTACATCTCCCACTTTCAAAGTCATGAATTGATATTAAATCGTTGTTAGACAAAATGCTTTTTATTGACACCAAAATCTAATAAAAAATTAAGGGCTACTCTATTAATTTGAACTTGTAATACGATTAGGTTATTAATTAACTTAAAAGAAAAAGTTCGCTTTTTAAAGCCTTCTGGAAAATGAAAACTGGATTGATTAAACAAAGAGAAAGAGCTACAAAAATAAAATATGAATAAAATTATTCTTAAATATTATTTTATGGAAATGGGGTATAATTCGGTCTTCTATTTTAATTACATTTTTTTTTGCAAAAGAGTAATCCTAAAAAAAAGAATACATAAAAAAACCTAACAAAAAATATTCCAATTAATATGTTATAATTTTTTTTTAGATATTTGCGAAATTATTTTAATACAAAATGCCCATTTTATCAAATAAGGGAAGAAACCTTCCAGAATCTCCCATAAGAAAATTAAGTGCTTTTGCGACTAAAGCAAAAACTGAAGGAGTTCATGTATTTCACCTCAACATTGGACAACCTGATATTGATTCTCCAAAAGATTCAATTGATGTAGTTCGTAACAATAATCTGAAGCTACTTCCTTATGAGTCATCTGAAGGGTCATTAAGTTTTAGAAAATTACTTTGTACTTATTACAAAAGAAATAAAATTGAAGTTCTTCCCGAAGACATCATTGTTACGACCGGAGCAAGCGAGGCATTAGCATTTACCCTGAATTGTATTTGTGATGCTGGTGATGAGATTATCATACCTGAACCTTTTTATGCAAACTACAACGGTTTTGCTGCTGCATCAAGTGTAAAAGTTATACCTATAGTTTCATTATTTGATGAACAATTTTGCCTCCCTTCAATCTCTACCATTGAAAAAAAAATCACAACAAGAACCAAGGCAATTTTAATCTGCAATCCAAGTAACCCTACTGGATATCTATACTCACAAGAAGAAATCAAATTGCTGGGAGATCTTGCACTAAAACATAATATTTTTTTAATTGTTGATGAAGTTTATCGAGAATTTATTCATAGTGAAGTAGATAAACACTTTTCGGTATTACAATATGAAAAGTTAAAAGATCATGCAATCATGATAGATTCGGTTTCTAAACGTTACAGTCTTTGTGGAGCACGAGTTGGATTCATGGTTTCAAAAAACAAAAATCTAATCTCGACTGCTCTAAAATTTGCCCATTTACGTTTATCTCCTGCCACTTTAGCTCTTATGGCTAGCGAAGCTGCTATCAATTCTGACCCAGAATATTTGATCCACGTAAAAAATGAATATTCAAAACGAAAAAAAACCTTAATTCAAGCTTTAGAAAAAATTGATGGCGTTCGAGTTTCCAATCCAAAGGGAGCTTTTTACTGTATTGTAGAATTACCTGTTGAGGATGCGGAAGAATTTTCTAAATGGATGTTAACTGATTTTACTTATCAAAATGAAACAGTTATGTTTGCCCCTGCAGCTGGTTTTTATTCTACTCCTGGGTATGGAAAAAAACAAATTAGAATGGGTTTTGTTTTAAACCAAAAAGACTTGTTACGCTGTGCAAAAATTCTAGAAAAAGCCTTAAAGGCTTATTCCAATTGAATTGAGTTTTCTATCTTGTGTATGCTTAAAAAAACACAATTGAAAACAATCGAAGAAAACAAATCCATAAAAGCATATAATACGTTTGGTGTTGAATGTTTTAGTGAATATTTCACTCGTGTTAATTCGGAAGAAGAACTTCGTGAGATACTTTTGAATAAAAACTTTAAAAAAAAATTTATCTTAGGTGGTGGAAGTAATTTACTGCTTACCAAAAAAATATTAGGATTATGCATACATGTTAATCTTAAAGGAATCCATAAAGTTGAAGAAAATGAAGAACATATTGTACTTGAAGTTCAAGCAGGGGAAAACTGGCACAAATTTGTTGTTTGGACTATAAATCAAGGATATGGTGGCCTAGAAAATTTATCCCTAATTCCTGGAAATACTGGCACTGCCCCTATTCAAAATATTGGTGCTTACGGAGTTGAATTGAAAGACAGTTTTGTAAGCTGTATGGCTATGAATGTTCAAACTGCAGAAATAAGTAAATTCAATCTTGAAGATGTAGCATTTGGTTACCGAACCTCTATTTTTAAAACTACTTTAAAAGGAAAATATGTAATTACTTCTGTTCAATTTCGGTTGACCAAAAAAAACCATAAACTCAAAACAAGTTATGGGGCAATTAAAGAGGAAATGGGAAATATACCTGTATCTCCAAAAAGCATTGCTGATGCAGTAATTTCAATTAGAGAACGTAAACTTCCAGATCCCAAAGTAATTGGGAATGGTGGAAGTTTCTTTAAAAACCCAATAATTAAAGAAAAACAATTTGAAAACTTATTAGAAAAATATCCTGAAATACCCTACTACAGAATGAATAGTTCTGAAATCAAAATTCCAGCTGGGTGGTTAATTGAATCTCTTGGTTTCAAGGGTTATAAAAAAGGTGATGCAGGTGTTCATAAAGATCAAGCTCTGGTATTGGTTAATCATGGAAAAGCTTCGGGTCAAGAAATTTTAGTATTATCACAAGAACTTCAAAAAAAAGTAAAAGACATCTTTGATATTTATTTAGAAATTGAAGTGAATATCTATTAATTACTCTTTATTCTTTGAGTCGAGTTGTAAAGTTACCGGACCATCGTTGCACAAAGAAACTTGCATGTCTGCACCAAAAATTCCAGTTGCAATGGGTTTGTTCAAAATCTTTTCTATTTGAGATATAAAAGCCTCATATAGAGAGATTGCATGTTTATGTTTTGCCGCACGTATATAAGAAGGTCGGTTTCCTTTCTTTGTAGCAGCCATTAAAGTAAACTGACTGACCAAAAGGAGGTCTCCATTAATATCGAGAAGCGAACGATTCATTATTCCATTTGAATCTGAAAAAATCCGAAGTTGTGTTGTTTTTTTGACGATCCAATTGACATCTTCAATAGTGTCTGCCATTTCAATTCCCAACAAAACTACCAAGCCTTGTTTGATAGAACCAACATTTTCTTGGTTAACTTCTACTTTGGCATTTTTTACTCGTTGAATTACTACACGCATAATTAATTTCTGTAGGGGGTGTCTTCCTCCAAGAGTTGAAGATAACTTTTGTATCGAGATGCAGCAATTGTTTTATTTTCAACTCGTTCTTTTACCGCACATTTAGGTTCATCTACATGAAGACAATTGTTAAACTTACAGGAGTTTTTTATTTTTAAAAATTCAGGGAAATAATTTCCCAGTTCTTCTGATTCCATGTCAACAACTCCAAAACCCTTGATTCCTGGAGTATCTATTATTCTTGCGTTTCCATCCAAATCAAACATTTCGGCAAAAGTGGTTGTGTGCTGTCCTTGCTGATGTTGTTCAGAAATTATTTTTGTTTTTAAGTTTAAATCTGGAGCTATTGAATTGATTAAAGTAGATTTACCTACACCACTGTGCCCAGAAAACATCGTGGATTTACCCTCCATCAATCTCGAAACAAAGTCTACATCTTCTTTTTTAAAACTTGAAATCTGATGAGAAGTGTATCCTATCTTTTGATAAACACTTTGCATCCGCTTTACCTCTTGTTTTTCTTCCTCAGAATAGGTATCCATTTTATTAAACAATAAAATAGCTTGAATTTGATAGGCTTCGGCGGTGATTAAGAATCGATCAATAAAAGAAAAAAACGTTGGTGGATTGTTTAAAGTAATCAATAAAAAAGCTTGATCAATATTGGATGCGATAATATGGGTTTGCTTAGATAAATTCACAGATTTTCTAACAATGTAATTATCCCGAGGTTCAATTGCATTGATTATTCCTTGTGATTCTTCTTCTTTCTCTACTTCAAAATCAACTCTATCTCCTACTGCAATGGGATTGGTACTCTTGATTCCTTGGATCCTAAACTTCCCTTTTATTCTGCATGAATAAAATTCTCCACTAGTATCTTTTACAAGATACCAACTGCCTGTTGAACGATAAACAATTCCTTTATTCAATTATAACGTTTTTGAAAGTTTAAAGATAGGATAGAAATCTTTATGCGACAATTTCATTGACATATTTGCTATCTTTGCAGTAAAAATAATTCATGGCTCAAAAAGCAATTTTGATGATTCTCGATGGCTGGGGAAAATCTGCTGACTCCAGGGTTTCCGCTATCGATCAAGCACAAACTCCCTTTATCGATAGTTTGTATAAAAATTACTCCAGCAACAGTCTTCGAACCGACGGAATGCATGTTGGACTCCCAGACGGTCAAATGGGTAATAGCGAGGTAGGTCATGTAAATCTTGGAGCTGGTCGTGTCGTTTATCAAGACTTGGCAAAAATCAATTTAGCAATTGAGAACAATACGCTAAAAGATGAAATCGTATTGAAAGAAGCCATTGCATATGCAAAAACTAATAAGAAAAAAATTCATTTAATGGGTTTGGTTTCTGATGGCGGAGTTCATTCTCACATAAATCACATCAATGCTTTACTGGGTATTTTTGCTGAAGAAAAAATGGATGAAGTTTATCTACATGCTTTTACCGATGGTAGGGATGTTGATCCAATGTCTGGGAAAAAATTCATTAAAAGCATAGAAGAAACCATGTCCAAGACTACAGGGAAAATAGCTTCTGTGATTGGACGTTATTATGCTATGGACAGGGATCAACGCTGGGAGCGTGTTCAAAAAGCATATGACCTTATTGTTCGCGGAAATGGAACTGTCGTGAATGATTTTGCCAGCGCAATTCAAGATTCATATGACCAAAACATAACCGATGAGTTTATCGATCCTTTGGTTGCAAAAAATAAAGATGGAAATGCACTAGCTCCCTTAGAGGCTAATGATGTAGTAATTTTCTTTAACTTCAGAACTGATCGAGGCCGCGAATTGACTCAGGCACTTTCACAAAAAGCATTTGTAGATCAGGGAATGGAGCCACTAAATTTATATTATGTTACCCTCACCAATTATGATAGTTCTTTTAAAAATGTAAATGTAATTTTTGATAAAGAAAATCTAAAAGATACTTTGGGAGAAACCTTGTCTAACGCTGGTAAAATCCAAATTCGAATTGCTGAAACTGAAAAGTATCCTCACGTTACTTTCTTTTTTAACGGTGGTAGAGAGGAACCTTTTGCTGGAGAAGAGCGTATTCTTTGCCCTTCCCCAAAAGTAGCTACCTATGATTTGCAACCCGAAATGAGCGCATTTGAAATTCGAGATGCAATCCTTCCAGAGATTCAAAAAGAAACTGCAGATTTTATTTGTTTAAATTTTGCAAATCCAGACATGGTTGGACATACTGGAGACCTTGATGCGGCGATTAAGGCTTGTGAAACTGTCGATAGTTGTGCTCAGGCGGTTATCGAAGCTGCATTGACTCAAGATTATGCTACTTTAGTTATTGCTGACCACGGGAATTGTGAAACCATGATAAATCCAGATGGAAGTCCAAATACAGCTCACACAACCAATCCTGTTCCAATTATCTTGGTAGATAATCACAAGAAAAAAATAACTTCTGGTGTTTTGGGAGATCTAGCTCCTACTGTCCTCGATTTAATGGACATTGAACAACCAGAGGCAATGACACAAAAATCTTTACTCCTATGAAAATAATTTTAACTTTTTTGACCTTAGCTCTTTTCATTAGTTGTGATGAAGTGAAAAAGGCACCTAAACCAAAAACGACTGAAGTTACAATTCCAAATTCCTTAAAAAGTTCAACGCTTGAAGGCGAAGAAATTCTTTTGGGAAAAATAACCTTAGCCCAATTAAAACTGTTTTCACCCTGGTATCAAAAGGAGTATGATTTTTACAAGGTAAATACAGCTGAAGTTGAGGAATTAAAATCTCTATTGAAAGATTTTCAGATAACTTTACTTTTGGGAACTTGGTGCGAAGATAGTCAACGAGAAGTTCCGCCAATGCTAAAAATATTAAAAGAATCAGGATTCGCAATCGAGGATGTGGAACTCATTGCAGTTTCAGAAGACAAGGATACACCTACTGGTCTCGAAAAAAAATATGACCTCTTCAATGTCCCCACTTTAATTTTTTTTAAAGACAATAAAGAATTGAATCGAATTGTAGAATTTCCTATCAAAACTTTGGAGCAGGACATGCTTAGCATTTTGAAAGGTGACGGCTACAAAAACGCATATGCAAAATGAGCGCTGTTGTTCTAAAAAATAGAGAGGAAATTGAATTGATGCGAGAAAGTGCATTGATTGTTTCTAAGACACTAGGAATGCTTGCTGGTGAAGTTAAACCTGGAGTAAGTAGCTTAGAATTGGATGCAAAAGCAGAGGAGTTTATTCGAGATCATGGAGCAGTTCCAGGTTTTTTGGGACTCTATGATTTTCCCAATACACTTTGCATGAGTCCAAACGCACAGGTAGTGCATGGAATCCCAAATAAAGGTCCTTTACAAGAGGGAGATATTATTTCGATCGATTGTGGCGCACTCAAAAATGGTTTTTATGGAGATCATGCCTACACCTTTGCAGTAGGCGAAATTGATCCCAAAACAGAAAAACTTTTACGCATTACCAAAGAGTCTTTGTACAAAGGAATTGCCGAATTTAAAAATGGAAATCGCATTGGAGATCTTGCTTTTGCCATTCAAAACCATGCAGAGGCTGAGGGGTATGGTGTGGTTCGAGAATTAATTGGTCATGGTTTAGGTACAGAAATGCACGAAGGTCCAGAGGTACCCAATTATGGAAAAAGAGGCCGTGGTAAAAAATTCTTAGATGGAATGGTTCTGGCTATTGAACCTATGATCAACAGAGGAACCCACCGAATCAAACAACTAAATGATGGATGGACTATTTTAACTGCTGACGGTTTACCTAGTGCACATTTTGAACATGATGTGGCTTTGATAGAGGGAAAACCCGAACTGCTCTCTACCTTTCAATACATTTATGAAACTCTTGGCATTGAAAGTGATGAGGAAACTCCCTTTCGAAAAGAAGCCTTTATTTTATGAAGTTGATTCTCAACCTTGTGCCCAGAACTTGGTTAATACAACTAAGTATCTTATTTCGTCCCCTTATTAAACTTTACTACATGGGTAATCGCTTTACGGATCCCATTGACGGTAGTAGCTACCGCAAATTTTTACCTTACGGATATCAAAAATTACGTGAAAACGCTCTCTGTCCCGGAACCTTGTCGCTGGAGCGACATCGTCTTTTGTGGCTTTATTTAGAACGAGAAACTTCTTTTCTAGTTGATTCTATCAAAGTTTTACACGTAGCTCCCGAACAGGTTTTTTACAAAAAATTCAAATCTTTTTCGCATTGGGATTACACAACAACCGACCTTTTTTCTCCTTTAGCAGATGTGAAAGCTGATTTATGTAAGCTTCCTTTTGAATCAAACACCTATGACTTAATACTCTGCAATCATGTTCTGGAACATATTCAAAATGATGAAAAAGCAATAAAAGAAATTTACAGGGTTTTAAAACCGGCAGGAACAGCAATTCTTCAAGTTCCTTTAGATGAAAACAGAAATACCACATTTGAGGACAACAGCATCGTGGATCCCAAAGAACGCACAAGAATTTTTGGACAATATGACCATGTCAGAATTTATGGGAAAGATTATTATGATCGATTAAAATCTTCAGGTTTTGAAGCAAGAGCTGTTGATTTCATAAATACCTTATCAGAAAGCGAACAAGAAAAATTTGGATTGCCCAAGGATGAGCGGATACCCCTGGTCACAAAAAGTTAAACTACTTGTTCCATCCTTTGGAAAAATATTGCTTTATGGTGTCTTGGCTTGCAGTAATCCAGTAAGCCTCTGTGTTGGGTAAAGACTCAATCATTTCGATACTTTTATCTAGTGGCATTACCATCAGAGCAGTGGCATACGCATCTGCTGTCATACAATCTGAAGCAATTACGGATGCACTCAAAACAGTTGACTTAAAAGCGGCTCCGTTAAGAGGGTTTATCGAATGAACATAGCGTTCACCTGTAACCTCATCGATCTTAAATTTTCGATAATTTCCAGATGTAGCAATTGCTTGATCTTTTAAAGTTAAAGTTTGAATCAATTTCCGACCCTCATTTTGATTTGGATCATCTATGGCAATTCGCCAAGGATTTGATGATTTTGGATTTTTACCTCGAGCAACAATTTCGCCACCAATTTCTATCAGAAAATCTGTTGCGCCTTGAAGCTCTAAATAAGTAGCCAAAAGGTCAACGGAATACCCTTTTGCCAGGGCGTTAAAATCGAGATAAGTTGCAATATTGTTTTTGAATACAGTGCCTTCTGGAGTCAATTTTACTTTATCCCAGCCTGTTATGCTTTGCAAAAAATCTTTCTTTTGATCGGTAAGAATTTCAGGTTTATTTTCAGGGCCAAAGCCATAGGCATTTACCCAAGATCCAACTGTGGGATCAAAATAACCTTCCGTCTTGTTCCATACTTCAGTACTTTTTTCAAAAACTCTTTTGAAATGAATATCAACAGTTAACAATGAATCTCCCTGATTTATTTTAGAGATGTCCGAATCGGGGAGATAAGTAGACATGGAAGAGTTGATTACTGTAAACAGAGAGTCTATTCCCATTTGAATCTGATCGGGACTTACATTGATTTCACCGTATTGAACCGAATATGTTGTCCCCAAAGCAAAACCTTGATGCTTTTCTATCTGCTGACTGTCTTTACAACCAACAAACAAAAAACAAACAAAAAAAAAATTACGCATGATGTTCTATTTTTTGAAGTCCTTGAAAATTGATAGCATAAGGATCTTTTTTGGTCAAGGGTAGTTCATAGTTGTCAGCGTGAGCCAACCCTACTCCTGCATAATATGTTGTAGCCTCGAACTTTTCTGCATGAGAACGAACTTTATCCATAAAGGCTTTATCATAGTCCAGAGGATTGTTGGGGTAAGAAACTGAACGCACAATTACAAAGTGTAACTTTTTATCCTTTAGACAAACGAATTGAGGGTCTTTTTTGAGTTCTGAATTGACAGTCATAAACTCAAAACCTTGTTCTTCCATTCTTTTCCCAACAACTTCCATCGCTAAGTTGTGTAGTTCTTGTTCAGTCATAAATTTACATTTAAAAAAAGGTGGCTCACATGAGCCACCTTTTTAAATATTATCCTCCAAAATCGTCGAAACGAACATTTTCTGGTGGGATTCCAAAGTCATCAGACATCCGTTCTACCGCCTGGTTCATTAATGGCGGTCCACAGAAGTAAACTTCGATATCCTCTGGAGCTTCATGTTTTGATAAGTAGTTGTCGATTACTACTTGGTGAACAAAGCCTTTAAAGCCATCACCTTCTCCATCGAGTCCTTCTTTAACCTTCCAGTTATCTTCCTCAAGAGGTTCGGATAAGGCAACATAAAATTTAAAATTAGGGAAATCTTTTTCGAGAGCACGGAAGTGATCTAAATAGAAAAGTTCTCTCTTTGAACGTCCTCCATACCAAAACGTAACCTTACGTCTAGTTTTTAAAGTTCTAAAGAGTTCATACAGGTGTGATCGCATTGGTGCCATCCCAGCACCACCACCAACATAGAGCATTTCAGACTCTGAGGGGTTTATGAAAAATTCACCAAAAGGCCCAGAAATGGTAACCTTATCTCCTGGTTTTTTTGAGAAAATATATGAAGAAGCAATTCCAGGATTAACATCCATCCATCCATTTTTATTTCGATCCCATGGTGGAGTTGCAATACGAACATTTAACATTACTTCTTTACCTTCTGCAGGGTAAGAAGCCATAGAATAAGCTCGCTCCACGGACTCTGGATTTTTCATTGTCAAAGGCCACAAATTGAAATTATCCCATTCCATTTTAAACTTGTCAGGTTCTCCGGGGTGTTCCTCTGGGTGAGCGGAAATGTCGATATCAGAATATTTAACCTCGCATTCTGGGATTTCAATCTGAATGTATCCACCAGCCTTGTAATCCATCTCTTCAGGTAGCTCAACTACAAACTCTTTGATGAAGGAGGCAACATTCCAATTACGAACTACAGTTGCTTCCCATTTTTTAATTCCAAAGACCTCTTCAGGAACTTGGATTACCATATTTTCTTTTACCTTTACTTGACAACCTAAACGCCATCCGTCTGCGATTTCTTTGCGAGAAAAATGGGGTTTTTCAGTAGGAAGAATTTCTCCTCCACCTTCCATAATTTGACATTTACACTGAATGCAGGTACCTCCTCCACCACAAGCTGATGGTAAAAATATTTTGTTATTCCCTAGAGTAGTTAATAATGTACTCCCTGATGAAACTTCAATATTGTTTTCACCATTGATCATCAAGGCAACTGGCCCTGAAGGCATTAGCTTTGCTTTAGCCCCCAACAACATTCCTACCAATAAAAATATGATTAATAAGAAAACAACAATACTCGCTAAAATAATAGAATAATCCATAAATGATTTTATAATTTAATACCCATGAAACTCATAAATCCAATTGCCATCAAACCTGTAATTATAAAGGTGATTCCAAGACCTCGAAGAGGTGCAGGAACGTTTGAATAGGTTATTTTTTCTCGAATTGCTGCTATGGCAATAATTGCCAAAAACCATCCAATTCCAGATCCAAATCCGTAAACTCCTGATTCGAGTACCCCACCAAAATCTTTTTGTTGCATAAATAGTGATCCACCCAGGATTGCACAGTTTACTGCAATTAGAGGTAAAAATATCCCTAAGGCTCCATAGAGAGCAGGAGCAAATTTTTCTACAATCATCTCTACCAATTGTACCATTGACGCAATAACAGCAATAAACATGATAAAGCTTAAAAAACTAAGATCAATTGATGCGTATTCTGAATCTAGCCAAGTTAATGCACCTGGCTTAAGCAAATAGGTGTCTAATAAAAAGTTGATCGGTACCGTAATTGATAGAACAAATATTACAGCAAATCCTAAACCAACTGCGGTTTTCACTGTTTTTGATACTGCCAAATAGGAACACATCCCTAAGAAGTAAGCAAATATCATATTCTCAATGAAGATACTTTTGACAAATAAATTAATGTATGATTCCATGATTTAGTTTTTTTCAATGAGTTTACGGTTTCTTGAACGTTGAATCCAAATAAAGATTCCAACAGTAATCAATGCCATGGGAGACAAGAGCATTAAACCGTTGTTTTCGTACCCCATTTCATAAAGTGCATCTGGTACTACTTGATATCCGAATAGTTTTCCAGAACCAAATAATTCCCTGAAAAATGCCACAACAATTAAAATAAATCCATATCCTGCTGCATTACCAACTCCATCTAAAAATGATGCCCAAGGGCGATTGGCTAAAGCAAATGCCTCGAGTCTTCCCATTACGATACAATTGGTTATGATCAGTCCGATGAAAATGGATAGCTCCTTGTAGACGTCATATGCATAAGCTTTGAGTACTTGATCTACCAATACTACCATTGCAGCAACAACTACTAATTGAACAATGATTCGAATACGGTTAGGAATCAAATTTCTTAGCAATGAAATAATGACATTAGAAGCCGCCATTACAACAACAACCGAGATACTCATTACAATGGCTGGTTTGAGTTGAACGGTAATCGCTAATGCAGAACAAATACCCAAAACCTGAACGGTAATTGGGTTGTTATCATCCATTGGATCAGATAACAAGGCTCTGTTCTTTTTTGAAAACAAAGCTTCTTTGCCTTTATTGACAAAAAATAAACTTGGTTTTTTTGGAGGTGTGTTTTTTTGCTTCATGAAATTAATTTTGGTAAGCAATTGTATTGGTTTCTTCAACTACTTCTTGAGCCGGAACTTCTTCAATAATCTCTTCTATTACTTCCTCTGTCGGGGTTGCCTGAGTCAATTTAAAATATGGTGTGTAATGAGCTAAACGTTCCGAGATCATATCCGTAACACCATCGCCAGTTATTGTTGCTCCAGAAATTGCATCAACCTCATGGTCGTCTTTATCCAAACCATTTGGGTCATTGTTGGTTTTGGAAACTGCAATTCCAACAAGTTTACCGTCAGTATCAAATATGGTCTCACCAACAAAACGATCTTGAAACCACTTTTGTGTTATCTCTGCACCTAATCCAGCTGTTTCACCTTGATGGTCAAAAACTACACCCTTAATTGTTTTCATATCACTCTCTAAAGCAATATACCCCCAAATAGCATTCCATAAACCTGCACCACGTAAAGGAACAATGTAAAAAGTTTGAGCTTCTACTTCAGCAACATACAAAGGAAACCGTTGTTGTTCAACAGGCTTTTTTACTTCTGTGCCCAATTGAATTTTAAATGCATTCGCTTCCTCATCGGGAACACCCTTGAGTGTTAATGCCAGTTGTTGCTTTATGTATTCATTGTACAAATTTTCAGCTCCATCTCGATCAGTATTGATTCCGATAGTAGAAAGAATGTTTTGCATTTGTTCTTTACGAACATTTTCATTTTGTTTTTCTTTGAGTGATATTGAGGTATAAGCCAAAGAAGAGGCTACTACAAATACCATAATTGTGGCAAAAAGAAAAGTGTATGAATTACTGTCTCTGTTCATAATTAAGCTGTTTTAAGTTGAGCTGATGACCAACGCTTTTTTCGTTTTGAAATATTGGCTTCAACCACGTAGTGGTCAATTGTTGGTGCAAATACATTCATCAATAAAATTGCCAACATTACTCCTTCTGGGTAAGCAGGGTTGAATACTCGAATGAGGATACAAAAGACACCTACCAATACACCATAGATCCACTTTCCTTTGTTGGTTTGTGCTGCAGATACTGGATCAGTAGCCATAAATACAATACCAAAGGCAAATCCTCCAACAACTAAATGATTCATCCATGGAAAACTCATTAGAGCATTTGCTCCCCAAAGATTAAATAAGAATCCCATTAGCGCCCCACCTATGATTCCTCCAATCATGATACGCCAGCTTCCAACACCTGTAAGAATAAGTATTAGTGCTCCTACTCCTACCCATAGTGCTGATGTTTCAGCAATTGACCCAGGTATGGATCCATTGAACATTTCCATCATTGAATAACTCACATCATTACCAGCTGCCAGAGACCCAAGAATAGTCTCACCAGAAATTGCATCAACATTTGAAGCCTCAGATACCCAAACTTTATTTCCAGACATGTATGTTGGATAAGCGAAAAAGGCAAAAGCTCTAGCTGTTAGTGCTGGATTCAAAATATTCATTCCTGTTCCTCCAAATGCTTCTTTTGCGATCAAAACTGCAAAGGCAGTTGAAATACCAACCATCCATAAAGGAATATCAACAGGCATAATCATTGGAATTAAAAGCCCTGTTACCAGGTATCCCTCATTCACTTCATGGCCTCGATAAATTGCAAAAATAAATTCTATGGTCAAGCCTACTACATAAGACACAATTATCATTGGAACAATTTTGTTCGCTCCATGGATAAATGCATCCATAAAAGTAAAAACTTCTCCAGTTTGTATAAAATATTGATATCCTGTATTGTAAATACCATAGATCAGTGCAGGGATAAGTGCAATAATCACGGTAACCATTGTACGTTTTAAGTCTACTGCATCTCTAATGTGAGCTCCTTTTTGAGTTGTATGATTGGGTACAAACATAAAGGTGTCAAATGCATTTACAGCTGGGGCAAATTTCTCCCATTTTTCTCCTTTAGCAAAAGGTTTTTTTATTTGGTCAATTTTATTTCTTAAAAAACTCATATGTATTGATTTTATCCTACTTCTTTAATCATTAACGCTATCCCTTTTTTTATGATGTCTTGTGCTTCGATTTTTGAAGTTGAAGCATAATCTATCAAACCAAAATCTTCAGGAACTACCTCATAAATTCCGAGAGCTTCCATTCTTTCAATATCTTCTACGATACAGGCTTTGATAAGTTGCATCGGAAATATGTTCATTGGAAAAACTTTTTCCATTTCTCCTGTAACCACTAGTGCTCGTTCTTCTCCATTGAGATTGGTTGTAACTTTTGATTTCTTGGATCCAAACAACCAAGAAAGTGAGGTTTTTGAAATACTTGGAATATGGTTATCTACAAAGGGTAGCCATCCAAACATACGGTATGTATTCCCTTCTGGAATAACAGAAACTAAATTGTTGTAATAACCTGCATAGCCATCTTCTGATGAAGTTGTACCGCTCAACACATCTCCATTGATCACTCGAACTTCCTCTTCTTGATTTATCTCTGATGCTTCTAAATAAGGCTTCAACGCTGCACCAATTGTAGTCTTGTAATATTGTGGCTTTGCTACTGAAGAACCAACTACTGCGATAGTTCGTTGGGAAGAAAATTGTCCAGTAGAGAATAAAATTCCTAAGTTGACAACATCTTCTGGTTCAACAACCCATACTCTATCCCCGTAATTGATCGGATCAATTTTATGGATTTGAACTCCAACGTTACCTGCTGGGTGTTTCCCTGAAACTCCAATTAACTCAGCATCCTTGATAGCTCCAAAAAAGCCATTGAACGATTCATCAAAGGTTAAATTTACATTCCCTGATGTAAGTTTTTTGAGAACAGAAATTCCTTTTTGAAAATCCAGTTTATTATTTTTCAATAAAAATTCATAATCAACATCTAACGGCGCTGTAGAATAGGTTGAAATAAAAATTGATTTAGGTGAATCTTCAGGCTGAGCTATTGTGTTGTAAGGGCGTTGTTTTATGAAAGGCCAACTTCCGCTTTTTAGAATAACTTCTTTGATTGCCTCCGCATCCATAGATTCAAAATTAGACACGTCATGTGTAATGACCTCATCTGATTCATCAGCAGTAATGACCACTTGGAGGATTTTACGTTTAGCTCCTCTGACAATAGAAGTTACTTCCCCAGAAACAGGAGAAACAAAATGAATTCTTGGATTTTGTTTTGAGAAGAATATGGGAGATCCTTTTTTTACAGATTCACCTTCTTTTACAATTAGCTTTGGTGTGATGTTAAAAAAATCATCAGGTTTGAGAACAAATGTCTTGGGTTTTGGCAATTCAACCAAGATCTTGTTTGCTTCACCGTCTAAGTTTAGCTTTGATCCTCTGGGGATTCGAATGTCTTTGGACATAAAATGAATTATTAAATCTAAAAATCATGCAAATTTACTAATTAAAACAGACTACTAAAAGTGGATTTAGAGGGAATTTATTTTATTTATACTCATTCTAAATAAATTGTTTAACCTCTTCGAAGAGACAATAACTTTAAATACGAATTAATCCATAATATTGTATCTTTAGAGCATGAAAGCCCTTGAGACATATCCAACTCTTTTTTTAATTCTTTTTTCTTCCCTTTTGGGACATACTCAAGTCTTAAACGAAATAACAAATGTCGATTTTTTAAAAAGTATTTCTTTTAAATCCGAAACTGCAAAACATCAATTCCCTCTCATCACAACTGGAGAATCTTTTATCCTTGAATTTGATGATCTTTTGGCAGAAGATAATGACTATTATTATGTTATTGAATACTTTAATCACGACTGGAAGCCCTCAAACTTGTATAAAAATGAGTATTTATCAGGTCTTGATAATCAAAGAATTTCAAACTACAAAAGTTCTTTTGGAACCCTTCAACGCTACACTCATTATGAATTGACCTTACCCAATGAAAATACTCAATTTTTAATATCAGGGAATTATATGCTTTCTGTATTTGATGCCAATGATGAACTTATGTTTCGTAGAAAATTTTTAATTTATGAAAACCTTGTCACAATTGAAGCTGGTGTGTTTAGGAGCAGAAAATTAGAGCAGTTTTCGACCCATCAAACGGTTCAATTTTCTATCAACCCAATTGGCATTAATATTCGCAATCCAGATAAAGACTTAAAAATTACACTTATTCAAAACGAGCAGTGGGATAATGTTAAAAAACTTTCTAAACCCCAGTATATTATCGGAAAAGAATTACATTTCCGCTATGATGCCCCTGCACAATTTGAAGGTGGAAATGAATTTTTATATTTTGACACTAAGGACAATCGTATTACAAACCCCAGCATAAGCTACGTTGAACAAGAAGAAATCTATCAAACTTATTTATTTACAGATCCAGAGAGAGCGAATTATCCCTATACGTTTAACCCTGATATAAATGGTGATTTTGTAATTAATACAGTCATGGGTGAAGATCCCTCCATTGAGGCAGATTATACACGAGTACATTTTAGCTTAGCAAAGCAATACACACTCAAAAATGAAGAATTATTCCTTTACGGCAAATTTTCAAATTATGAGTTAAATGAAAATTACAAACTGATTTATAATCCAAGTTATGAAGTTTATGAAGGAACCTTTCTTTTAAAACAAGGCTTTTATAACTATAAATATGTCTGGAAATCTAAATATGGACTGGAAAAAAACAAAATTAGTGGTAATCATGCAACTACTGAAAATCAATATTTAATTTTACTTTACATTCGAGATATCAGAAATCAACATGATGCATTGATTGGAGTAAAAACACTTTCTTCTTTTGATATCAATAATTAATTATTTTTAATTGCATATCTTTATATTGTAAGTAGGGGTTTATTTAATTTAAATGATACAACAAGTTACCAAAGGGATTCGAGTTTCAGTTGAAACACGCTATGAAGGGAGTTTCTTGAAAAATAGTATTTCCCATCATTCTTTTCGTTATTTAATTACAATTGAAAACCAAAGCAAAGAAACAGTTCAACTCATTAAAAGATATTGGATAATAAACGAAAGCCGAAAACGTCCTCAAGTTGTAGAAGGATCAGGAGTGGTTGGAAAAAAACCAATAATTAAATCTGGGCAAGTGATACAATATGAATCTGGTTGCATCTTAAATTCTCCTACTGGATCAATGAAAGGCCACTATTCAATGATTAATCTTAGTTCTACCAATGAATTTAAACTAGAAATTCCTGTTTTTCAGCTAGAAACTCCTTTTTCTCTCAATTAAAAAACTACAGCGGTAGATAAACAATTTTTTTTGTTTCAAAAAAATCTTCTTCGTAAAAATCCGATAAAGCAAAGATTCTTGCTTTAGGAAAGTTTTTTAGTTCTTCGGTCAAATCACCTCCCTTTAAATATAAAACACCGTTGGGTAAATCGTGCTTACTCTTTTTCCTGATATTTTTTTTTATCCAAGGAACAAAGACATCCATTCGAGTTACTGCGCGACTAACTACAAAATCAATAGGCTTTTTAAATTCTTGCGCTCTTTGGTGCCGAGCCTCTACATTTTTTATATCTAAAGCTTGACTAATTTCTTGAACCACTTTAATCTTTTTCTGAATGCTATCGATTAAATGAAAATCTACTTGAGGAAATAAAATTGCTAATGGAATACCTGGAAATCCTCCACCAGTTCCTACGTCAAGAATTTGAGTGCCTGGAGAAAAATTAATCAAACGTGCAATACTCAAAGAATGAAGTATATGTCTTTCATATAGCTCGTTAATATCTTTTCGAGAAATCAAATTTATTTTTTCGTTCCATTTTCTGTAAAGTGATTCCAATTGATTAAATTGCTTTTTTTTTCGAGGTGATAAGTCTTGGAAGTAATGTTCTACAATATTCAAAATGTAAATTTTTATCAAAAATATAACTTGTAAAGAAATAAACCACAATTAATTCACCAAGTATGCCTAGAGAAATTAAACCGTTACGATTTTCCCGTAAAGATCCAAAGAAATTTTTTATTACTCTAAACAAGCGTGTAAACGAACATTTTAAAAAAATAAACGCACCCAAAACAGGAAACTGGAAACTTTATTCAAAAACAGGAATTATGTTTATCTTATTCATAACCCCTTATTTTCTAATTTTATTTACAGACTTCAATGCTTGGATTAAATTAGCACTTGCACTTGTAATGGGTATTGGAATTGCTGGTGTAGGAATGAATGTTATGCACGATGGAAATCATGGGTCTTTTTCAAAAAATCCCTGGGTAAATAAAGTTATGGGGGCTAGTATTTACTTTTTAGCTGGAAATGTCCACAACTGGAAAGTTCAACACAACATACTCCATCACACCTACACAAACATTCATGGACATGATGAGGATCTCGAAGCTGGAAGAATAATTCGTTTTTCAAAACACAGTCAATGGTTATCTATCCACAAGTATCAGCATTTGTATTTTGTGTTTATATATGGACTACTAACGATAAATTGGGTGATAAGCACCGACTTTCGTCAGACCTACAGATACATAAAACGAAAATTAACTTACAGAAATGCAATCCAACCCGTTCGACAATGGATTATTTTAATTTGTACTAAGTTAATTTATTTTGTGATTTGGATATTAATTCCAATCTTGTTTTTGGAGATAGTGTGGTGGAAAATTTTAATTGGTTTTTTTCTAATGCATTATGTTGCAGGACTAATCTTAAGTCTTGTATTTCAGCTGGCTCATATCATCGAAGACGCTCAAATGCCCCTACCTGAAAAAAAGACCGGTACTATGAAAAATACATGGGCAATTCACCAACTGCTTACTACAGTTAATTTTTCAACCAAAAACAAATTCGTGAACTGGTTTACTGGAGGGTTAAATCACCAAATAGAGCACCACATTTTTCCACACATCAGCCACATACATTACACAGATATTGCTAAAATTGTTAAAAAAACTGCAAAAGAATTTAATTTACCCTATAACGAGTATAAAACTACCAGAAGTGCCTTATTTTCGCATTTCAAATATCTAAAACAGATGGGGCTTCAACCTTCTTAAACTCGTTATTAAATGGAAAAATTATCAGAAAGAATTAATAGCTTACCTGTTTCAGCAACACTAGCTATGGCTGCAAAAGCACGGGAACTTAAAAACAACGGCATTGATGTAATTGGGCTCAGTTTAGGAGAACCTGATTTCAATACTCCTGAATATATTAAAGATGCCGCAATAAAAGCGGTAAATGATAATTACAACTCCTATTCACCTGTTGATGGATATGCAGACTTAAAAGATGCAATTTGCACCAAATTTAAACGCGACAACAATCTAAACTACAGACCTTCGCAGATTGTAGTTTCCACGGGAGCTAAGCAATCAATCGCAAATTTATGTATGGTTTTACTCAATCCTGGAGATGAAGTTTTACTTCCCGCACCCTATTGGGTGAGTTATTCTGCAATTGCAACTTTGGCAGAAGCAAAATCTGTCATTATTCCTTCATCAATTGAGACAGATTTCAAAATTACTCCCAAACAATTGGAAGCAGCTATTACGCCTAAGACAAAACTGATCATGTTCAATTCACCCAACAACCCGAGTGGAACAATTTATACTGAGGCTGAATACAGAGCATTAGGAAAGGTTTTAGAAAAATATCCTGATATTTTTATCCTATCTGATGAAATATACGAACACATCAACTACGGAATAAAACACTTTAGTATTGCTGCAATTCCAGAATTATATGACCGTACAATTACTGTAAATGGTGTAGCAAAAGCTTTTGCTATGACGGGTTGGAGAATTGGTTATATTGGAGCTGCCGAATGGATTTCAAAGGCTTGTAACAAAATGCAAGGTCAAATAACGAGTGGTGCAAACTGTATAGCACAGCGAGCTACCATAACAGCGCTTTTAGAACCCGTGAGTAAAATCAAATATATGGTCGATGAGTTTAGTCGTCGTAAAAATTTAATTATCGAATTATTATCCCAAATAAAAGGATTTAAAATGAACCGCCCTGATGGTGCTTTTTATGTTTTCCCTGATGTTTCTTTTTACTTTGGAAAAACTATTGGTGGGACGACAATAAACGATGCAAGTGACTTTGCACTATTTTTGTTAGAAAAAGCCCACGTTGCGACCGTTACAGGAGAAGCCTTTGGAAATGAAGATTGTATTCGTATATCCTATGCTGCATCTGAGGCAAACATTAAAAAAGCTGTTGAACGTATTTCTAGGGCTTTGTCTTAAAATGAACAGTTTATAAGTAATAAAAAACCGGCTCAAACCGGTTTTTTATTATTTAAGTTTTTATTAATGTTTTATTTATCCATTTACGACTTCCTCTTGATGGTTGATTGATTCTTGATGGATTGCTTTAAAAATCTTTAAAATAAATTCTTCTGACAAACCTCGGTCTTTTCCTTCTAAAATCATTTTACCTAAAATTTCGTTCCATCGTTTATTTTGTAAAACCGCAACATTCTTAGATTTCTTTAACAAACCTATTTCTTCTGCAACTAGCATACGTTTTCCCAAAGTATCGAGTATGGTCTGGTCAGTGATGTCAATTTGAGTACGAAGATTATTCAAAGCAGTATTATAAGACTCTTCTTGATCACTTTCTTTTCGGATTTTGAGATCTTTCATAATTTGAATTAGTCTTGTAGGTGTAACTTGTTGAGCAGCATCACTCCAAGCATTATCTGGATCCCAATGTGACTCTACCATCAAACCGTCAAAATTTAAATCTAAAGCGGTTTGACAAATATCAAAAATTAAATCTCGTCTACCAGCGATATGAGAAGGATCGCATAGCAAAGGAAGGTCTGGAAATTTATTTTGTGCCTCCACAGCAATCTGCCACTCAGGATTGTTTCGATATTTTGTCTTTTCATAAGACGAAAAACCTCTATGTATCAAACCTAATTTTTTAATGTTAGCAGTATGCAAACGCTCTACTCCACCAAGCCACAGTGCCAAGTCAGGGTTAACAGGGTTTTTTACCAATACAATTTTATCAGTTCCCTCAAGGGCATCTGCTATTTCTTGCATAATAAAGGGGCTAACAGTTGATCGAGCACCAATCCACAAAATATCTATATCGTGTTCGATTGCTAATTTTACATGATCTTTATTTGCCACTTCGGTAGCTGTAAGTAGACCTGTTTCCTCTTTGGCTTTTTGTAACCACTTCAACCCAATTGCTCCTACCCCTTCAAACATTCCTGGTCGGGTTCTTGGTTTCCATATTCCTGCACGAAGAACTGTAACGTCAGAATCTTTTAACTGATGAGCAATTTTCAACACCTGTTCTTCTGTCTCTGCACTACAAGGCCCACCAATTACAAGTGGGTGAGAAAGACCGAAGTCATTAAGCCATTCTCTCATCTGAGATTTATTTTTCATTTTATTTTGTTTTTATTTTTTACTAATTCCGTTTAATATTGATGTTAATTGATTGGTGTTTTTCATTTCCCGAAACAAACTTTTATAATCGTCATTTACTAACAATTTTTTGAAGTGTTCTAAGTTTTTTATGTACGCGTCCAAAATCTCGATCACGTTCTCTTTATTTTGTTCAAAAATGGGAGTCCACATTTCAGGAGAGCTTTTAGCTAAACGAACTGTTGATTCAAATCCACTTCCAGCGAGGTCAAAGATATTATTCTCATCTTCTTCTTTTTCAAGAACCGTTTTTCCTAACATAAAAGAACTGATGTGTGATAAATGAGACACATAGGCCATGTGTTTGTCATGTTCTGCGGCTTCCATAAACCGCAAATACATCCCCATCTCTCTAAAAGTTTGTTTAGCCCAGGTGAGTAAATCAGGACGTGTTTTATTAGACTCACATAAAATCTGCGGTTTCCCATTAAACAAATCTCTATGTGCTGCTTGTGGTCCAGAAAACTCAGTACCAGCAATAGGATGCGCAGCTAAAAACTGATCTCTTTTAGAATGGTTCGCTATTAATTCACACAATTGTTCTTTTGTAGACCCAACATCCCAAAGCAAAGCATCGGAGTGTAACTGATCTAAAAGCTTTGGCAATAATGCTAAGGATTCCTTTACCGGAATACTCAAAATAACTCGATCGGCTTCTGCAACATTGTCTAAAGTACCAATGCGATCAATGATACCTTTTTCTAGAGCTTGATTAGCGTGTTTTTTATTGGAATCAATTCCAAAAACTTCAATTCCTTCAATTATAGTTTTGAGATCCATAGCCATGGATCCCCCTATCAAACCAATTCCAATGATATAAATCTTCATGGCTCTAATCGATTAATTGCTGTTTCAATATCTTCAAGTTTTACACAAAGTGAAAACCGAACATACCCCTCTCCTCGAGTACCAAAAATAGTTCCTGGAGCTATAAAAATATTGTACTTTATCAAAACATCATCAATAAAAGATTCTGAGTTCAAGGAAGAGTCATTAAGTTTAGCCCACAAAAACATTCCAACACTTTTAGAATCAACGGTGGTATTCATAAGAGTTGCCAACTCAATCATAGCTTTTCTTCGTTCTGCATAAACAGTGTTGAGTTGATCAAACCAATTTGAGTTTAATTGTAAAGCGGCTATTGCTCCTTTTTGAACTCCATAAAACATACCTGAATCCATATTACTTTTCACCTTCAAAACTGCATTGATGTTCTCCGAATTTCCACAAAGCATTCCCACCCTCCAACCTGCAAGATTAAAAGCTTTACTCAAAGAATTTAGCTCTAAAGCAACTTCCATAGCTTGGGGTTGACTTAGTAAACTTCGAGGGGAATCATTTAGGATAAAACTATATGGATTATCATTGATTAATAATATATTATTTTTCTTAGCCCACATAATTAAACGTGAAAAAGTATCTAGATTAACTTGAGCCCCAGTGGGCATATTAGGGTAATTTAGCCACATTAACTTTACACGGCTTAGATCAAGTTGCTCTAGAAATTCAAAATCTGGCTGCCAGTTATTCTTTTCTTTGAGGTCATAAAAAACAGGTTCGGCCTCTAGCAATTTTGTGACAGAGCTGTAAGTGGGATATCCAGGATTTGGAATTAACACCTTATCTCCTTTGTTCAAAAAGGCCATTGATATATGCATAATTCCCTCTTTGGATCCCATTAAAGGCAGTATTTCATTGTTTGGGTTTAACCTGACATTGTAATTCTTTTCATAAAATGATGCTATTTGTTCTCTCAACTCGGGAAGTCCTTGGTAACTTTGATACATATGGGCTTTGGGATCTGACAAGCTATTCTCCAAAGCTTCAAGCACAGACGAATGAGGTTTTAAGTCGGGACTTCCAATACCCATATTAAGAATTGGTTTTCCCGCTTTAACCAGTGCAGCAACCTCTCTAAGTTTTTTAGAAAAGTAATATTCCTTAACGCTGTTTAAACGATTTGCTGTTGTTGTGCTCATATTTTATTATTCTGATATTCTCCAAGAATTTTAAATTCAGTTGCCATGATTTGAATGATCGACCGTGCTTTTTGATAAGTATCAAAAGAATCAAAAGTCACATCTACAAAAAAAGCATATTTACCAGGTGTTTCGATTACGGGAAGTGATTGTATTTTGGTAAGATTGAGTTGACAATCACTCATTACATTGAGCACTGCAGCAAGACTACCCCGTTGGTGATCCAATACAAATTTCAATGAGGCTTTATTGATCTTGTTTTGATCAACTAAATCTCCATTTTGTTGAATAATTACAAAACGGGTTACATTGTTTTTGATGGTTTGAATCGATTCAGAGAAAATATCTAAATTAAAAATTTCTGCAGCTTTGATACTCGCAACTGCTCCAATTCCACGAAGTTGCTCCTCTTGTATCTTACGCGCAATATCTGCTGTATCTTCAGCCTCAACTAAACGTATGTGTGGATATTTTGAAAAAAAAGCCTTACACTGTAGTAATGCCATTGGATGAGAATGAACTTCTTTTAAATCTTCAATAGATTGCCCTGCCAATCCCATTAAGTTGTGATGAATACTCAAATACGATTCGCCTACTATTTGTAAATCATGACGATCCAATAAGGCATAATTGGGTATGATTGATCCAGCAATTGAGTTTTCAATGGCCATTACAGCTTGAGTAGCTCTTCCCGAAACTAATTCAACAGCCAACGAATCAAAAGTTAAACACTCCAGGACCTCAATTCCATTAGGGAAGTAATACATTGCCACTTGATAGTGAAAAGAACCTTGTATTCCTTGTATGGCAATTATTGGTTGCATTATTATTGTTTATAAAAAAAAAGTCCCGATTAAATCAGGACTTTCGTGGTTATTTATTTTAAAATACTACAATGCCCTATTTTTATCCAAAAAATAGAAATTAAAAAATCGGTTGTAATATGTTGTTGTAATATTCATTTTATTTAAACGTAGTACAAATGTACATTCCAGATTGAGAAAAACAAATTTTTGGAGATTTAATTTACTCTAAACAAAAAAATATTTAAATTAAATATATCTTTATAACTATCATATAAAATACTGTAATGATTAAAAAACTATTGACTATTGAAAATATAGATGTATACTTTGTTATGGGAATTATTGTTTTCTTCAGTTTGTTGGAAACAATTTCTGGCTTTCTAAAAAATTCAAATCGAAAAAAAGGAGATTGGATTCAAGAAATTTTAAGCTTTGTTATTTTGGGAAATTTGATTAAGCCTTTCATCGTCTTTTTTTTTTTTAGTTTGGGAAATATGTTTTTACCAGAATACCGTTTTCTTTTAGGGGATTTATCTTTTACAGGAACTTTATTAGGTTATCTTTTGATTGATGATTTACTCCAATATTGGTATCACAGAACTGCTCACGAAACTCCATTTTTGTGGAAACTGCATAGGCCACATCATCAAGCTGAAGAAATGGGGTATTTTGTTTCTTACCGAAATGCATTCATTTATTACTTACTAATGCCGAACATATGGTGGGTAGCCCTAGTTCTTTTTCTTGGAGGAGCTAAAGTCGTTGCCTTTGGATTAATCTTAAAACAGCTTGTCATCATTGGCTCACACAGCAGAATCAAATGGGATAAGCCTTTTTATCAATATACTTTACTCCGACCAATCATTAAAATCCTGGAACGCATAATTATAACTCCTACATTTCATCATTCTCATCATGGAACTTCAAAATTAGAGGTGTCTAGCGATCCCAATGGAAATTTTGGAAACATGTTCAGTATCTGGGATCAACTGTTTGGAACAGCTACCTTTCATTCAACTTATCCCTCTACTTATGGTTTACAACAAAAAACAGAGGATTCATGGTCAGCATCATACTTTTATCCTTTGATTAAATCTAAAGACAAAAAAAGTGAATTAAGTGCTGGTTATAAAAAACTCAATACCTCAAGCTTAAATTCACTAACTGTTCCCTTGACTAAGGGAGAAAATTACTTATGGTGCGCCTGTGGAATGAGTAAAACACAACCTTTTTGTGATGGGTCTCACCATGGATCAAAATTTACACCTTTAAAATTCCTGGTAAAAA